>NZ_CP098440.1:3482500-3803027 GCF_050644135.1 Rhizobium sp. YTU87027 | reverse complement strand
CATGCCGCCTTCCATTCGTCGGCCGACTTTGTTTCGTCGCCCGATTATTTCCCCGCTATGGCTAGAAAGTAGCACCCTCATGAGCCACTCGCCTGCCGGTTCACTCAAATACTGCCCCACTCACAGGATGCTCCCGGGAAAGCGCGAGCCCGCATCATGCGGTTCGACTGCATTCCCTCGGACTGGATGCCGTTCCTCGTAACACCGGCGTCCAATCGTCCTGCCACGACTTCTCTTCCCCATTCCGGTTTCACGCAACGCGTGCAACCAACACACAAAACATCACCGTTCCGCGACAGCCACGTCGCGGTCAAAAATGCTCAAGTGCGTGAAAAACCGGAGACTTAAACTCTCCGTAACAAGTGGCACAGGTTCAACGCCCCGCCGACGTGGCAGTTTCAGACCAAGCCTTCACAGGTGATGTCTGGACCCCTTGTTGATCGGCATTTAGGCAGGATCGAATGCGGGAATCAACGATGAATTTTACGCAAAATTAAGAGCGGCCCGTTGACTCGGGGGGCAGTTTTTGAGCGTCACATC
The DNA here is from genome assembly GCF_050644135.1 of Rhizobium sp. YTU87027. Taxonomy (NCBI): domain Bacteria; kingdom Pseudomonadati; phylum Pseudomonadota; class Alphaproteobacteria; order Hyphomicrobiales; family Rhizobiaceae; genus Rhizobium; species Rhizobium sp. YTU87027. Next base: position 3,802,487 of record NZ_CP098440.1, on the reverse strand, counting down.
GGTGTCAAAAAAGAATCGCTTTTGAATCAAGGAGATTCCCCTCGCCGGCATTTTTGACACGCATAAAAAGAAAAAAATAAAAAAGCTTCTTGACTCTGCTCAGACCGCAGATTGTGGGCCCCGAGTCGGGCGCACCTGAAGTATCCTACAACAAGTATTTGTTTTTATTGCTTTTTTCGTGTCATACGCTCGACATGAAATCGTCGCCGAATTAACCATACGGAAGCCAGTCGGCAGAATCGAAAAAGCCCGACAAAGTTGCCGGGCTAATCATAATGATAGGCTTATTAACGAAAGATTATGCGGTCACAGAAACCGACAGAGCCTTCACACGAGCTGCCAGGCGCGAAACCTTGCGGGAAGCCGTGTTGGAGTGCAGCACGCCCTTGCTTGCGGCGCGAGCCAGTTCCGGCTGCGCGGCGAGGAAAGCTTCCTTTGCCTTGGCAGCATCACCAGATGCGATTGCCTCTTCGACCTTGCGAACGAAAGTACGAACGCGCGAGCGACGAGCCTTATTGACGTCGGTACGGCGGGCGATCTTGCGGGTCGCTTTTTTCGCCGAAGTTGTATTGGCCATGGATGCCTCTCTAAGAATTCGAACAAACTCCGTCATCACCGCGGGCCTTGCGGCCACTTCATACAGCAATGCGGGAGCATAATCGGAAAACCGGAGTGGCTTCCCGAACCGTGGGCGGGCATATAACCCTAAAGCCGACCCACGTCAACGCGCATTTTCGAGGAAACGCCGCCTTTCTCCAAGGCTCAGCGGTTCTTGAAGGCAGGCTTACGCTTTTCGATGAAAGCCGTCATCCCCTCTTTCTGATCTTCGGTCGAAAACAGGCTATGGAAAAGGCGGCGCTCGAAGCGCAGACCTTCATCCAATGTTGTCTCGAGCGCGCGGTTTACCGCCTCCTTTGCCATCAGCACGGACGGACGCGACAGCGAGGCAATCTTGGCGGCCGCCTCCAGTGCCTCGTCCAGCAGCCGCTCGGGCGCCACCACACGCGAAACGAGTCCTGCGCGCTCGGCTTCGGCAGCGTCCATCATGCGGCCTGTCAGGATCAGATCCATGGCCTTATATCTGCCGACGGCGCGCGTCAGTCGCTGTGAGCCACCCATGCCGGGGATGACGCCGAGCGTGATTTCGGGCTGGCCGAACTTGGCGGTTTCCGAGGCGATGATAATGTCACACATCATGGCAAGCTCGCAGCCGCCGCCGAGCGCAAAACCGCTGACGGCCGCGATCACAGGCTTGCGCACCTTTGCAACGTCGTCCCAGCCGCTCATCAGGTCGCGGCTATAGACATCGACATAGCTGAGCGGCTGCATTTCCTTGATGTCGGCGCCGGCGGCGAATGCGCGGTCGGAACCCGTCAGCACCATGGCGCCGACGGCATCGTCGGCCTGAAAGGCTTCGTAGGCCTGCAGAAGCTCCTTCAGCACCGTCGAATTCAGCGCGTTCAGCGCCTGCGGGCGATTCAAGGTGATCAACCCGACCGCGCCGCGGGTTTCGACGATCAGCGTTTCATAGGCCATGGACAATCCTCCCATTATTTTTGACAGGCAGGGCAATAGAAGGTCGAGCGCCCTGCCTGGACGATGCGTGCGACCGTACCGCTGCAGCCGGGCGTGCGGCAAGGTAGACTTTCGCGATCATAGACCGAGAAGGAGTGCTGGAAATAACCAAGCGAGCCGTCGGTCTGGATATGATCGCGCAGCGACGACCCGCCGGCCTTGATGGCATCGGCGATGACATCGCGGATCGAGGAGACGAGGAGATCCATCTGCTTGGTTGGCTTGCCGGTCTTGGTGACGACAGTCGCCGCAGCCCGCGTCGGGCGCAGGTGCGCACGCCACAACGCCTCGCAGACATAGATGTTGCCGAGCCCGGCAATATTCTTCTGATCGAGCAGCGCGCTCTTCAGCGGCTGCGCCTTATCCTTGAAGCGTTCCGCCAGATAGGCGGCACTGAGTTCGTTGCCGGTCGGCTCAGGCCCGAGACCGAAGAGGAAGGGATTGAGGTCAAGCTCGGAGCGCTGCGCCACATCCATGAAGCCGAAGCGGCGCGGGTCATTATAGATGACACGGCTGATGCCTTTCGGGCCTTCCAGATGGAAGATCGCGTGATCGTGCTTTTCGTCCTTCGAGCGCGGATGATGAAATTCGCCCGGCGCATCGGAAAGAGGCCCCGCCTCGATGCGGAAGGAGCCGGACATGCCAAGATGCGAGATGATCGTCGTGCCATCGTCGAGGTCGATCAGCAGATACTTGGCGCGACGGCCCAGCGCAACGATATTGCGGCCGGTCGCACGCGCCTCCAAGCCATCAGGAAAAGGAAACCGCAGGTCCTTACGGCGCAACTCCAGGCGCGCGATCCGCGCGCCTTCCATGGCAGGGGCAAGCCCGCGTCTGACGGTTTCGACTTCTGGCAATTCCGGCATCTTAACCCATCTATATCTAACATGTTTCAACCACGGGCGTTGTGCGCTATAGCGCCAAGGTGCCGCGGCTTTGACCGTGGCCCACAGATAGCGCCGCGCGCGTCCGTTCGCTATGGTCGCCGCGCCGATTTCAGATAGATGGAGTATTTCGATGTCAGAAAGCCGTACCTCCGCCGAAGGCGGCATGGAAACATCCTACGGCTTCCGCGAAGTGGCGGATGGTGAAAAGCAGGGTCTCGTCAACGAGGTCTTCCACAAGGTCGCCAAGCGCTACGACATCATGAACGACGTCATGTCGGTCGGCATGCACCGCGTCTGGAAGGACGCGATGATTGCGGCGCTGAACCCGCGCAAGGAGCCCGGCTACAAGGTTCTCGACGTTGCCGGCGGCACAGGAGACATCGCATTTCGTATCGTCGAGGCCTCCAACCGGCAGGCGCATGCGACCGTGCTCGACATCAACGGCTCGATGCTTGCCGTCGGCGCCGAGCGCGCCGCCAAGAAGAAGCTCTCCGACAACCTGACTTTCGTCGAGGCGAACGCCGAGGACTTGCCGTTCGAGCCGAACAGCTTCGATGCCTATACGATCGCTTTCGGCATCCGCAACGTGCCGCGCATCGACGTGGCCCTCAGCGAAGCCTATCGCGTGCTAAAGCGCGGCGGCCGGCTGCTCGTGCTTGAATTTTCCGAAGTCGACATGCCGCTGCTCGACCGCATCTATGACAGCTGGTCCTTCAATGCCATTCCGAAATTCGGCAAGGCGATCACCGGCGAGGCCGAGCCCTATCAGTATCTCGTCGAATCGATCCGCAAGTTCCCCAACCAAGAGAACTTCGCCGAAATGATCCGCAAAGCCGGCTTCTCGCGCGTGAGCTTCACCAACTATACCGGCGGCATCGCAGCCCTCCATTCCGGCTGGAAGCTCTGAGGCATGGTTCTAGGTACACCGTTCACCCGCTCGCTTTCGCAGGCAGGCAATCCGGCATGAGCACTCTGGGAGCATATTTCCGGCTCTGGCGCGTCGGCTGGATTCTCGTGCGCGAAGGCGTGATTTCGGCCCTGCCGTCGGAAGATCTTCCGCCCTCGATCGGGCTTGCCAAGTCGTTTGTCGGTGTCTTCGCGCGCAATCGTTCGAAATCGAAGAAGCGCAGTGACCGACTGGCGCAAGCCGTTGAAAGGCTCGGCCCTTCCTATGTGAAGATCGGGCAGTTCCTGGCAACGCGCCCGGATGTTGTTGGCGTCGAGTTCGCCGATGATCTGTCGCAGCTTCAGGATCGCATGGCGTTCTTTCCGCTCGCAGCCGCCAAGGCGAGCATTTCTGGGTCTCTCGGTCGCCCGATCGAGGAGCTTTACGCGAGCTTCGGCGACCCAATTGCAGCGGCGTCGATTGCCCAGGTGCACGCGGCCGAGGTCGATACGCCTGCTGGACGCAAGAAGGTTGCCGTCAAAGTCGTTCGCCCCGGCGTACGTCAACGCTTCTCGCATGATATCGAGGCGATGTATCTCGTCGCTCACATGCAGGAACGCTTCATGCCTTCAAGCCGGCGGCTGAGGCCGGTGGAGGTCACGAAGACCTTGGAGCAGACGACCAAGGTCGAAATGGACCTCCGCCTTGAGGCGGCAGCCCTTTCCGAGATTGCAGAGAATACCGAGAAAGACCCAGGCTTCCGTGTGCCGAAGGTCGATTGGGAACGCACCGGCCGCGACGTGATCACCATGGAGTGGATCGACGGCGTGAAGATGTCTGATGTCGAGGGCCTGCGCGCCGCCGGCCACGATCTCAATGTGCTCGCCGACACGCTGATCCAGTCGTTTCTTCGCCACACGCTGCGCGATGGCTTCTTCCACGCCGACATGCATCCCGGGAACCTTTTTGTCGACGAGCATGGCGATATCGTCGCGGTCGACATGGGGATCGTCGGACGACTGGGGAAAAAGGAACGCCGCTTCCTGGCCGAAATCCTCTTTGGCTTCATCACCCGCGACTATATCAGAGTCGCGGAAGTCCACTTCGAGGCAGGCTACGTGCCGGGCCACCACAATGTCGAGAGCTTCGCGCAGGCAATCCGCGCGATCGGTGAGCCGATCCATGGCCAGCCCGCTGAAACCATCTCGATGGGCAAGCTGCTGACGCTCTTGTTCGAGGTAACCGAACTCTTCGACATGGCGACGCGACCGGAACTGGTCATGTTGCAGAAGACCATGGTGGTGGTCGAAGGCGTGTCGCGCATGCTCAATCCACGCTTCAACATGTGGAAGGCGTCCGAACCCGTCGTCGGCGATTGGATCCGCAACAATCTTGGCCCGAAGCGGATCGTCACCGATCTCAAGGACGGGTTGAAGGCGGCGGTCAAGCTCGCCGAAGCGGCGCCTGAAATTGCCGCCAAGACCGAGAAGTTCCACCATCAACTGCTGCAGATGAGCGAGCACGGATTGCGATTCGACGCGGAAACGGCCGATGCGATCGGCAAATCCGAAGCGCGCCACAATCGCTCCGGTCGGTTGGCCCTCTGGATTATCGCGCTCACCCTTCTTTATATTGCCTGGGTGGTGACCTGATCCATCGCAGCAATGCATGCTGTGTTCGATATTTGGGATATCCCATCAAGTAGCGCCGTCGCATAGTCTCACTTTTCAAGGAGATATGGCAGATGAAGCATGAACGCCCCCGCATCGAACTTTCCGGGCAACCGCTCAGCTTTGCCGAGATGGTGAGGATCGGATCGGGAAAGGCGGCGCTTTCAGCTTCAGCAACCGGCATGGCCCGCGTCGAGATCGCGCGCGGGATCGTCGAGGATGCGATCAAGACTGGAATGCCAGTCTACGGCGCGACCACCGGCGTCGGCGCCATGAAGGATGTCGAGTGGTCTCCCGAGGATCTCGACGCCTTCAATCTCGGGCTGGTGCGGGCGCATCACTTCGGCACCGGTACGCCATTTTCATGCTCGGTCGTGCGCAACGCGATGGCCATCCGCATCAATACCGCGCTGACGGGGCAAGTCGGCTGCACGCCTGAACTCGTCAATGCTTATATGCAGATGCTTGAGGCGGATATCATTCCGGTCGTCCGCCGTACCGGCTCCATTGGCTGCGCCGATATCGGCCTGATGGGACAGATCGGCGCGGTGCTGACGGGAGTCGGGGAAGCCGTTCACCGCGGCAAGCGCATGCAGGCTGCCGACGCCTTCGCCGCTGCCGGCATGAAGCCCTTTACGATGGCCCCGCGCGACAGCCTGGCCTCGCTCAGCGTCAACGCCGTGAGCTTTGCCGCGGCAGCGGACGCAACCCGTAATGCTGCGGCTTCGATTCGCGTGCTGCTGGCCTCCGGCATGATGGCTTCAGGTGCACTCGGCGCTTCCCGCGATCCGTGGCTTTCTGTCCGACATGTCGGCACCTCCCGGGAGGCCTTGATCGGCTCCTGGCTCTGCAATGCATCAGACGCTTGGCAATGGCCAGTCAAAACCCACGTTCAGGACCCATTGAGCCTGCGGATGATCGCGCAGGTCTTCGGTGCCGTCATCGAGAACCTGCTGACGACAGGCCACAAGATCCTGGCAGCCACCGGACGCTCCGATGACAACCCTGTCGTCGTCGAGGGCCGGGTCATGACCTCAGGCGGCTCTCTTCCGCTCGATGTGACGATCCTGCTGGAATCGGCGGCTCTCTGCATGGCGCACGCCGCCCGCAACGCTTTCAACCGCTGCGTCCTGCTCGGTAACGGCCAGCGCCGCGACCTGCCGGTCAATCTCGTGCCGCCCGGCCGTATTGCCACCGGTTTCGGCCCGATCATCAAGCTGGCCGGCGAAATCTTTTCCCGCGTGCTGTCGATGTCGAACCCGGTTTCGGCGCAGTCGCTGGTGGTTGCGGCCGGCCTCGAGGACGAGGCGGCGTTCCTGCCGCTGGTGATCGAGCGTTTCGAACGCCAGATGCGCGCCCTGATGCGCCTTGCCGCGCTTGAAGCGCTGCTTTCGGCACAGGCCGTGGACATCCTCGGCGACAAGCCGAAGGGCGTCGGCGGAATGCTCTACGATGTCGTTCGCAAGCATGCGGATTTCTACACGGTCGACCGGCCGCTGTCGGCGGAAGTGGAAGCGATCGAGGAAGAGCTTGGTTCCGATGCCTTCATGTCCAAGCTCATCGAAGAGGTGCCGATCGCATCCTTCGACGATTTCTTTGCGCTCGGCTCGCTGGCGCGCATCGAGCAGCGCCTGACCCAGGAACCGGTCGCCATCTGATCCCTTCAATGTTGCCACGGAGAAAGCGGCATGGCTGATTTCGATCTCGTTCTTCAAGGCACGGTCGTTCTGCCGGAGCGCATCCTGGAAGTCGGCTACGTCGCCGTCCGCGATGGGAAGATTGCGGAAGTCGGCCTCGGCGTACCACCTGCCGCGCGCGAACGCCATCTCCTCGGCAAGGCATTGATCCTGCCGGGAGCCATCGACGCCCAGGTTCACTCGCTGTCGCAGAAGGACCAGGAGGACTTCATCTGGTCGACCCGCTCGGCTGCTGCCGGCGGTGTGACGACGATCGTCGACATGCCCTACGATGAAGGCAACCTCGTCTGCTCGGCGGTAGCCGTGAAGAAGAAAATCGCCCATGCCGGCCCGCAGGCGCGGGTCGATTTTGCGCTCTACGGCACCGTCGATCCCGAGGAAGGCGCCAAGCGGGTCCCCGAAATGGTCGCTGCAGGCGTTGCCGCCTTCAAGTTCTCGACCTTCGGCACGGATCCGAAACGTTTTCCACGCATTCCCCCTGCCCTGCTGGACGAATGCTTTGCCGCGATCGCCCCGACGGGGCTGACGGCCGGCGTCCACAACGAGGATGACGAGGCTGTGCGCACCTACATGCAGCGCGTGAAAGCAAGCGGGATCACGGATTGGCGGGCACATGGACTGTCGCGGCCGCCGATCACCGAACTGCTGGCGATGCACACGATCTTCGAAACCGGCGCCAACACGGGATGCCCGTCGCATGTGGTGCATTGCTCGCTCGGACGCGGCTATGACATCGCACACGCCTATCGCCGCGACGGCTTCAAGGCGACGGTCGAGTGCTGCATTCACTATCTGACGCTGGACGAGGAAAACGACGTCAAGCGCCTCGGCGGCAAGGCAAAGATCAATCCGCCGATCCGGCCGCGGGCCGAGGTCGAGGCGCTGTGGCGCAGGGTTGCGGAGGGCAATGTCTGGCTGGTCTCGACGGATCACGTCAGCTGGTCGGAAAATCGGAAGACCAATCCTGACATGCTCGCGAACGCGTCCGGCGGGCCCGGGCTCGAAGTGATGGTGCCGCTCTTCATCAAGGGGGCCTCCGAGCGCGGCATCCCGCTGACCTGGGCGGCCAAGCTAATGGCCGAAAACCCGGCGAAGCATTTCCGCCTCGATCACGTCAAGGGCGCGCTCACGCCAGGCAAAGACGCTGATATCGTCGTGCTCGAGCCGCGTGAAACGGTCTATGACGCGGCGGCCAGCGGCAACAACGTGGTCGGCTGGAGCCCCTACAACGGTATCCGCCTTCCCTGGACGGTCGCCGCGACCTATCTGCGCGGTAGCAAGATCACCGATGGCGTGACCGTGCTGGCTGAACCGGGCACCGGCCAATTTGTGCGGCCGCTGCCAAGGCAGGTGATCGCTGGAGCCGCAGAATGAGCAGAAACCTGCCGGTCAATCCAGATCGTATCGCAGAGGATATCGACGCCCTGGCGGGGATCACCGAACCCGGCCATCCCTGGACCCGTCGCGCCTTCTCGCCGCTCTTTCTCGAGGGGCGCGCCTATATCGAAGCCCGCATGCGGGCGGCTGGCCTTGAGACAAGGATCGATGCCGCCGGCAATCTGATCGGCAAGCGGCGGGGCGCCACCGACGGGCTCGGCACGATGATGCTCGGTTCGCACTCGGATACCGTGCCTGATGGTGGTCGCTTCGACGGCATTGCCGGCGTGGTGGCCGCACTTGAGGTCGCTCGTGCGCTCAGCGATAAGGGCATCGAGCTAGATCACGACCTGGAGATCGTCGATTTCCTTGCGGAGGAGGTCAGCATCTTCGGCGTCTCCTGCATCGGCAGCCGGGGAATGACCGGGCAACTGCCGCAAGCCTGGCTTTCCCGCGTGACGGATGGACGTGATCTCGCCGAGGCGATTGCCGAGGTTGGCGGCCGCCCGGGCGTGCTGCAGCAGCAAAACAGGCCCGATATTGCCGGCTTTCTCGAACTGCATATCGAGCAGGGCCCGGTCCTTGAGAACGAGAAGAAGGATATCGGCATCGTCACCGCGATTGCCGGGATCACCCGGATTGAGATTGTCGTCGAGGGGCGCGCCGACCATGCCGGGACGACGCCGATGGATAGCCGCTCGGATGCACTGGTCGGTGCCGCGCAACTGGTTCTCGATATCTGCAATGCCGCAGCCACCCGCGCGAAGACACCGGGGCATTTCGCTGCGACAGTCGGCGAGTTCCGGATCGAGCCGAATGCGGCCAACGTCGTCCCCTCGAAGGTCGTCCTGCTGATCGATGGGCGCGCGGAGGTTCGCAACGACATGGAAGCCTTCTGCGAATGGCTGGACGAACACGTCATAAAGTTAGCCATCGCTTACGGAGTGTCGATCAAGAGCCCGATGCGCGTCTCCGACAACTATCCGACGCCGAGCAACGCCGGACTGCTAAAAACGCTTGAAAAGGCGTGCGAAACCGTCGGCGCCAAACACCGCCGCATGGCCTCGGGCGCCGGCCACGACATGGCCTGGATTGCCAAGGTCGCACCTGCCGCCATGATCTTCGTGCCCTGCAAGGAGGGACGCAGCCACTCCGCTGACGAATGGGCTGACAATGATGACATCGCGCTTGGCGCGGCCGTGCTTTTCGAAGCCGTCATCGACATGGACAAGAGCTTGAAGCAGGAGAATGCCTGATGGGACGCATACTCGTTGAGAAGGATGTCGAAGCTGCCGTCAAGGGCGGATCGGTCTACGCCGCCGGTGGCGGTGGCTGGGCGGATCATGGCCGCATGCTCGGCCATGCCGCGGTCAACGTCGGCAAGCCGGAACTCGTATCGATCGACGAGTTGAAGGACGACGACTGGATCGCGACCGCCGCTGCAATCGGCGCGCCCGCCTCCACGACCCCCTGGGAAATGCAGGGCATCGACTACGTGAAGGCCGTGCAGCTGCTGCAGGACGAACTCGGCGAGAAACTGTCCGGCCTGATCATCGGCCAGAACGGTAAGTCATCAACGCTGAACGGCTGGCTGCCCTCCGCCATTCTCGGAACCAAGGTCGTCGATGCCGTCGGCGATATCCGCGCGCATCCGACCGGCGACATGGGTTCGATCGGCATGGCGGCCGCGCCGGAACAGATGATCCAGACGGCGGTCGGCGGCAACCGCGCCGAGAACCGTTACATCGAGCTTGTCGTGAAGGGGGCGACGGCGAAGATCTCCCCGATCCTGCGCGCGGCCTCCGACCAGTCGGGCGGCTTCATCGCCAGCTGCCGCAATCCGCTACGCGCCTCCTATGTGCGCACCCACGCAGCACTTGGCGGTATCTCGATGGCCCTGGCGCTGGGCGAAGCGATCATCGCTGCGGAGAAGGTCGGCGGCTCGGCCGTGATCGACGCCATCTGTAAGACCACCGGCGGCCACATCCTCGCAGAAGGCATCATCACCAAGAAGGACGTCGTCTATACCAAGGAAGCCTTCGACATCGGCACGATCGTGGTCGGCTCCGGCGACAAGGCGGTGACCATGCATGTGATGAACGAATACATGGCCGTCGACGACATCGAGGGCAAACGGATCGCGACCTTCCCCTCGGTCATCACAACCCTCTCGCCCGAGGGCGAACCGCTGAGCGTCGGACAGTTGAAGGGCGGCATGCATGTCTTCATCCTGCATGTGCCGATGAACATCATTCCGCTGTCGGCCAGCGTTCTCGACCCGACCGTCTACCCCCCGGTGGAGAAGGCGATGGGCATCGAGCTTGCCCGCTACGCGCTCGCGGCAAGGGCCTGATCATGGCGCGGGACGTCGGCCTCGAGGAATTGCTGAGGGAAGAGCTGGGCGCCATGTCCGGTCTCAGCGAAAAGCCGATGTTCGGTGGGCTGGCCTTCCTGCTCGACGGGAATCTCCTCTGCGGCGCCCGACAGGACGGTATGCTGATCCGCCTCGGCAAAGGCAACGACGGCTGGGCGCTCGACTTGCCCGGCGCCGCGCAGATGATTTCCAGTGGCCGTGCCATGCACGGCTGGGTCAGGGTCGGCGCGGAGATTTACGGCGATGACGATATGCGGCGCCGTCTCCTGGAGGCCGCCATCGCTTTTGTGCGCTCCCTGCCCGCCAAGTGAGGAACATGGGCCCCCGAGACCCAAAAAGACAGAGATAGAGGAACGACCAAGATGCCGAAGCCCAATCCCCGTCATCCGAAATTTCCGATTCCGGGCGGACCGGAGCTCCGCGCCAAGGGTTGGCGGCAGGAGGCTCTGCTGCGGCTTCTGGAAAACGTTCTCTCCGTCGGCGAGGATCCTGACAATCTCATCGTCTACGCCGCGCTCGGCAAGGCCGCGCGCAATTGGGCAGCACACAAGGGCATCGTCAAGGCACTGACCGAAATGGACGAGGACCAGACGCTGCTCATCCAGTCTGGCAAGCCGATCGGCCTTGTGAAGACGCACGCGAAGGCGCCGCTTGTCATCATGGCGAACTGCAACATCGTCGGCCAATGGGCAAAGGCCGAGGTCTTCTACGAGCTGCAGCGGAAGGGGCTGATTTGTTGGGGCGGGCTGACGGCGGGCGCCTGGCAGTATATCGGCAGCCAGGGCGTCATCCAGGGCACCTACGAAATCTTCATGCGCATTGCCGAACGGCGGTTCGGCGGGGACCTCTTCGGGCGCTTCGCGCTGACAGCAGGGCTCGGCGGCATGGGCGGCGCGCAGCCGCTCGCTGGCCGCATGGCGGGTGCCGCCATCCTCTGCGTCGACATCGATCCGGAGCGCGCGAAGAAGCGGCAGGAGATCGGCTACCTGCAGGAAATCGCGCCGGATCTCGATGCCGCGCTCGCCATGATCGATGCCGCTGTGAAGGACAAGCGGGCGCTTTCGGTCGGCCTCGTAGGCAACGCGGCGGAAATTTATCCCGAGATCGCGCGGCGCGGCATCGTGCCCGATATCGTCACCGACCAGACGTCTGCGCACGATCTTGTCTATGGTTACGTGCCGAAGGGCATGAGCCTTGCGCAGGTTCGCGAGTTGCGCGACGACGGCCAGGGACAGTTGATGGCGGCAAGCCGCGCTTCGATCGTGCAGCACGTGACCGCAATGCTGGACTTCCAGAAGAAGGGCGCCGAGGTCTTCGACAACGGCAACCTCATTCGCACACAGGCGAAAGAGGGCGGCGTCGCCAGCGCCTTTGACATTCCGATCTTCACCGAAGCCTATCTGCGGCCGCTCTTTGCGCGGGCAATCGGTCCCTTCCGCTGGATGGCACTGTCGGGCGAGGAAGGCGATATCGCCCGGATCGATGATCTGCTGCTCGAAATGTTCCCCGAGAACAAGATCATCACCAACTGGATTCGGCTGGCGCGCGAGCATGTGCCCTTCGAGGGACTGCCGGCCCGCATTGCCTGGCTCGGCCACGGCGAACGCACGATACTCGCCCGCCGGGTGAACGAACTCGTCGCAAGCGGTGAGTTGAAAGGACCCGTCGCCTTCTCGCGCGACCATCTCGATGCCGGGGCAATGGCGCATCCGAACATCATGACCGAGCGGATGAAAGACGGCTCCGACGCGATCGCCGATTGGCCGTTGATCGATGCTATGATGCTCTGCTCGTCGATGGCCGATCTCGTCGTCGTCCATTCTGGCGGCGGCGGCTATGCCGGCTACATGACGAGCTGCGGCGTCACCGTCGTAGCCGATGGTACCGAGGCCGCCGACGAGCGGCTCGACCATGCGCTCACCAACGACACGGCGCTTGGTGTCATGCGCTACGCCGATGCCGGCTATGACGAGGCGTTGGACGAGGTGGCAAGGAAGGACGTTCCCTATATCCGGCTCGGATAGTCCGCGGCGCCTGTCTCGGACGCATTTTCTGTCGGATTGCGCTGTGGCGTGGCGCAACGGATCGATCGCTGGTCGTACGTCTCTGATAGAGATCGGATGTCGAACCGACGCTGCCTTCCAACGAACGGACCTCGCCATGCAGCCTCGCACCTATGGTACGCTCCTCGTCAGCATTGCTACGGTCATGTGGAGCACCGCGGGGCTCTTCGTCCGGGCGCTTGACCTCGATGTCTGGACGGTGCTCGGATGGCGCTCGCTGTTTGGTGGACTGGCGCTGTCGATCATCATTTTGGCAAAGAAGCGGATCAGTGCCGAGCCCGGCAAGGTGCCGCTCTATTTCTATCCGCTGTTTGGTCTGATGGCCGCCATTTCGATGTACAGCTATATTGGCGCGCTCAAGCTGACGACCGTCGCCAACGTGCTGGCGATCTATGCGACCGTTCCCTTCGTCGCCGCAGCCATCGCCTATCTCTGGCTAAAGGAGAAGATCAGTCGGCGCGTGCTTATCGCCAGTATGATCGCCTTCGTCGGCGTCCTGATTGTTGCAGGTTTCGGGGCGAGGCCCCAGGACATTGCGGGCAACGCGCTGGCGTTGCTGATGACGCTGACCTTCAGCATTCTGCTTGTGGCAGCACGACGTTACCCTGCACTGCGGCTGGCACCAGTCAACGCGCTTGGATCCGGCTTCTGTGTGTTGCTCTGCCTGCCTCTGATGTCTCATGCACTGCTAAGCCCGCAGGAAATCCTGGTGCTTGCCGTTTTCGGGTCGACGACATCGGGGATCGCCTATCTGCTGTTCATGACCGGGGGCCGCTATATTCCGTCGAGTGAGGCCGGGTTGATCGGATTGCTCGATGTCGTGCTCGGCCCGCTCTGGGTCTGGCTTGCCTTCTCTGAGACGCCAACTCTTTCCACGATCATTGGTGGCGTGATTATCCTGATCTCTGTTTTCTGGTATCTCGGCAGTGGCATGACAGCGTCGCAGCAGGCACGGCGCACGCTGAAAAGCGTGTAGTCGGCTTTGGTTTCTCGCAAATGATCGCTACCGTTTCGCCACCCTTGCGGCGACAAACGCCGCCACCATGCCAAGTGCGAGCAGTGACAGCGTAAAGATCACGACAGCATTCCAGCCGTCTGCGCCCCAGAAATAGCCGCCGACGGAACCGGCAACGCTTGAGCCGATGTAATACGAGAGCAGATAGAGCGCGGAAGCGTGCCCCTTGGTGCCGCGGGCAAGCCGGCCAACGAGGGCGCTGGCAACAGAGTGAGCGACGAAGAAGCCTGACGTCAGCAGCACGATGCCAAACACAATCAGCGGCAAACAGGATGAGAGCGTTGCGGCCACACCCAAGGCCGCGACCGCGATGCCGGCCGGAAGAACGATGAAGTGACCGATGCGGTCGCCGAGCATGCCAGCAATCCACGAGGCGGCGATGCCGAACAGGTAGACCGTGAAGATCAGGCCAAGCTCGGTTTGATTGAGGCTGTATGGCGGCTGAACAAGGCGGAAGCCGATGTAGTTGTAGACCGTGACGAAGGTGCCCATGGCGAGAAAGCCGATGGCAAAGAGCAACGGCAGCGCCGGGTTGCTGATATGGCCAGCCCAGGCCCTCACGTGAAACCGGGCGTCAAAACCCTTGCGCGGCGCAAAATTGCGCGATGCGGGAAGCAGCAGGAAGAAGCCGATTGCCGCAGCAAGGCCGAGCGCGCCGAGCGCACCCAACGCAATGCGCCAGGAGAAAAATTCAGCCAGCGTGCCGGTGACGACGCGGCCAGCCATGCCACCGAACGCATTCCCCGCAATATAGAGGCCCATCGAGGCGCCAAGACCACGGGGATCGATCTCCTCTGAGAGATAGGCCATGGCAACGGCCGGCACGCCGCCGAGCAACAGCCCTTCAAGCGCACGGATGACAAGCAGCGCGTGCCAACTCGGCACGAGGGCGCAGGCGATCGTGCACAGGGAAGCGCCAAGCAGAGAGACGAACATCAGGCTGCGGCGGCCGAAGCTTTCGGAGACAGCCGCCGCACAGAAGATGGCGAAGGCGAGAAAACCGGTCGACAGGGACAAGGACAGTGAGCTCGCCGCCGGGCTCACTCCGAAGTCCGCAGCGAAGATCGGCATCAGCGGCTGCACGCAATAGAGCAGCGAGAAGGTAGCAAAGCCGGAGAGGAAGAGTGCAAGGCTGGCGCGCCGATAGGACGAGGTGCCGCGCAGCAGAAACTGTTTGTCCTGCGGTTCCGCCGTCGTTCGCACGAGCTGGAGATTTGGACGCGGGTGGATTTCGGAGACGTCTAAGAGCTTGTCTGCGGCGCGTTGCATGAGAGCACCAACCTTTCACGCCTTTTGATCTAGCCAGCGGCGCGCCATTTGTCCAATATATGAAAGTGCCATTCTTCATAGCTTTTGGAGATACCGATGGAGTTGCGCCATATCCGCTATTTCCTGGCCGTGGCCGAAGAGGGAAATTTCACCCGCGCCGCAGCGAAGCTCGGCATCGGCCAGCCGCCGCTCAGCCAGCAAATCCGCGACCTTGAGAAGGAGGTAGGTGCCGTGCTGTTTCATCGCGTTCCGCATGGCGCGGAACTGACGGAGGCCGGGAATGCCTTCCTCCCGGAAGGACGGGCTGCCATCGCGGCTGCCGAGAAAGCGAAGCTCGCGGCACAGCGCGCCACCCGTGGCGAGACGGGGCGGCTGGCGCTCGGCTTTACCGCATCCTCTGCCTTCAACACGGCGGTCAGCGGCACAATCCGTCGCTTTCGCGGACAGTGGCCCGATGTCAGCCTTTCGCTGAGTGAGATGAACAGCAACTGGTTGATGGAGAAACTGCTGCGGCAGGAAATCGACGTTGCCTTCATCAGGCCCGGGCTGGAGGATCCGAAAGACGTCACGCTGAAACGACTGGCCGATGAGCCGATGCTGATCGCTTTGCCGGCGCACCACGCGCTCGTGAAATACGAGAAGGTGCCGCTCTCGGCGCTTGCCGGCGAGCCTTTCATTCTGTTCCCACGCACGGTTGGTCTCAGTCTCTATGACGACATCGTGCGCGGCTGTCGCGATGCCGGTTTCGAACTGATCGTGACACAGGAGGCGCCGCAGATCCCATCGGTCGTCAATCTTGTCGCCGCCGATCTGGGCGTCTCGATCGTACCCGCCTCGATCGCCCATCTGGCACTTGATGGCGTGGCCTACCGGCCGATCGAGGGGCCGCCACTGGTAGCGCGTCTCGGCCTTGCGGTGCTGAAGGCTCAGCGCTCGCGCGTCGCAGCAAACATGATGAGCCTCATCTGATCAGCCAGCAGGATCCCAATAGGGTGGATCGCCGAAGCTCTTGCGCAGGTGGTCGGCGACAGCGCGCAGCTTGGCGGACGGATTGCGCCCCTCCGGATGCGCCATGTAGATGAACTCGGCTTCCGGCCTGTAGCCGACATCGATCTCCTGCAGCTGTCCCACACTGATCGCAGGCCCAGCGATGAAGGCTGGTAGAAGCGCGATTCCGAGACCGGCGGCCGCGGCATCGCGGATCATGTCTCCGTTGTTCATGCCGACGACCTGACTTGCCCGCACAACGATCGCTCCATCCGGGGTCTGGAACCGCCAGTCGGCAACGCCCCGGTTGGTGTAGAAGATACCTTTATGGCCGTCGAGATCGGCAAGGGTCTTCGGCACACCATGGCGGCCGAGATAATCCGGCGAGGCGACCAGAAGCCGACGACTGCGGCTGAGCTTCCATACCACCAGCCGGGAGTCGACGATCGGCCCATGGCGGACCACGGCATCATACCCTTCCGAGGAAACATCGACGCGGCGGTCGTCGATGTCGAGCACAAGCTGGATCTCCGGGTGCTCGGCCAGAAACGGGTATAGCGCAGGGCCAAGATGCATGCGCCCGAAGGTGACGGGGGCGGCAATGCGCAACGGGCCAGACAGCGTGCCGCGACGTACCGCCATCTCGGCAGTGGCTTCCTCGATTTCCTGAACGATCCGGTTCGCACGCTCCAGAAAGGCCGTGCCGTCTTCCGTCAGGGTGAGTTTTCGCGTGGTGCGATGCAGAAGCACACCGCCAAGCGATTTTTCAAGCTCCGCCAGTCGCTCGCTGACAACAGACTTCGATAGGCGCAGGCGCCGGGCGGCCTCGCTGACCGAGCCAGATTCAACAATCGCCACGAAAGCCGTTATTCCCTCAACCCTGATCATCGTTCGGCAAATCCGAATTCGAGTTCCACCATTTGGAGACTAATCCGAACGAAAAGAAAATGCCATCTTCTGCCCATCGAAAGGGACGGCAATCGCCACCCACAACCCAACACTGGAGATGGAACAATGAATCGCTTGAATGGAAAAGTCGCCATTGTCACCGGCGCAAGCGCCGGCATCGGTCGCGCAACAGCCAAGCTCTTTGCTGCCGAGGGCGCAAAGGTCGTGGTCGGCGCCCGCCGCCAGGCAGAACTTGAAAGCCTGGTGGCCGAGATCAAGGCAGCCGGTGGAGACGCCGTCGCCGTTGCCGGCGACGTCGTCTCGGAAGACTATCACAAGGCGCTGGTCGCCACCGCAGTCGATCGCTACGGCAAGCTCGACATTGCTTTCAACAATGCCGGCATCCTTGGTGAAGCCGGTCCTAGCACTGGTGTTTCGGAAGCCGGTTTCACGGAAGCGCTGACAATCAACCTGACAGCCTCCTTCCTGGCTGCCAAACATCAGATCGGCCAGATGGAGAAGAACGGCGGCGGCTCGGTCATATTCACCTCGACTTTCGTCGGCTACAGCTTCGCCTTCCCGGGCGTTGCCGCTTATGCCGCCAGCAAGTCCGGCCTCATCGGCCTGACGCAGGCGCTCGCTGCCGAATTCGGTGCGAAGAATGTGCGCGTCAACGCCGTTCTGCCTGGTGCTGTCGACACCGACATGTATCGCGAGATGAACGATACCGAAGGCAAGCAGAGCTTCATCACCAACCTGCATGCACTGAAGCGTGTCGCTGCGCCTGAGGAGCTTGCCCGCTCCGTGCTCTACTTCGCATCCGACGACTCGAGCTTCGTCACAGGCACGGCCTCGCTGGTCGACGGCGGCGCGTCAATCACCCGCACCTGATGCTGCGCCCGACTATCCGCTCTGACTGGACGGGCCGTCCGGAAAAGAGCGGATTATCGCGGCGTCATGCGCTCGCCCAACGGAAACACAAGGACCCACGACAATGGCACGCTTACAGAACAAGACAGCCCTGATCACCGGCGGCACCAGCGGCATCGGCCTCGAAACCGCCCGTCAATTCATCGCCGAAGGCGCTCGCGTTGCCATCACCAGCAGTAGCGAAAAGAACATCGAGGCCGCGCGCGCCGAATTTGGCGACAAGGCGTTGGTCATACAGGCGGATGCGGGCAACGCTGCTGGCCAGAAGGCCGTCGCCGCAGCAATCAAGGATGTTTTCGGCCACCTCGACATTCTCTTCGTCAATGCCGGCGTCGCCGAATTCGGCCCGCTCGAACAGTGGAGCGAGGAAGCCTTCGACAAGTCGATCGCGATCAACGTCAAGGGCCCGTTCTTCCTGATCCAAGCGCTTTTGCCACTGTTTTCGAAGCAGGCTTCGATCGTTCTCAACACGTCGATCAATGCCCATATCGGCATGCCGAACTCCAGCGTCTACGCCCTGACCAAGGGCGCGCTGCTGACGCTTGCAAAGACGCTCTCTGGCGAACTGATCGGCCGCGGCATCCGCGTCAACGCGGTCAGTCCCGGCCCGATCGCGACACCGCTCTATGGCAAGTTGGGCATGTCGGAAGCCGACTCCAAGGCGATGGCGGCACAGATCCAGTCACAGATCCCGATCGGCAGGTTCGGCGATGCCGGCGAAGTTGCCAAGACCATCATCTTCCTCGCCTCCGACGAGGCTGCCTACATCGTCGGCAGCGAACTCGTCATCGATGGCGGGATGAGCAACCTCTAGGACAGAGCAAGCTATCAGAGGTGCGTGAGAAAGGCCGCGGATTCTCTCCTCCGCAGCCCTTCTGCTGTCTATCGGCTGGACGGGACGCGAGCGTGTCCGCCTCCCAGCGATGTCAGATCGATCGTAATTTTCTGGACCTGATGTAGAGCCAATCCAGGCCGAGCATAACGATGAGCGACAGGCCAACGAGCGGGAAGATCACCCCGCCGACAGCGAGTATCGCGATCAGACCGCGAAACACGCGCTTGTCAGCAGGCAAAGGCGGGACGCCGAGCGAGCCCGCCGGGCGCCGCTTCCACCACATGATCGCAGCCGAAACCGCAAGCAGGATGATCGCCACGCAAGCGGCGAGCAGCACGAGCTGGTTCACAAGCCCGAATTGCTGGCCGAGATGGGTGTTGATCCCCCACTCAAGCGATTTGCCCAGAGGACCGTAGTCAGCATAGCTCATGTCGATCAGCGGCGTTCCGGAATACTGGTCGAGATGCACGACCCGCTGCCGCGAGAGATCGTCGGGATAGACCGACCCGGTAAACACGCCATCCGCTGTGGTCGGTATGTTGACGGCGTAGCCACGATGCAGGCCAAGACGGTCGAACGTGGCGACAGCGTCGTCGAGACCGATCGGCTGTGCATGATGCGCGTGCCCGGGAGACTGCGGTACCTGCGCCTGCTCCAGCGACCACGAGGTCTTGGCAATGTGATCGAGATGCTCGTCTGACATCGGTACGGCGACGCGGACGCCGGCGGGATAGCCGAAGTTATTGCCGTTCGCCCATTCGTTGACCTTGGCGCCCCAGACCCCGGACCAAGGCATGCCTGTAATCGCCAGAAAGACGATGAAGAAGCCAACGAAGATCCCGGTCACGGCGTGCGTGTCCCGCCAAAAGACCCGGCGTTTCGGCGTACCGCGAACGGAAAAAACGCCCCCGGTCTGCCGCCGCGGCCACCACAGATAGATGCCCGTGGCAACCAGCAGGATCGACCAGCCCGCCACGATTTCGATCAGCATGCGCGCGTAATTTCCGAAATATTTGAGGCTGTGAAGATAGCGGATCGTCCACATGACGGTGCCGCGATCCGGCAATGCGCCCAGCACCTTGGCGGTGTAGGGATTAATGTATACGGCAAGTTTGCCGGCCGCCTCGGTGCCGACGGTGATTTCGGCAGCGGCGTCGGGCGTGGCCGGGTCGGTGAATTTGACTGCAGTTCCAGGGTAGACAGCAACGGCGGCAGCCACCATCGCTGTAGGTGCCGCGCGGTTTACGCCTGGCTGCACTGCGACGCGCCTGAGATCGGAATGGATCGCCGCATCGATCTCATCCTTGAAGAGATAAAGGCCGCCGGTGATTGCCAGCGTAATCATGAAAGGCAGGACGAGAAGGCCTGCGTAAAAATGCCAACGCCAGACGGCGCGGTAGAGGTCGGAGGCGGAGCGCACCGAAGCGCCAACGCTCTCGCGACCGATAATAAGATCGGACATGGAGGACTCCCAACGTAAGAAAATCGACCTCTGCGCAACAGGCGTGGAGGCGGACGACGACGACGTCAGGCCATGATGGGAGGCGCACGCGGTTCGGCGATCCGTCCGCGTAAAGCAAGCGAAACGACTTCGTCCGCCCGGATCTTTGTGTCGATCGCGGTCTCGACCGCGACATAAAGAGGGGCCGCCTGGCCGCCGAGAATTGCCGGCATGGCAGTCGATGCGAGCCGGCAGAGCGTGCCGCACGGGCATTCCGGCACCTTCTTCGCCGGCAAATTACCGTGGACTGCATCATTGACGGAACCGTGTCCACCTGAGGAACAAATGATCGCGAAGGGATCGGCGGCGGGTGCCGCCGTGGCACCCTGCGCAGTCCCGGTCAGCAGCGCTTGAATCAAAAGCAGACAGGCAAACAACAGCGCCACGGCGCTGGCCGACACTCGATCGCGCAAGATGCTCCGCATAGTCCCCATGCTTCGCTCCATGCCACGGGAGGGCGGCATTGTCACTGCGACCGATGCGCTTCCGCTGCCGATTGCTTATTATTCCCCAAAGGCTTAGGGTTTAATGCAATCAGATAATCGATGGAAAAAGCCATGGTTCTCAGCGGCAAACGCATCCTCCTCATCATTTCAGGCGGGATCGCGGCCTATAAAAGCCTGGACCTGATCCGGCGGTTCAGAGAGCGGGGCGCGTCCGTTCGACCGCTAATGACAACAGGCGCGCAGGAATTCGTGACACCGCTTGCCGTCGGCGCGCTTGCGGCCGACCATGTGTTCACCGACCTCTTCTCGCGGCAGGACGAGCAGGATGTCGGCCATATCCGGCTGGCCCGCGATTGCGACCTCGTCGTGATCGCGCCGGCGACGGCCGACCTGCTCGCCAAGATGGCGAACGGGCTTGCGGACGATCTTGCCTCAACCGTTCTGCTCGCAACCGACCGGCCGGTGCTTGCGGCACCCGCCATGAACCCGCATATGTGGGCGCATCCTGCGACGAAGCGCAATGTCGAGACGCTGCGCGGCGACCGCATTCACTTCATCGGACCCATGCCAGGCGAGATGGCGGAGAGCCGCGAAGCGGGCGTGGGGCGGATGGCCGAGCCGCTCGAGATCGTCGCCGCCGCGGAAGCGTTGCTCCACGATGGGCCGAAGCCGCTTGCCGGCCGCAGGGCGATCGTCACCTCCGGGCCAACCCACGAGCCGATCGACCCTGTGCGCTACATCGCCAATCGCTCGTCTGGCCGCCAAGGGCACGCGATCGCCGCCGCGCTTGCGACGCTCGGCGCGGATGTGACGCTCGTTTCCGGACCGGTCTCCATTCCGGATCCGGTCGGCGTCAAGGTGATCCATGTCGAGCGAGCGGACCAGATGCGGGATGCCGTGCTTGCCGCGCTGCCGGCCGATGTTGCCGTGATGGTTGCGGCCGTCGCTGACTGGCGCGTTGCATCAGCCGCCGACCAGAAGATCAAGAAGCATCCGGGCGAATCCATTCCGACGCTCGCGCTGACTGAAAATCCCGATATTCTAAAAACGGTCGGCCACCACACGATGCGGCCAAAACTGGTCATCGGCTTCGCGGCCGAGACCCAGGATGTCGAGAGTAACGCCAGGGCAAAGCTTGATCGCAAGGGTGCCGATATCATCGTGGCCAACGATGTTTCGCCGGCAACAGGCATCATGGGCGGTGTCCGCAACAGGGTGAAGATCGTCGCCCACGGCGGCATCGAGCTCTGGCCGGATCTTGCGAAGGAAGAGGTTGCAACGAGGCTCGCGGCAATGATTGCCGAAAGACTCAAGCAGTGATCGCCACCGGGCCGGTCCTTGCCACCGCCTGGACCGGACGAAACGGTGCGATATCGAGACCATTGTCGCCGAGCGTAACGGCGCTGCCATCCGGGATTTCCGCCCAGGCATCGACGTCGTCATTGAGCGGTTCCGATACCAGGCAATAACCCTTGCCGAGCGGTGAGGCGTAAAGCGTCGGCGCCTTGCGGTCGGTCGCATAGCGGATCGCGTAGAGCGCCTTGCCATCGGAGAAGGCCGCCGTGTAGCGCAACAGCACCGATCCAAGCAGCTTCTCGGCAAGGCCTTCAACGAAGCGGATCATCTCCGCCATTGCGGCCATCGGCGTCTGCTGCAGACCGAACTGCAGGGCGAGCAGGAACATCAGTTCGGAATCGGTCGTCCCGCCGCGGGCGTTGAAGAGTTCGTCATCCAGCATGGCTTCCATAGGGCGGCGCAGCCGTTCGAAGCCGGAAATCTGGCCGTTGTGCATGAAGGACCAGTTGCCGAAGGTGAAAGGATGACAGTTGTCACGACGGGTACCGCCACCCGTCGCGGCGCGGACATGCGCGAGGAACAAAGGTGAGCGGATCTGCCGCGCAAGGCTCGTCAGGTTGCAGTCGGACCATGCCGGCAAAGTATCGCGATAACGGCCCGGTTCCGGGCGGTCGCCATACCAGGCGATGCCGAAGCCGTCGCCATTGGTTGGGGTCTTGGCCCGGGTGGCGCAATGCGACTGCTCGATCAGGGAGTGCGCGGGCGAGGACACCAGTTCCTCCAGATAGAGGGGGTCTCCGCGATAGGCTGCCCAGCGACACATGCTCTTTCCACTCCGGAATCCGCTCCGTTGGAGGCGGGAGAAATGCTGAAACGCGACGACAATTGTCGAATCTGATGGTTAATAAGATCTGAACCACGTTGTGGCTTGCAAGCAGAAGACGACAAATTTCTGACGGTTGGCGCGATCACATTGCGCGATGCCGCATCTTCTTTTGTGAACAGTGCGTTCCCGCCTCCGCTGGTTTCGCAGAGGCCGGCTCGATGGCTATATTTCCGGTCAAGTTGAACCTTCGAGAGGATGCCATGTCGATCCGTCCCGTAAAGCATATGAGCACTGCAACTCCGACCATGGAAGGCGCCGGCGTGAAGCTGCATCGCGTCTTCGGCTTCGGCGATCCGTCGATGACCGATCCGTTCCTGATGATGGACGATTTCCGCAACGACAATCCGGCGGAATATATTCGCGGCTTTCCCTGGCATCCGCACCGCGGCATCGAGACGATCACCTATGTGCTCGCTGGCACGGGGGAGCACGGCGACAGCCTCGGCAATCGCGGTCTGCTGGGCGCAGGCGACATCCAGTGGATGACGGCCGGAAGCGGCATCATGCACCAGGAAATGCCGAAGGGCGATTTTGCCGGACGGATGCACGGCTTCCAGCTTTGGGCCAACCTGCCCTCGTCTCTGAAGATGACGGCGCCGCGCTATCAGGACGTCAAATCCGCCGACATTCCTGTTGTGGTCGATGACGACGGCACGGCCGTTCGCGTGATCTGCGGCGACTTCTGGGGCAAAGCAGGCCCGGTCGATGGCGTGGCAGCCGAACCGATCTATCTCGATGTCTCGGTGCCGCCAGGCAAGAAGAAGCGCCTGCCGGTCGACACCTACCGCAATGCTTTTGCCTATGTCTTCGCAGGCTCCGGCACGTTCCGCGACGCCTCCAAGCCGTTCGGCGTCCGTGTCGAGAAGGAAGTCAACGGTGAAGAGTTGAACATCCGTGATATGTCCGGCAACCGGACGCTCGTCGTCTTCGACAGCGGTGACGAGGTAACCGTGCAGGCCGGCGACGAAGGCATCCGCTTTCTGCTCGTTTCGGGCAAGCCGATCGAAGAGCCGGTCGCCTGGCATGGGCCGATCGTCATGAACTCCCGAGAGGAGATCATGCAGGCGATGCGAGAACTGCAGAACGGCACGTTTATCAAGGCAGCACATTGAGCCGGCTTAATCCACAGGCCTTGATGTCGAAGCTGCACACCGATGCTATACGGCAATATACCATTGTAAACATTGCAGTCTTGCCAGCGGCGCGGAGATGGAATCACGTAGCCCGGAAGTTATGATGGGACCTTGGTCGGGATTTCTTCTTGCATCGCGGGCGAATCATCCTACTTTCTTCTCATCGACAACAGAACGAAAGGAAGGTGATCCAATGTCTAATGAGATTTCAGACCTCGTAAAAGGCATGGAAGTGGTGATGAAAGCGAGGCAGCCCTCGCTCTAAGCCCACCTTCCTAGGATCGCTTTGACGGTCCGGCCATTTACAGGGCCAGAACTCATGGAAAGGGTCGCTTCACGCGGCCCTTTTCCATTTTCAGCACAGCATTGACGAAGACCATACTCCCGGAGTATTCGTAAAGTCATCAGATGACTTTACGAATACGAGCGATGGAACCACTCGCAAAAACGAAGCTTGCGGACACGGCCATTGAGGCAATCCGCGCCGAGATCCTGGGAAAGCGGTGGGCCGTTGGCGAGAAATTGCCCAACGAGGCGACGCTATCGTCCATGCTCTCCGTCAGCCGCGGCACAGTCCGCGAGGCGGTGCGGGTGCTGGTGTCGCAAGGGCTGCTCGAGACGCGCCAGGGCTCTGGAACCTATGTGCTCTCGACCACGGATACGAGGCTGCCGCTCACGATGGCGCGCCGCGCTGGTCTGCGCGATCTCTTCGAAGCCCGGTGCGCGCTCGATGTCGAGGCCGCGAGACTGGCTGCGGTACGACAAACCCCTGAGATCATTGCGGAGTTACGGGTACTTCTCGCCAAGCGAGGCAATTTCGAAGGTGGCGACAAGAGCGCCTTCGTCGAACGAGATCTTGCCTTCCACAAGGCGATTATTGCTGCCAGCGCCAACCGCGCGATGATCGAAATCTATCAGTTCTTTTCCGCCTCGATTGCCGAAACAATTGAGGCGACGTTGGATGCCGAGATTCCCGAACCTGATATGCGGGCGCATGCCGACATCATCGACGCGATCGCCACCGGCGATCCGCAACGGGCCGATGCAGCCGTTCGCCGCTTCATGGCCCCCATCATCAGCGCTCTCGACCGGATGCTTCATTCATGACAACGCCCCTTCAGGATTCCGCCTACGCCTACGATCTGGCGGACGAACAGCTTATCGACGCCGAAGCCGATAGCGTCCCGCAGCCGCAGCCGCCGGTTGGCAGCAGCGCCGCGGTGCGATTTCTGCTCGGGGCAAGCCTCGTTCTGATTGCTTTCAATCTGCGTCCTGTCTTTTCCAGTGCCTCCGCTCTGTTGCCCGAAATCAAGACCGAACTCGGCCTCTCGTCGCTCGGCGCCAGCCTGCTGACCACGCTGCCCGTCGTCTGCCTCGGCGCCTTCTCGCCACTGGCGCCGCGGCTTGCTCAGCGGATCGGCGCGGAGCGCACGCTTCTCGGTGTGCTCGTTCTGCTGGCGCTTGGGACAGCGCTGCGTGGCCTTTCCTCGATTCCGTTGCTCTTCGTCGGCACCGCTGTCGCCGGCGCTTGCATCGCTGTCGGGAACGTGCTGCTGCCGGGCCTGGTCAAGCGTGACTTTGCCGATCGTGCCGCATTGATGACCGGCTTCTACACGATGGCACTGTGCGCCGGCGCGGCAAGCGCCGCGGGCTTTACGCTGCCGCTCGAGCGCATTCTCGGCGGCTCTCTCTCCGGTGCGCTGGCCGGATGGGGACTACCTGCGCTGATCGTCGCGATCATCTGGTTGCCGCAAGTGCTGTCCACCAAAAATCAGGTCAAGCGTAGCGGCTTTTCCGTCCAAGGGCTCTGGCGCGACCGCCTGGCCTGGCAGGTCACGCTCTTTATGGGGCTGCAATCAGCCCTGGCCTATTGTGTCTTCGGCTGGCTCGTGCCGATCCTGCGTGAACGCGGGGTTGACGCTGTTACCGCCGGAGCGATCGTTTCAGTATCGGTGATGGTTCAGGCCGCGGCATGCTTGGTTGCCCCGCAGGTCGCGGTAAGGGGCAAGGATCAGCGGGTGATCAACGCGTCGCTCTGTGCCGTTGCCGTCGTTGCGTTGTTCGGCCTGCTGTTTGCGCCGCTCTCAACCGTCTGGGTCTGGGCCGTGCTGCAGGGCATCGGTCAGGGCGGCCTGATCGCTGTCGCCATGACGACGATCGTGCTGCGCTCGCGCGATCCGCATGTGGCCGCCCACCTTTCGGGCATGGCGCAGTGCGTCGGCTACCTGCTTGCCGCGATCGGTCCGCTCGTGGTCGGGCTCATCCGCAGCTGGACCGGCGGCTTTGCATGGTCGGCGGTGCTTTTCGTGGTGCTTGGTGCCGGTGCCGCCATCAATGGCTGGAACGCTGGTCGGGCGCAATATGTGAATGCGCGCACGATCGAGAAGGCGGACTGACGTCCGCCTCACCATCTGTTGATTTCCTCCCCAATCGCGCGATGCTAGGTTGACGCCTCCTATGCCGCTTCTGCTGGAGGAGAAGTCTTGCGTTTCCTATCCGCCATTCTGCTTGCAACAGCGCTGCTTGCGCCGCTGGCTCCCGCCATGTCGCAGGACGGTCGGGACGAACCTACCACACAAGCCTCACCGGGCGTGCTGAAGTTGCTGCCTGACGACTCGGTCACCCACCACACAATAAAGATAGGCGACCGGCCCCTCGACTATGTGGCCACAGCCGGGACGCTTGACCTCTTCGCACAAGACGGCACCAAAACAGGCGCCATATTCTACACGGCCTATGTCGCCAAGAACGGAGCCCCCGACCGCCCGCTGACCTTTGCCTTCAACGGCGGCCCCGGTGCGGCGTCGGCATTCCTGCATCTCGGGCTTGTGGGGCCGCGTATCCTCGATTTCGGCCCGAAAGGCGACGACGGGACCGACGCAAGATTGATCGACAACCCGCACACTTGGCTCGACTTTACCGATCTTGTTTTCATCGACCCGATCGGAACGGGTTGGAGCCGGACCGCCAAGGCCGACGACGCCTCCAAATACTACAACGTCAATTCCGACGCGGAGAGCATCGCAAAGGCGATCGCTCTTTATGTCGCACACAACAACCGATCCGGCTCGCCCAAGTATCTTCTCGGCGAGAGCTATGGCGGCTTTCGCGCCGCCAAGGTGGCTGGCGCTCTGAAGGATAGCCAAGGCATCATCGTCTCCGGCGCGATCATGCTTTCGCCGCTGCTCGAGGGGCAACTGATGTTCAATGCCGATCAGTTCGCACTTGGCGCGGCACTCGAATTCCCGTCGCTTGCGGCAGCGAACATGGACAGACGCAACGCGTTTGATGAAACACAGCAAAGAGAAGCGGAGAAATTTGCGCTTGGCGACTATCTCACGACGCTCGCCGGCCCTGCACCGACCGGTGACGCGGCCAAAGCCTTCTACGGGAAGATAGCCGGCATGACCGGCATTCCCGAAGATGTCGTGGCGAAGAACCGCGGCTTCCTCGGAAATGCTTATGCCAAGAAATCCGGCCAGGACGGCCGAGTCGTCAGCCCTTACGACGCGGCGTTCTCGACGCCCGATCCTTATCCGGAGTCAGATTCCGACCGTGGCGACGATGCGATCCTCGACGGCTTCACCCGAGCCTATGGCGGAGCCTTTGCCGACTACGCACGGAATGAACTCAGCTTCAAAACCGAAATGACCTATTCGCTGCTGGACTCCGATATCGGCCGGAGGTGGGAATGGGGCGAGCGCGGCGGCGGCTCGAGGCTGCAGGCGAGCGTCACAGACGACATCCGCCAGCTCCTCGCCTCCAATCCGAAATTCCGCCTGCTGATCGCCCACGGCTACAGCGATCTCGTCACGCCCTATGGTGTCAGCCGTTATGTCGTTGATCACCTGCCACCTTCGCTTGCCGGTGAACGCGTGGTGCTGAAAGTCTATCGAGGCGGCCACATGTTTTATACGCGAGCAGATCAGCGCGCCGCGTTCACGGCCGACGCCAAGGCTTTCTTCACAGGGCATTCCGCCGCAATGCCGGCTGAGTGAACGTGCGCTTGCTTTCGGGATTGCACGAGGAAATCTGAGATTTCCTCGCAACATCTGATCACTCGGGTTGCCTTCGGTGGATACCGACATAGGTAAGACACCATGTCATACCCCCGTGAGCCATTTCCTGCCGTGGTGCCGAAGCCGGCGTCAGCGCAGATGGAATTGCTGATCGCTCTTTCGTCCTCCCTTCTAGATTGCGCTCTCTTTCTGGATATCGATGGGACCTTGCTCGACCTCGCCGACGTGCCGGATGCGATCGTCGTTCCACCGTGGTTGCCGACGGCGCTCGATGCCGCGTCTCAGAGGCTCGGCGGAGCGCTTGCCTTGGTTACAGGACGGGCACTCGCCTATGCCGACGAGTTGTTCTCGCCATTCCGATTTCCGATCGCCGGCTTGCACGGCGCCGAACTGCGCCGACCCGACGGCAAAGTCGCCAGGGCCGAGACAACAGCCGCATTCGAGGCTCTGAAGAGGGATCTCCGCAAGGAGACCGAGGGCCTGGAAGGCGTGCTTGTGGAAGACAAGGGAGCGGCCGTCGCCGCCCATTACCGTCTGGCGCCGCAGAGGCAGGCACAGGTCGAGCCGATCATGGAGCGACTTCTAGCCAGGGCCGGAGCGAACTGGACCTTGCAGCGAGGCAAGATGGTTCTCGAAATCCGACCGGCCAGCGCCGACAAAGGTCACGCCGTAGAGGTGTTTCTGTCGATGCCGCCCTTTGCCGGCAGGCGTCCGATCGCCATAGGTGACGACGTCACGGACGAGGCGATGTTCCGCGTCGCCAACCGCCACGGCGGCCACTCCGTTCGGGTCGGCTCGCCGTCTAAAACCGCCGCCACGCTGACGTTGCCTTCCGCGTCGGCGGTGCGGGACCTGATCGCGCAGTTCGCCGTTTGATCCCAAGCACGACGTGCTGTCCCTCCCAGGAAAGGAATTTTTGTGTCCCGTCTCGTCATCGTTTCCAATCGCGTGCCAGCCCCGACAAAGGACGGCGCAGCCACCGCCGGCGGACTGGCGGTGGCGCTGAAGGCGGCACTCGAGGAACGGGGCGGTATCTGGATGGGTTGGTCCGGAAAGTCGAGCGAAAACGACGAGCCGGGCCCCCTGTCCCTGACGGAAGAGGGCAAGATTACCTACGCCCTGACCGATCTCACCGGCAAGGACGTCGAGGAATACTATTACGGCTTCGCCAATCGCGTGCTTTGGCCGATCTGTCACTATCGGCTGGATCTTGCGGAATACGGCCGCAAGGAGATGGCGGGATATTTCCGCGTCAACCGGTTCTTCGCGCATCGACTGGCGCCGCTGCTGCGGCCGGACGACATCATCTGGGTGCATGACTACCATCTGATCCCGCTGGCCGCCGAACTGCGGCAAATGGGCTTCAAGAACCGCATCGGCTTCTTCCTGCACATTCCCTGGCCGCCGGCGGATGTGCTCTACACCATGCCGGTTCACGAGGAGATTATGCATGGTCTGGCAGCCTACGATCTCGTCGGCTTTCAGACGGACCATGATCTCGAAAACTTTGCCGGGTGCCTTCGCCGCGAGGACATGGGCGATGCGATTGGGGACGGCCGGTTCACGGCAAACGACAAGGTTTTCAAGGGGGGAGCCTATGGCATCAGCATCGAGACGGCCGCATTCGCCGAATTCGCCAAGAAGGCCGGCAGCCACCATCTGGTGCAGAGGGCGCGGCAGAGTATCAGGGACCGCGACCTCATCATCGGCGTCGATCGGCTGGACTACTCCAAGGGCATCACGCAGCGCCTCGATGCCTTCGAGCGTTTCATCCTCAATAATCCGGCTCACCAGCGGAAGGTGACCTATCTCCAGATCACACCGAAATCCCGCTCGGAAGTGCCTGAATACGAACAGATGCAACGCACCGTCGCTGAGCAGGCAGGCCGAGTGAACGGTGCGCTGGGGACGGTGGACTGGGTACCGATCCGCTATATCAATCGCTCGGTCAGCCGCCCGATCCTCGCCGGTCTTTACCGCCTGGCAAAGGTCGGATTGGTCACGCCGCTTCGTGACGGCATGAATCTCGTTGCAAAGGAATATATCGCTGCCCAGGACCCCGAGGATCCCGGCGTGCTGGTGCTCTCCCGCTTCGCCGGCGCTGCCCGCGAGCTGAAGAAAGGCGCATTGCTGGTCAATCCCCACGACATCGAGGGAACAGCCAACGCGCTGGCACGGGCCTTGAATATGCCGCTTGAGGAACGCCAGGAACGTTGGCAGCGGATGATGGATCACCTGCTGGTGCACGACGTATCGCGCTGGTGCGAAGATTTCCTCGATGACCTCGTCGCTTGAGGGCGGGCAGCATCACGCGATGCCGGCCTCTGCCATCAGCCACTTCGCAAGCAGATCACTCTGGGCGTCGCGCGCCCGTGGTGGGAGTAGCCAATAGCCCCGATCGGGCGCTTCCAGCGCGGGACCAGCGGTCTTCAGCATGCCGGCCGCGAGCAGCGAGTCGACGAGCCCCATCCATCCAATGGCGACGCCCTGTTCGCCGATCGCCGCCTGCACCACCAGCGAGTAGGTGTTGAAGCTTAGGTCCCCCTGCCCCGTCTGACCATCGCGACGGACGCCGAGCTCCGCGAGATAGTGCCGCCAGTCGAACCAGGGCGACGGTTCTTCGGTGTCGAGATGTATCAAACGCGCCCGCGCAAGGTCATCAGGCGTTGAGAGGGGGCCGTAGCGATCAAGGAAGCCTTGGGTACAGACCGGCGCGACCTTTTCCGGCAAGAGCAGAACCGCGTTCCGATCGAACTCCGATCGCCGACCAAAAACCACGGCAACATCGCCGTCCTCCGACCGACCTTTCTCCATTTGTTGTGTCGCGACAATCTGAATGTCGACATCCGGGTAGAGCGTGCGAAACGCGTGCATCCGTGGGATCAGCCAGAGCGAAGAAAATGCAAAGTCCGTGCGCAGTCGTATCGTTGGCCTGTCCGCTTCACTACGGAAGCGCCGCGCCAGCTCGTCGATTTCGCTGACGCTTTTTGCCACAACATCGAGCAGGCGCAGGCCTTCCGGCGTCAACTCAACGCCGCGATGCTGTCGTTTCAGCAGACTGACGCCAAGTTGTTCCTCCAGTCGGCGGATCTGATAGCTGACGGCAGGCTGCGTCAGGCCGAGAACGCCTGCCGCGGCGGACAGACTACCGGCCTTGCCGATTTCAGCGAATATGCGCATCCAACCAAGCTCGACGCGGCGGCTTTCCATAAAAAATCCTTAGAGGGGATATCAAAAAATGCCGGCTTCACAGGTCATTCGATATCGATAATCAATAAAGCAATCAAATGGCATATGCGAGATGAGGCCGAGATTCCTGTCGCGCGTTCCGGTCGAGGCGGACTGGCATGGCTGCGCAGACGCGGCTAAGTTCCCGATCCCGAACCCAAGGACGACATGCATGGCGCGCCCGAATATTCTCATTCTGATGGTCGATCAGTTCAATGGCACGCTGTTTCCCGACGGACCGGCCAATTTCCTTCATGCGCCACATCTGAAAGCCTTGGCGGAGCGTTCGGTACGCTTTGCCAACACCTATACGGCAAGTCCCCTTTGCGCGCCGGCTCGTGCATCCTTCATGTCGGGGCAGCTGCCGAGCCGGACTCGCGTTTATGACAACGCCGCCGAATTCGCATCCGATATCCCGACATTCGCGCATCATTTGCGCGCGGCGGGTTATCACACGGCCCTGTCGGGAAAGATGCATTTCGTCGGCCCGGACCAGTTGCATGGCTTTGAGGAACGCCTGACCACCGATATCTACCCCGCCGATTTCGGCTGGACGCCCGACTACACCAAGCCCGGCGAGCGCATCGACTGGTGGTACCATAATCTCGGCTCGGTCACGGGTGCCGGTGTTGCCGAAATCACCAACCAGATGGAGTATGACGACGAGGTCGCCTACAACGCGACCCGCAAGCTCTACGACCTGTCGCGCCGTCACGACGACCGCCCCTGGTGCCTGACGGTGAGCTTCACTCATCCGCACGATCCCTATGTCGCGCGCCGCAAGTATTGGGACCTATACGAGAATTCCCCTGCTCTCGATCCTGATGTCGATGCTATTCCTTTCGACCAGCAGGATCCGCACTCCCAGCGCCTGTTGAGGGCCTGCGACTACGATGCGTTCGAAATCACACCGGAGCAGATCCGGCGCGCACGCCAGGGCTACTTCGCCAATATTTCCTACATCGACGACAAGATCGGCGAAATCCTCGATGTCCTCGATCGCGGGCGGATGGCGGACAATACGATCGTGCTTTTCGTTTCCGACCACGGCGACATGCTCGGCGACCGTGGCCTCTGGTTCAAGATGTGCTTCTTCGATGGTTCGTCGCGGGTGCCGCTGACGATCGCGGCGCCGGGCTGGGCACCGGCCTTCATACAGCAGCCGGTCTCGACGCTCGACGTGACGCCGACGCTCGCGGCGCTGGCGGGTATCGACATTGCCAAGCTGGCTCCGTGGACGGATGGCGAGGACCTGACGCCACTCGCAACTGGCACCGGCGGTCGTGGTCCGGTGCCGATGGAATATGCCGCCGAGGGGTCGGAAGCCCCGCTCGTCTGCCTGCGGGACGGTCGCTTCAAGCTGACGCTCTGCGACAAAGACCCGCCGATGCTGTTCGATCTCGAGGCCGACCCAAGGGAATTGAACAACCTCGCATGCGATGCGGGATATGCCGATGTTCTCGCGGGGCTCACGGCCCAGGCCAAGAGACGCTGGAACTTGCAGAATTTCGATGCCGCCGTGCGCGAAAGCCAGGCGCGCCGCTGGGTGGTCTACGAGGCGCTGCGGAACGGCGCCTACTATCCCTGGGATTATCAGCCGCTGCAGCGGGCTTCCGAGCGCTACATGCGCAATCACATGGATCTGAACGTGCTGGAGGAAAGCCAGCGCTATCCGCGTGGCGAGTGAGATCGCGGCGGAGGCTCCGGCTGCGACAGTCCCCGAATGTCATGATCGCCGTCGACTGATCGTTAGGCCTTCTTGCAGTAATGCGCGTCGTCGCCGGTCTGGAAATCTCCGGGCTGCGGCGGCGCGATCGGCTTGAACAGCGTACGGTCCGGCTTCAGATCGAGAAGCGGCGTACCGTCAAGGCAATCCAATCCGCGAACCAGCAAGACGCCACCTTCGACCCCTTCCAGCTTGACGATCGAGGTACCGATCGGATTTGGCCGCACCGGTGAGCGGAGAGAAAAGGTGCCATGCACCTTCCCGCTGTTGGCCGGGCTTTGCAGAACGAGGTCGCGCCGCGATCGATCCAGCCAATAGAGCACTTCCAGCCGTTCGAAGGCCTCCACACCCTGGAGGGCCTGCTTCCACGGTTCGAAAATCTCGATCCTGCAGAGCGGACCGTCGTGCCGTCCCTGGCGCGGCGTCTCCATGCGCGAGGTCCAGGGGGTACGGATACGCCCGATGAACACCAGACCGGCATCGGTCGCCGGCGGCAGTTCGACGGCGACTTCGTTTTCTCTGATTTCATTCTCTCGAACCATGAAACGCTCCTTTTTCAAAAGGGCATCATGGCAGATCGCTATATCCGATCCAATATCACGCCGCCTTGATGGCGTGATATTCCTTGAGGGCGGCCATCTTGATCGCCGGATAACGCTCGGCTTCATAGCGAAGCGAGAAGCTGTCCTGCGCCAGGAATACCGGGTCGTTGTCGAGGTCTCGCGCGATATCGCCGCGACGGGCGGTCACGAATTTGTCGAGCTCAGCAGGCTGATCGGCGGAAATCCAGCGGCAGACGGAGAAACGCGACATTTCAAAGGAGACGGGCAGGCCGTATTCGGCCATCAGGCGTTCCTTGAGAACATCGAGCTGCAGCGCACCGACAACGCCAACGATAGCCGGCGAACCATCCTCCGGCTGGAACAGCTGAACGACGCCTTCCTCGGCCATCTGCTGCAGCGCTTCCTTGAGCTTCTTCGCCTTCATGGCGTCTTCGAGGCGCACCCGGCGCAGGATTTCGGGCGAGAAGTTCGGCACACCCTGGAACACCAACGACTCGCCTTCCGTCAGCGTATCGCCGATGCGCAGTGTGCCGTGATTGGGGATGCCAACAACATCGCCTGCATAGGCCGTGTCGGCAAGCTGCCGCTGCGAGGCGAAAAAGAACTGCGGCGCGGTGAGGCCTAGTTGCTTGCCGGTGCGCGACAGCCTCGCCTTCATGCCGCGCTCGAGCTTGCCGGAGCAGATGCGGGCAAAGGCGATACGGTCGCGATGGTTCGGGTCCATGTTCGCCTGGATCTTGAAGACGAAGGCGGTCATCTTGTTGTCGGTCGCCTGTACGGTGCGGATATCGGCGACCTGATCGCGTGGTGGCGGGGCGAACTCGCCGAGCGCATCGATAAGGTCGCGAACGCCGAAATTGCGCAGCGCCGAGCCGAAGAAAACGGGCGTCAAATGGCCTTCGAGGAAGGCCTTCTTGTCGAAGGGCTTGCAGGCCTCGATCGCCAGCGTCGTCTCCTCGACGAACGCGTCGCGCTCGTTCTCCGGCAGACGGTGGGACACCATCTCTGGATCGGTGACCTTCGTCATAATCTCCTGCGTGTCGGAGGCGCGCACCTCGTTGTTCGCCAGATGATAGGTGCCGCAGAAGGTCTTCGAGCGACCGATCGGCCAGGTGACCGGCGCGCAATCGAGCGCCAGCTTCTCCTCGACCTCGTCCAGGATTTCGAAAGGATCGCGGCTTTCACGGTCCATCTTGTTGATGAAGGTGATGATCGGAATGTCGCGCATGCGGCAGACTTCGAACAGCTTCAGCGTCCGCGGCTCGATACCCTTGGCGGCGTCGATCACCATGACCGCGGCATCGACGGCCGTCAGCGTGCGGTAGGTGTCGTCGGCGAAGTCTTCGTGGCCGGGCGTGTCGAGAATGTTGAAAACGTTGTCGTTGTATTCGAACGTCATCACCGAGGTGACGACTGAGATGCCGCGCTCGCGCTCGATCTTCATCCAGTCGGAGCGCGTCTGCATGCGATCCTTCTTTGCCTTGACTTCGCCGGCAAGCTGAATGGCGCCGCCGAACAGCAGCAGTTTTTCGGTGAGCGTGGTCTTACCCGCGTCCGGGTGCGCGATAATAGCGAATGTGCGGCGGCGGGAGACCGCCTCGGCGAGACTTTCAGCCATGATGTGAATCCTGTGGAATTGCGGCGTATCTAGCGATTAAAGCCCGGCATTGCAATTGACCTTGGCGCGTCGGACGCAAACTAATGCCCCATGACAATCCATACCGATACGCGCCCGACGCTCAACATCATCCGCCTCGCCAACGGCCAGGATCTCGATCTGCCCTCCTACGAAAGCAGGGGGGCGGCCGGCATGGACCTGCGCGCCGCCGTTGACGCAGGTGCGCCGATGATCATCGAGGCCGGAAAGCGCGCGCTAGTGCCAACTGGCTTTATCTTCGAAATTCCCGAGGGATATGAAGGCCAGGTGCGTCCGCGCTCCGGGCTGGCCTTCAAGCACGGCATCACCTGTCTCAACACACCCGGAACAATCGACAGCGACTACCGCGGCGAAGTCAAAGTTCTACTGATCAATCTCGGCGAGGGGCCGTTCGAGATCACCAGAGGCATGCGCATCGCGCAGATGGTGATTGCCCCGGCGATCCAGGCACATATCTCAGAGATTTCCGAGGCGAGCGCCACCGCACGCGGCGCAGGCGGCTTCGGATCAACCGGAGTATGAACTCCAAGGGCATCGATCATTCCGGCCTGACCTTCCGCCGTGACTATTTCGGCGATCTCAAGGCCTGGCAGGCGCTGGTCGATCTCCTGAAAGACACGTTCGACATCGACATCGGCCCTCTGCAGCAAATGGGCGGGCCTGACTCGAGCAGCATGCCATTCGGCTGGTTTGCCGCTGATGGCCGGCTTGGTGCCAATCTTTCGGCCTTCGCCATGCCGCTTGTCATCAACGGCCGCACGGTGAATGCCGCCTCATTCCAATCCGGTGCGGTTCGGCCGCCCTGGCGTGGCCGTGGCTTGTATCGCGACCTGACCCAAAAGGCGCTCGCCTGGTGTGAGGAGAAAGGCTTCGAGACCATAGTTCTCTATACCGACAAGCCGGCGCTCTACGCGCCTTACGGCTTTCACGCCTTGCCGATGCATGCCTATTCCGGCCAGGCGCCGGTGCCTGTCGCTTCGGGCCGCCCTGCCCGCACCCTCGATCCGTCGCAGCCAGCAGACCTTTCGCTGTTGCAGGCAGCCTTGAAACGCCGCGTACCGGTATCGGAGACGCTCGCCGTCGTGGAAAGTACGGCAATGTTCCTCATCAACACCCGGCTCGATCCCAGCGTGCGGTTGAGCTTTGTCGAGGACAG
This sequence comes from Rhizobium sp. YTU87027, assembly GCF_050644135.1. Lineage (NCBI taxonomy): Bacteria > Pseudomonadati > Pseudomonadota > Alphaproteobacteria > Hyphomicrobiales > Rhizobiaceae > Rhizobium > Rhizobium sp. YTU87027. The sequence continues at coordinate 3,766,423 of NZ_CP098440.1, read as the reverse complement.
CCAGGCGGTCATCGCCTGGAAGATGGATGGCGACCGTTTCATCCTCCTCGATGTCGTGGCACAAGAAGTCCCTACCCTCGCCGAAATCATCGGCAGCCTCGGCTTGGGGCCCGCTGTCGCCGAAGTACTCTTCCGCCCTGACCGGCTTGGCTGGGAAGGGAGAGCGCAGACGACCGGTGGCAGCACGCGTTTCATGATCCGTGCCAGCGACGAAATCACGCTCGACGCGCCGGCTATGCCTTCACCTATGGCCGATTTCTGACACTTAGTGCGTTGCCAGCCGAGACTTCTGCAGATCGAAGGAGGGCTGAATGGCCGACGCCGCATTCATTTACCCGAATTCGGAATGGCAACAGCATACCGAGGGCGGCTGGGATGCCGCAGTGCTGGAAAGCCTCGTCCTCGAACTGGAGCGCGGCGGATCAACGGCGATGGTGATTATCGACAGCGGACGCCTCGCCCGTTCCTGGGGCGATACGGCCTACAAGTCGAGTGTCGCTTCGGTGAGCAACAGTCTGATCAGCATCCTCTACGGCATCCATGCCGGGGCCGGCCGGATCGATCTTTCCGCCACGCTCGCGGATCTCGGCATTATCGACGTCGAGCCGCTGACGACAGACGAACGGACGGCCACGATTCGCAACCTTCTTGCCGCCCGGTCCGGCGTCTATCTCCCTTCCGTCTACGACACGACACGCGGGCGGCCGGAGCGAGGCAGCCATCCGCCGGGTTCCTTCTGGTTCTACAACAACTGGGATTTCAACGTCCTCGGCACGGTTCTCGAAGTCCAGACCGGCGAGAACCTATTCGAAAGCTTTGCCACCCGCGTCGCCGCGCCCCTCGGCATGCAGGATTTTTCGCCGGCCGACTGCCGCTATCAGCATGGACCAGAATCTCGGCATCCTGTTTACAAGATGGCGATGAGTGCGCGCGACGCAAGGGTCGGGCTGCTTTATTTGCGAGGCGGCCGCTGGAACGGTGTGCAGGTTGTGCCCGAGGACTGGGTTCGCCTGTCAACTGCGCCACATTCCGATCTTGGGGGCGGCAGGGGCTATGGTTATCTCTGGATGACGGTGGAGGCGAATGCGCTGGAGGCTTCGCTCTCCATCCGAGCGCCGCTCTACTATGCCAGCGGCTTTGGCGGGCAATACATCATCATCGTTCCGGCGCTCGATCTCGTCGTCGTGCACCGCGCCGCGCAGGTCGACTACGGCATCAGCCATGGCCATATGGGAGAGCTGATGCGGCTTGCCATTTCGGCGCGTTCGAACCGGTAGCGCTTACCTTCAGGGCTTTGCCGCGAGAGCGGTGGCAGACGACGCTTGACCGGCGATGCCTTGACCATCGAGGTGCTTGTTTCGGCCTTCTCCGCCACCTTGTCGAGGATCGTGTCAAGCTCCGCCATCGAGCGGACGACAAGCCGGGCAATGAAGCAATCGTCGCCCGTGACCTTGTCGCACTCGACGAACTGAGGCGTGTCCTGGATGATCCGTTGAACGACATGCAGTTGCCCCGGCAGGGGCCGTACCCGCACGATCGCTTGTAGCGGATATCCGAGTGCCGTAGCGTCGATATCGATGGTGAAACCGGCGATGATCCCGCGCTCTTCCAGGCGACGGAGGCGTTCGGAGGCGCTGGGCGAAGACAGCCCGGCAGCCTGCGCCAGCTCCTTCAACGAGATGCGCGCATTCTCGGCCAGTGCTTCCAATATTCTCTGATCGACATCGTCGATGACATTATCGTTAGCCGAAACAGACATTATTCCTCACAATGATAGGCCATAGACACAATCACGCTCATGCAACCTATATAAATTGCGGCGCGACCACAATAATCTTTCTCCATCGAGATGGAGAGACATAATGAACAGCGAAATTCGCACCGGCACCGCCCAGATGACCGCGGCAATGCTGATATCAGGGACAATCGGCTGGTTCGTGGTGATTTCGGGCCAACCGGTGAGTGGCGTGGTGTTCTGGCGCTGCCTCTTTGGCGCAGTCAGCCTGCTCGTCGTCTGCGCCGCTATGGGGCTTTTGCGTCCGGGCATCATCAGCTTGAAATCGGTGGGCATCGCTGTCTTCGGCGGCGTCGCCATCGTTCTCAACTGGTTGCTGCTCTTCGCATCCTACAGCCATGCATCCATTTCGATCGCGACGACCGTCTATAACACGCAACCCTTCATGCTGCTTGCGCTGGGCGCCTTGTTTCTTGGCGAAAGGATCACCACCACAAAGCTGTTCTGGCTGACCCTGGCCTTTGCCGGCATGGCGGCTATCGTCGAAGCAAAGCCGGCCACCGCGGGCGGGCACGAGGGTTACGGCCTCGGCATCCTGCTGGCGCTCGGCGCCGCGTTCTTCTACGCCCTCGCGGCGCTCGCGGCGAAATGGCTGAAAGGCACGCCGCCACATCTTATCGCGCTGATCCAGGTTGCGACCGGCGTGCTGATGCTGCTGCCGACCATGAATTTCTCTGACCTGCCCGGGGACGGTCAGTCGTGGTCGATCCTGATCACCATGGGTGTCGTACATACCGGGCTGATGTATGTGCTGCTCTACGGCGCGATCCAGAAGCTGCCGATCCATCTGACAGGGGCGCTGTCGTTCATCTATCCGATCGCCGCGATCCTCGTGGACCGGGTAGCATTCGGACATGCCTTGCAGCCCCTGCAACTGGTCGGTGCAGCCGTCATCCTTGTCGCCGCGGCAGGCATGAACCTCGGCTGGACGCCCGCGCAGCTGTTGCGCGCGCGGGCGGGCTGATCATTGCCAGCGAAGCTACTTCGACTGCCGCGTCGTCTCGAACAGGAACCAGGTGCGGCGCTCGGCTTCGTCGATCCACACTTCCAGCAGGCTTGCCGTGGCGACGTCGTTGTGCTCGGAGCAGACATCGTGGGTCTCGCGCAAGAGCGATACCAGCTGCTTGTTGTCGTCGCGCAATTCCGCCAGCATGTCCTCCGGCGTGACATAGTCGGCGTCATTGTCGTTGATGCGCTGCAAGCGGCCGATATGGCCGATTGAGCGCAGCGTCGTGCCACCGATCTTGCGGGCGCGCTCGGCAATCGCATCCGTCGTGGCGAAGATCTGCTCAGCCTGCTCGTCGAGCATCAGATGGTAATCGCGGAAATGCGGTCCCGACATATGCCAATGGAAATTCTTCGTCTTGAGGTAGAGCGCGAAGACATCCGCCAGCAGCGCGGCCAGAGCGGCCGAGATATCCTGAATGGCATTGCTCTTCAGATCCGTCGGTGTGGCAAGCGGGGCTAGTCTGCGCTTTTCGGCTGCGGTGGGGCTCATCAGGTGTCTCCTTTGGCAAGCGGCGGACATTGGCAGGTGTCGGAGCAGAGATCGCCTTCGATTGTCAGCTTCCACCAGCCGTAATCACCGCCTTGGAACTAGAACCACAATCGCGAGCGTCAAGAGCGGCAAGCGCAACCCGGCGACAGAACTCGGATGCTTGAAACCAATGTGGCCGAGGCGTAGAAGGCGACTGAAGCAGGAGCTCATGTCATGTCGTTTACCGCCCTTTTCGCATACGCAGCGGCGCTCTTTATTGCGGCGGCAATTCCTGGACCGGGTATCACGGCGATCGTCGCCCGCGCGCTCGGCTCGAGTTTTCGCGAGACGTTTTTCATGGGCCTCGGCCTTGTACTTGGCGATATGACCTATCTCACCGCCGTCATTCTCGGGCTTGCCTTCGTGGCACAAACGTTCACCGAGGTCTTCATTGTCATCAAGATCGCCGGTGCGCTCTATCTCTGCTACATCGCGTACAAGCTCTGGACGGCCGGGCTGCTGCCCCAGCACATCGCAGCCAAGAAGGCGAGCAATGTCGGCATGAGCTTCATGTCCGGCCTACTGGTGACGCTCGGCAATCCCAAAACCATGCTTTTCTACGTCGCACTGGTGCCGACGCTGATCGACATCAACAGCATCGGGCTTCGCGAATATGGCGTCCTTTTGGCGACCACCTTCGTCGTCCTGCTGGTGGTTCTGATACCCTATATGCTGCTTGCTTCACGCGCCCGGCTGATGCTCAAGCAACCGCGCGCGCTGGCGGCGCTGAACAAGACGGCCGCAGGTATTCTCGCCGGCACAGCAGCCTTCATCGCCACCCGTGCGGCCTGAAAAATTCATTCGGCAAAGCCCGGTTCCTAAAGGATTTTTTCTCGCCTGACCGCGTCTGGCGGATGAAGCCGCACTGGCCTCCATCCGTCTTTGACCCTATTCTCTCCGCACATTTCACCAAGGGAGAGCCTCATGTCGAAGAAACCGGGCCGCGGCCGTATCTATTCCTCGATTACCGAAACCATCGGTGACACGCCGATCGTGCGGCTCGACAAGCTCGCCAAGGCGAAGGGCGTCAAGGCCAACCTCCTCGCCAAGCTGGAGTTCTTCAATCCGATCGCTTCCGTGAAAGATCGCATCGGCGTCGCCATGATCGAGTCGCTGGAGTCACAGGGCAAGATTTCACCCGGCAAGACGACGCTGATTGAGCCGACATCGGGCAATACCGGTATCGCGCTGGCCTTTGCCGCGGCTGCCAAGGGATACAAACTGATCCTGACGATGCCGGAAACCATGTCCATCGAGCGCCGCAAGATGCTGGCACTGCTCGGCGCCGAACTCGTGCTCACAGAAGGTCCCAAGGGAATGAAGGGGGCGATCGCCAAGGCCGAGGAGCTGGCGGCGACCCTCCCTGACGCCATTATCCCCCAGCAATTCGAAAACCCGGCCAATCCGGAAATCCACCGCCGCACGACAGCCGAGGAGATCTGGAACGATACCGACGGTGCGGTCGATATCCTGGTTTCCGGTATCGGCACCGGCGGCACCATCACCGGCGCCGGCCAGGTGCTGAAATCGAAGAAGCCCGGCATCAAGGTGGTGGCCGTTGAGCCCGCGGAATCCCCGGTTCTTTCCGGTGGCCAGCCAGGACCGCACAAGATCCAGGGTATCGGGGCAGGCTTTGCGCCGGCGATCCTCGACACGCATATCTACGACGAGATCGTCACGGTGAGCAGCCCCGAGGCGCTGGAGCTTGCCCGCGAGGTCGCCAAGCTCGAAGGCGTGCCGGTCGGCATCTCCTCTGGCGCGGCACTGACGGCCGCGATTAAAATCGGCAGCCGCGAGGAGAATGCCGGGAAGAACATCGTCGTGATCATCCCGTCCTTTGCCGAACGCTATCTCTCGACCGCCCTGTTCGACGGTCTCGGCAGCTAAAAAGCTACTCGTTGCTATCGAAGCTGGGGCGCCTCCTGGCGCCCCTTTGCGTTTCAGGCTGCTGTCGTCAATCGTTCCCCTGCGATACGATAGGAAATTGCCTCGGCAAGATGAATGCGGCCTACCGTTTCGTTCCCGTCGAGATCAGCCAAGGTGCGGGCCACTTTCAGCACGCGATGATAGCCTCGCGCCGAGAACTTCATTTTCTCGGCTGCGTCGCGTAGCAATTGCAGGCCAGCCGAATCCGGCGCGGCGTATTTCTCGATCATGGCGGTCGAACACTTCGCGTTCGTGCCGATACCTCCCGACCCTGCTGCTTCGAAACGTGCTTGCTGGATGCCGCGGGCACGGGCGACGCGGCGGGCGATATCCGCGCTTCTTTCGGCCGCATCGGTTTGATAAGATCGAAGGCGGAGACGGCAGGCACATCGATGCGGATATCGATGCGGTCCATCAGCGGAAACAAGAACAACAAAGGAACAGATTCAAGCCAGCGATGTAGGCAGGTTGTGACAGGTTGCAGAGGCAGAACAAACCGGGCGATTTATCCGGATTGCGCAGAGTGGGAAATATGTAGAAGGGCGATTGCCCTCGAAAAACCGCGCCCCGTTGCGGCACGCGGTTACGAGGAGACGCTTAGCGCTTTCGCTCAATTGCGTCCCACAGCAGGGCGGCAATATCGGCACCGCCAAATTTGCGGACCTCACGAATGCCTGTCGGCGACGTGACGTTGATCTCCGTCATGTAGTCGCCGATGACATCGATGCCGACAAAGAGGAAGCCGCGTTCCCTGAGCGCAGGGCCGATGCGCTTGCAGATTTCGATTTCGCGTGCCGTCAGTTCAGTCGCCTCGGCGCGTCCGCCGACATGCATGTTGGAACGGCTGTCGTGCTCAGCGGGGATGCGATTGATGGCACCGACCGGTTCGCCGTCGACGAGCAGGATGCGTTTGTCGCCCTTGCGCACATCAGGCAGATACTGCTGCGCGATGAAGGGTTCGCGGAAGAGCTGACCGAACATTTCGAGCAGTGACGACAGGTTGCGGTCGTCCCTGGTGGAGTGGAAGACGCCGGCGCCACCGTTGCCATAGAGCGGCTTCAAGATGATGTCGCCCATCTCGTCGCGGAAACGGCGAATCTCGGCCGCATCCTTGGTGATCAGCGTCTTCGGCATCAGATCGGCAAATTCGGTGACGAAAATCTTCTCGGGAGAATTCCGAACCCAAGCCGGGTCATTGACGACGAGCGTCTTCGGGTGGATCCGCTCCAGCAGGTGCGTCGAGGTGATATAGGCCATGTCGAACGGCGGGTCCTGGCGCAGCAGGATGACATCCATCGTCGAGAGATCGACGCGTTCGGGCGCTCCGAGTTCGAAGTGATCGCCCTTGACGTCGCGCAGCACCATCGGCTCGACGGTGGCGTACAGATTGCCATCTCTGAAGCTCAGGCGGTCAGGCGTGTAATGGAAGAGCTTGTAGCCACGAGCCTGTGCTTCCAGGCTCATCGCAAAGGTGGAATCGCCCGCAATATTGATGCCGGCAACATGGTCCATTTGGACCGCTACATTCTTGATCTTGGCCATTTCCGTCCCTTAGCTGATGCCGGACAGATGTAGGCTGCAGAGGCCCCGAAAGCAACGCCAATCAATGACGTCCGGCGCGGCGGATGGGCGAATTCCTCAGGCCGCGATGCCGCTCTTCGGCGCCTCGCAGCGCAACAGGCTGCGGAGCCGATAGGCAAGCGCAACCGGCTTCGGAAACGGCTTTCTAAGGAACGCGACCTTGCGGACATAATTGTCCACGCGCCAGCTTGCCCAGGTGCCCGCCGCGAAGAACGCCACGTCGCCCGCCTTCAGCGTGCGCTCCGTTCCGTCCTCGGCAACGATATGGACGCCGCCTTCAAGGATCATCACCGTTTCGTCCCAATAAAAGTACCAACGGAATTCGCCGGCGGTGCAGTCCCAGATCGCCGTATAGGCTGCATCGTCGTTGCTGCGGGAATGTTCACCGGTGCGCGCCTGCGGATCGCCGCTGACAATCCAGTCCGGATTGATCGGTGTCGCGTGCATGACGAAGTTGTCCCCGGACTTCGCTACGAATGTCTTTGCTTCTGGCTGCGGCAGACTCGGGAAAGGCACCGCCCGCGCGGCCATCGCGACCACGCTTGCCAGCATCATATGAATACCCATGAGCAACCCCCGCTGCTATCAAACCCGCGTCGGGATAGCAGAGAGTCGTAAAGGCACCGTACAGGCGGTCCGTACAATTTGAGCGATCGATCGGCAGAAGACGTCAGGCGATTTCCGTTTTCGCCGCGACGGCCCGCAAAGACGCCGTTTCGCCGATGCGCTTCCCGGTCTCATGGTTGAAGAAATGCAGTCTCTCGGCAGCCACGATCAGCCGCAGTTCGGACTTCAACTCTATTTCGGGAGACAGGACTGCCGTCAGCTGCTGATCGCCAAGACTTCCGTGCACGAGACGCTGGGAGCCGAGTTCCTCCACATAGTCTATCGCGACCGTCATGGCATGTTCGCCAGGACCGGCAAGGCGCAGGTCCTCGGCACGAATGCCGACGGTCACGGGCCCGGATGCGGGCGCATGACCCGCAAGGTCGATCACGCTTGGCCCCAAGGCGAGCTTGTCGCCATGCAGCTCACCCTTGAGCAGGTTCATGGCCGGAGAGCCGATGAAGCTCGCGACAAAGGTGGAGGCCGGGGTGTGGTACACGTCGAGCGGGGCACCGATCTGCTCGATTTCGCCGCCGTTCAAAACCACCAGCCGGTCGGCCAAGGTCATTGCTTCCAGCTGGTCGTGGGTGACGTAAATCGAGGTTGTGCCGAGACGGCGCTGCAGCCGCTTGATCTCGCCGCGCATCGAAACACGGAGCTTGGCGTCAAGGTTGGAGAGCGGTTCGTCGAACAAGAAGGCGGCCGGCTTCCGCACGATCGCGCGGCCCATGGCGACGCGCTGCCGCTGACCGCCCGAAAGGGCACGCGGCTTGCGCTCGAGATAGGCTTCGAGCTGCAGCATGCGGGCGGCTTCAGCGACGCGAGCGTCGATCTCCGCTTTCGGCGTCTTGCGGTTACGCAGACCGTAGGCGAGGTTTTCGTAAACCGTCATATGTGGATAGAGTGCATAGTTCTGGAAGACCATGGCGATGTCGCGTTCGGCAGGGTCGACCTTGTTGACAACTCGGTTGCCGATCTTGACCTCACCCTTGGAGATTTCCTCCAGCCCGGCGACCATGCGCAAAAGCGTCGACTTCCCGCAGCCGGAGGGACCGACAAGGACGATGAATTCACCGTCCTTGATGTCGATGTTCACGGACTTCACAGCATGGACGTCCCCGGTATAGATCTTGGAGACCTGAGTGATTTCGATGGCGGCCATCGGCGTTTCCTTTACTTGTCGCTTTCGGTGAGGCCCTTGATGAACCAGCGCTGGAACACCACGACGATGATGACAGGCGGCAGCATCGCGAGGATCGCGATGGCGAAGGCTTCGTTGTAATCGGGAATCTGCGCACCGACCCAGACCAGGAGAATCTGCTTGATGCCGCGCACCAGCGTGTAGAAGCTCTCGTCGTTGGTCATCAGCATCGGCCAGAGATACTGGTTCCAGCCGTAGACGAACATGATGATGAAGATGGCGGCCACCATCGTCTTCGAGAGCGGCACGATCACGTCGAAGAAGAACTTGATCGGACCGGCGCCATCGATGCGCGCCGCCTCGAGCAATTCGTCCGGGATCGACTTGTAGAATTGCCGGAAATAGAAAGTGCCTGTGGCCGACGCCAAAAGCGGCACGATCATGCCGGTATAGGTGTTGATCAGGTGCAGCTGGTGCATGACCTCGTACGAGGGAAGAATACGGACTTCGAGCGGCAGCAGCAGCGTCGTGAAGATCATCCAGAAGAACAGCGTTGCGAGCCGGAAACGGAAGTAGACGATCGCATAGGCCGCGAGCATCGACAGGATGATCTTGCCGATGGCAAAGCCGATCCCGAGGATCAGCGAGTTCATCAGCATGCGCATGCCCGTCACCTGTCCGGTGAATCCGCCTTCGCGATTGAGCACGGTGCTGTAGGTCTCGGCGAAATGGTTGCCCCAGGTGAGGGTCAGACCCTGGCGATGGATTTCGGCCGCATCGTGCGTTGAGGTGAAGAAGGCAACGACGACGGGCGCCATCATCACGAAGACGCCGAGCAGCAGAATAACGTGGTCGAATATCTTGAGACGGTACATTCCGCGCTCCTCAATTGTAGTGAACGCGCCGCTCAAGGAAGCGGAACTGGAAGACGGTCAGCACGAAGACGACGATCATCAGGATCACCGACTGGGCCGAGGAGCCGCCGAGGTCGTTGCCGCGGAAGCCATCCATATAGACCTTGTAGACGAGCGTGATCGGGTTGTTCGCGGCCTTGTCCTTCACCATCACGTCGACGATGCCGAAGGTATCGAACAGCGAATAGGTGACGTTGATGACGAAGAGGAAGAAGGCGGTCGGCGCCAGCAGCGGCAAAATCACGGTCCAGAACCGGCGGAAGCCAGAGAGGCAGTCGAGCGCCGCGGCTTCGCGAACGGAAACGGGAATGCCCTGGAGGCCCGAGAGGAAGAAGATGAAATTATAGGGGATCTGCTTCCAGACGGAGACGACCACCATCGCAAAGGCCGTATCGAAATAATTGAGGCCAATCTTCATGTCCCAGCCGAACAAGGCGGCGAAACGCACGAAGGGGCCGATGTGCTGGTCGAAGAACATCATGCCGATCAGGCCCGCGACCGGCGGAGCGATCGCATACACCGAGATCAGCAGCGTCTTGTAGGTCGAGCTGCCGCGGATGACGGCATCGGCCTTGACGGCAAGAAGCAGGCCGAGCGACAGCGAGAAGAAGGTAACGAGCGCCATGAAAATGGCGGTAAAGCCGGCGATCGAGCGGTACTCAGCGCTTTGCAGAACGCCCTTGTAGTTGTCGAAGCCGACGAAGCTGGAGCCGAAGCCGAACGGATCTTCAAGGAAAAACGAGGATTTGACCGCCTGGACGGACGGCCAATAGAAGAAAATGAAAATGACCGCCATCTGCGGCAGCAGGAAGAGATAAGGCAGCGTTGGCGACGAAAACTGCACGCGCTTCATGGCGGGACCTTTTTGCAAAGCGGTTCCGGAGACGGCGGGCGTCTCCGGAACCGTTGTTTCAGCAATCGGCTAGATCAGCCGGCCGTCTTGGCGAAACGCTCGAGGAGCTGGTTGCCTTCCTTCTCGATCGTGTCAAAAGCGTCCTTGACGGAGGTTTCGCCCGAGAAGATGCGGCCGTATTCGCGTTCCATGATTTCGCGGATCTGCGGGTAGAAGCCGAGGCGGTAGCCCTTCGACCATTCGCCGTCCTGCAGCTTCAGCTGCTTGATACCGACTTCAGCGACCGGCTCCTTGTCGTAGTAGCCTTCCTTCTTGGCGAGCTCGTAAGCTGCCTCGGTGATGGCGACGTAACCGGTTGCCTGGTGGTAGAACTTCTGGATCTCAGGCGAGGTCAGGAACTGGAAGAAGTCTGCAACGCACTTGTTCTCTTCAGCCGACTTGCCGGACATCGCAAAGAGTGCAGCACCGCCGATGAAGCTGTGGGTGCCGGCACCCTTGATCGAACCCCAGTATGGCAGGAAGGTTGCCGAGAAGGGCATCGTAGCCGTCTTCTTCAGGCCGCCGAAGGAGCCCGAAGAGCCAACCCAGAGGGCGACCTTACCTTCTTCGAAGGGCTTCTGGTTGTCGCTCCAGCCGGCGCCGTAGTACTTGAAGTAGCCCTCATCGGACCAGGCCTTCAGCTTCTCGAACATCATGATGAGGTTCGGGTCGGTGACCTTGAGCTTGGTGTCGACGACACTGTCGTAGCCGTTGTTGTTGCTGGCGAACTGGATGTTGTTGCGCGAGAAGAAGTTCTCGGTGAACTCCCAGGTCAGCTGAGACTGGACGAGCGGGATATAGCCGGCGTCCTTGAGCTTCGGCGCAATCGCCTCGAACTCTTCCCAGGTCTTCGGGGCTTCGACGCCAGCCTTCTTCAACGCTTCCGGATTGATGTACATGATCGGAGCGGAGGAGTTGAACGGCATGCCGACGAACTTGCCGTCAGCGGCAGCGTAGAAATAACGAACGCCCGGAATGAAGGCATTGCGATCGAACTTGTAGCCGGCGTCCTTGATCAGATCTTCGGCAGGAACGACAGCGCCCTTGGCGTTGATGATGGTTGCTGCACCCGCGTCGAAGACCTGCAGGATGTTCGGCTGCTCGCCGGAGCGGAAGGCAGCGATGCCGGCAGCAAGCGCTTCTTCGTAGGTGCCCTTGCTGACCGGGGTCAGAGCGCAGGACGACTGCGCGGCGTTGAACTTCTGTGCAACCTCATTGATGACTTCGCCGTTGCGGCCGCCCATGCCGTGCCACCAAGTGATGTTGGTTGCAGCAAAGGACGACGAGGCCGAAAAGCTGACCGCCATTGCGGCCATGGAAATCTTCTTGAACATGGCTAATCCCTCTCCACCAGTTGTTGGGGTGAGGAGTGCAATAGAGGCCTTCCATGACGCCTCCTTAATGGTTTGATGACAGGAGTGTTACAGTGGAGGCTTTTTGCACGCGATTGCAAGCAGCTCAGAAGGCATTCGGAAAGTGGCGCGGCAAGCGGCCAGGCCGGATGGCCACAATGTCGTAACACTGCGAAAGCACCGCATAATCGCGTTGCCTCGCCAACCACAGATCGCTAGCGGCTTTGATGCGGTTTTGCGCCGTTGGCGACACGGCGTTGATGGCGCCCATGTGGTCACGGCGCGCCTTCACTTCCACGAAAATCGCCAGATTGCGCTTGCGTGCAATGATGTCGATCTCCCCGAGCTTCGTACGGTAGCGCAGGGCGACGATGCGATAGCCCTTCAGCATGAGATAGATCGCGGCAAGATACTCGGAGATACGACCCCGGCGGAGAGCCTTGCGGCGGTCGCCGGCGGCAGCCCTATCGCCCATCGCCACCCTTCATGTCGAGGAGCCGCTGGTAGAGTTCCTTCTTGGAAATGCCTGTGAGCCGCGAGGCTTCGGCGGCGGCCTTGGAGGTGGGTAAAGTCGTGGCCAGGTCTGCCAAGATCGCATCGACATCCGCGGCTTCGACAATGCGCTCGGGAGGCGGACCAATGACGAGCACGATCTCGCCTTTGACGCTGTCGACGTCGGCATAATGGCCGGCAAGCTCCGCCAGCGTGCCACGCCGAAACTCTTCGTAGGTCTTCGTCAATTCACGGCAGACGGATGCGGCGCGATCACCGCCGAGCACATCGGCGGCGGCGGCCAGCGTTGCGGCTATACGGTGCGGCGATTCAAAGAACATCAGCGTTGCGGGAACGGCCTCGATTTCGGCCAGCCGATCGCGGCGGGCCTTGTCCTTGCTCGGCAGAAACCCTGCAAAGAGAAAGGCGTCATTGGGCAGGCCGGAGCCGACCAAAGCGGCAAGCGGTGCCGAAGCCCCGGGAATCGGCACGACACGATAGCCGGCCGCGATGGCGTTTTGCGCCAGACGATAGCCGGGATCCGAGACCAGCGGCGTCCCGGCGTCGGAGACGAGAGCGACGGACTTGCCGGCTTCCAGCGCCTGCAAGAGCCGTGGCCCAGCCTCGTCGGCATTGTGTTCATGGTAGGCGTAGGGCCGGTTTTGAATGCCATAGCGGTCAAGCAGGACGCGGGTGACGCGGGTGTCTTCGCAGGCCAGCACATCGGCGCCGGCAAGTGTTTCCAATGCACGCAGCGTGATGTCGCCGAGATTGCCGATCGGCGTCGCAACGAGGTAAAGCGCCGGCTCCAACGGCCGTGCCGGAATGGGCATATTGTGCAGGCGAAAGCTGCGTTGCCTGCCACCTTCGGCCATCACATCGTCATTGCTCAAGATAGTTTCACTTTCTTTGACTTCGCGCCTTTATGGGCGAGGCCTTGCAGTTCGGCAAGGCCGCTGCGATTTCTGTGAGCATTGCGCGGGAAAACGGCAATTGCATTGACGCTTCCGCTGGTACCTCTTGCAATCGGTCGCAAAATCCTGCCATTTTGCCTGTCCACTCTCTGGTCCCTCTTGGGCAAAAGCATTCCTTGCGGCGCGCAACATGCGCGCTCAAGCAGTAACGGTCGAAAGCGGTAGCATCCCATGCGTATTACAATTGAGCGGTCCAACCTTTTGAAGTCGCTGAACCACGTGCATCGCGTGGTCGAACGCCGGAACACGATCCCGATCCTGTCCAACATCCTGCTGCGCGCCGAGGGCCAGAACCTCGACATGAAGGCGACCGACCTCGATCTCGAAGTGACCGAAGCGACACCAGCCAATGTCGAACAAGCGGGCGCAACGACCGTTCCCGCCCATCTTCTTTATGACATCGTGCGCAAGCTGCCTGATGGTTCCGAAGTCCTGCTGGCGACCAGCACCGATGGGGGCTCGATGACGGTCCAGTCCGGCCGCTCGAAGTTCTCGCTGCAGTGCCTGCCGGAATCCGACTTCCCTGACCTCACCGCCGGTACCTTCAGCCACACCTTCAAGCTGAAGGCGACCGACCTCAAGATGCTGATCGATCGCACGCAGTTCGCGATCTCGACCGAGGAAACCCGTTATTATCTCAACGGCATTTTCTTCCACACCATCGAGAGCAAGGGCGACCTGAAGCTGCGCGCCGTCGCAACCGACGGCCACCGCCTCGCCCGCGCCGACGTGAATGCACCGTCCGGCTCGGAAGGCATGCCCGGCATCATCATCCCGCGCAAGACCGTGGGCGAACTGCAGAAGCTTGTCGATGTGCCGGATGCGATCGTGACCGTCGAAGTTTCCGACGCCAAGATCCGCCTCAGCATCGGCTCGATCGTCATGACCTCGAAGCTGATCGACGGCACCTTCCCGGATTACCAGCGCGTCATTCCGGCCAACAACGACAAGGAAATGCGCGTCGATTGCACGACGTTTGCGCAGGCCGTCGACCGCGTCTCGACGATCTCTTCCGAGCGCGGTCGGGCAGTCAAGCTCGCCATCTCCGACGGCCAGCTTCTGCTTACCGTCAACAATCCGGATTCGGGTAGCGCGACGGAGGAAGTCGCGGTCGGCTATGATACCGACTCGATGGAAATAGGCTTCAATGCGAAATATCTGCTCGACATTACGGCACAGCTTTCCGGCGAGGAAGCGATCTTCCTGCTTGCCGATGCCGGCTCGCCGACGCTCATTCGCGACACGACCGGCGACGACGCTCTCTACGTGCTGATGCCGATGCGCGTCTAATCGCGCGTCGCATTTGCCGTACAAACTTTGCCAATTGCGACGTCTGGCCTTGTTTTTCGGCCCGACTAACTGCAATTAAAGACCGGGCTGCTTTGTTGCTGCATATCTAGGAGGATGGTGGAATGGCGTTGCGCCTGAAGGAACGGCTGGGCAAGAAGTTTGACGAAGAGATCCGCTTCTTCAAGGGAATGATGCAGGGGCCGAAGACTGTCGGTTCGATTGTTCCGACCTCCTCCATTACCGCACGCAAGATGGCGAGCATCGTCAACCTGCACTCCGGATTGCCAGTCCTCGAGCTCGGACCTGGCACGGGCGCGATCACCAAGGCAATTCTCGGACGGGGCGTGAAGCCGGAGAACCTGGTCGCGGTCGAGTATTCAACGGATTTCTACGAGCACCTGGTTCGGCTCTATCCGGGCGTGAACTTCATCAATGGCGATGCGTTCAATCTCGACAAGACGCTTGGCGCCATGAAGGATCAGAAGTTCGATTCCGTCGTGTCTGCCGTCCCGCTGCTGAACTTCCCGATGCAGGCCCGCATCGCGCTTCTCGAAAGCCTGCTCGACCGTCTGCCGGCTGGCCGCCCCGTTGTCCAGATCTCTTATGGCCCGGTCTCGCCAATCATCGCGCGGCCGGATCGCTATCACATCCAGCACTTCGACTTCATCGTGCGGAACATTCCGCCGGCGCAGCTTTGGATTTACCGGCGCAGCTGAACCCTGTGTTCAGTCTCTACATCACTCATCCGCAGGTGAAGATCGATCCGGCTGTTCCCGTACCAAAATGGGGGCTGTCGGAGATTGGCGCTACGCGCGCCCATAAAGCGGCCGAAAGCGACTGGGCAAAGCAGTTGCGGCGCATCATTTCCAGCGACGAGACGAAGGCGATCGAGACCGCCGAGATCCTTGCCGCCGCGGCAGGGCTGACCATCGAGATCGTCCACGGCATGCATGAGAACGACCGCTCGGCAACCGGCTTCCTGCCGCCGCCGGAGTTCGAGAAGGCGGCCGACTGGTTCTTTGCGCATCCCGCAGAGAGCTTCAGGGGCTGGGAACGCGCCATCGACGCGCAACGGCGGATTGTCTCGGCCGTCACCGATATTCTCGCGTCGCACGATCCCACCTCGCCTGTTGCTTTCGTCGGGCATGGGGGCGTCGGCACGTTGCTGAAGTGTCATCTGCAGGGTCGCCCCATCCAACGCGACGGCGACCAGCCGGGCGGCGGTGGCAATCTCTATTGTTTCAGCCTTGCGGATCAGCGGCTATCGTGCGACTGGACGCCCATCGAAGAGTGGCAGGGATGGATGTGAGATGGATGCACGCGAACGCCTGATCGTCGGGCTGGATGTTCCAACGCTTGGCGAAGCGGAAAAGATCGTCGATACGCTTGGCGACGACGTCGTTTTCTACAAGATCGGCTATCAACTCGCCTTTGCGGGTGGCCTGGAGTTCGCGCGCGACCTTGCCAAGAGCGGCAAGAAGGTCTTCCTCGATATGAAGCTGCTCGACATCGACAACACCGTCGCGTCAGGCGTCGAAAACATCGTCAAGATGGGCATGTCGATGCTGACCCTACACGCCTATCCGAAGGCGATGAAGGCCGCGGTCGAGGCCGCGAAGGGCTCTGATCTCTGCCTCCTCGGTGTCACCGTGCTGACGTCGATGGACGAGCAGGATCTGATTGCCGCCGGCTACGAATACGATCCGCATACGCTGGTCCTGCGCCGCGCCGAACAGGCTCATCTCGCCGGCATGGGCGGCATCGTTTGTTCCGCCGAGGAGTCCTCGGCCGTACGCAAGATCATCGGCCCCGACATGGCGCTTGTCACGCCGGGCATTCGCCCTGCCGGTGCCGACAAGGGCGACCAGAAGCGCGTGATGACGCCGGCTGCCGCGCTGCAGGCCGGCTCCAGCCATCTCGTCGTTGGCCGCCCGATCGTCAAGGCAGCCGATCCGAAGGAAGCGACCCGGGCGATCCTCGCCGAGATGTCGGCTGCCCTTCAATAATCAGTGGGCCAGGGAGCATCTAAGATGGCAAAGGGATATTGGATTGCGCGCGTCGATGTTCGCGATGCGGAGCGTTACAAGGACTATGTCGCGGCGGCGAAGCCGGCCTTCGAAAAGTACGGCGCCAACTTCCTCGCCCGTGGCGGCGCGATCACCGAGCTTGAAGGCAAGGCGCGGGCACGCAACGTGGTGATCGAGTTTCCTTCGATGCAGCACGCCGTCGATTGCTACAACTCGCCGGAATACCAGATCGCGGCGAAAATCCGCCAGGAAGTCGCCGACGCCGAGATGGTCGTCGTCGAAGGCGTCTAGAACGCGTTCTCAGCGGTGAGAACTGCGGCGCGATAGCCCTTTTCGTCGCACCGCGATTGGTCTAAGACGAAACCAGATCGACCAAACAATTGAGCCTTTCGAGGAGCCTGCTATGACCCTTGCCAACCTGCCGCCACTCGTCACCGTGTTCGGAGGGTCCGGCTTCATCGGCAGGCATATCGTGCGCGCGTTGGCAAAGCGCGGCTACCGCATTCGCGTTGCCGTCCGCCGGCCTGATCTCGCCGGCTTCCTGCAGCCGATCGGCAATGTCGGCCAGATATCCTTCGTCCAGGCGAACCTGCGCTACCGCAACTCGGTCGACCGCGCTGTCGAAGGCGCCGACTTTGTCGTCAACTGCGTCGGCATCCTGCACGAGGCCGGCCGCAATTCCTTCGAAGCAGTCCAGGAGTTCGGTGCACGTGCAGTCGCCGAGGCGGCCCGCAGCGTTGGCGCGAAACTGATCCATATCTCGGCGATCGGCGCGCACGCGCATTCCGATTCGGGATATGCCCGTACCAAGGGTCGCGCCGAGGCGGCGATCCACGCGATCAAACCGGATGCCATCATCTTCCGCCCGTCGGTCGTTTTCGGTCCCGAGGACAGCTTCTTCAACAAGTTTGCCGACATTGCCCGTATCTCGCCCTTCCTGCCGTTGATCGGTGGCGGCAAGACGAAATTCCAGCCAGTCTATGTCGTCGATGTCGCCCAGGCCGTTGCCAAGGCCGTCGAGGGCAAGGTGACCGCAGGCGAAGTCTTCGAACTCGGCGGACCCGAAGTGCTGACGTTCCGCGAATGTCTCGAAATGATGCTCAAGGCAACCTGGCGCAAGAATCGCCTGGTCTCGCTTCCTTTCAGTATTGCCTCGCTGATCGGCAGTGTTGCCTCGCTCGTTCCGTTCATCACGCCGCCGATCACCGCAGATCAGGTACGCCTTCTGAAGAAGAACAACGTTGTCTCAAAGGAGGCGGAAGCCGAGGGCCGCACCTTGAAGGGCATCGGCGTCACGCCAACCTTGGTAAGCTCGGTCATCGGCTCGTATCTTGTGCACTACCGTCCGCACGGCCAGTATACCGGATCGGGCAAGGCCGCTTGAGGCCAACTGCTTATCGTCTAATTAGCAGTGCCGCTTGCGAACTCGCGGGCGGCATTTTTCTTGGAAGAGTTTTCCGGAATCGCGCAAGTTGTGGATGCTTTTTTCTCTATGTCCGGCAGGCACTCGTTGCATAAAAGCCGCACGAAAAAATTAGCGGAATTAACACCAAATTTAGCAGGAACATTTATTGCTATTTGTCATTGCGCTGACTACACACCCCGCGCGTCTCCCAATGGACTCAGCGCCTTGACGGCGCGCTAACGACTTTTGAAAGGCTTTCTTCGATGGGTAGGTCAATCGCGCTTCTGTTTGCGTGCGCGGCGCTGGTTATTCTGGCAGGGTCTTTCATTGCACCCGGTTCGGTTGCAGCGGTGAAGGGTGAGTGCTCGCCAGCCTACGGCATCGATCCCTGCGAGACCGGCTCCATCAGCCGATAACAAGCCGGCGCTTTCGCGCCGGTTCTTTTTTATCCGCGGTTCGATTAGAGGCTGAGACCCGCTGTATCCACACGGTCGTTGCGCGAACGCGGCAATCAGCAAGCGTCTCAGGCAATGGCCCCAGTCGCCGCCATGCCAAGCAGAATGCCGCCGAGGATGATGCGGTAGATGGCAAACATCGTAAAGCGGTTGCTGCGGATATAGGAAAGCAGCCATTTTACAGCGACGAAAGCAACGATCGTCGAGACGACGAAAGCGATCCCGAGGCTCGTCCAGTCCTCGTTTGCCGCTCCACCATCCTTAAATGTCTTCAGCAGTTCGTAGGCGCTCGCTGCGTACATGGTCGGGATACCGACCAGAAACGCGAACTCGGTCGCTGCCGCACGATTGCCGGTACCAGCCAACATCGCGACGAAAATCGTCGCACCCGATCGTGATGTTCCCGGGAACACGCCGGCAACCACCTGGGCGATGCCCACGAGGATGGCGACGAGCCAGGTGATCTCCTTGTGGGGTGGTCGGCGCGCCGCGGCCCATTCGGCGAAGATCATCCAGATACCGCCGATGATCAGTGCCCAGGCAATCGGCGTCGCTGTCTCGGGTAGCTCGAAGCCGAGCTTCTTGACGACAAGTCCGAGGATCGCGGTGATGAGAAATGCGACAATCAGCTTGGCGGCGTAGGAACGGTTGCGCGGATCGCGCCAGCCGAGAACCAGGTCCAGCAGGCGGCGCCAGTAGATGATGGTGACGGCGAGGATCGCGCCGGCTTGAATAACAATGTTGAACATATCCGAGCGGTGGCCGAGCCATTGCTCCGCGATGATAAGGTGTCCGGTACTCGAAATCGGCAGAAACTCGGTAATTCCCTCTATTATGCCTAGAATTATAGAGTTCACATATTCCATGAATTGTCTCCGTGGAGTTTGGTCGGGGGGCGTTCGGTGGGGTTATGGCGTCTGGAAGTGACGAAGGCAGGGCGAAAAAGCAAAAAACAGTTTCCGGGCAGGTCGACGTCCTTTGTCGGGCAGTCCGCAACCCGACTCGCTTGTATTGGAAGGGCCAAGCTCCTATAGCTTCAACGAATGAGTCATGACTAGGGCGCTATAATGATCGCGCTCTTGCAACGTGCCACACCCCTCAAAAATCCGAGAATCGATGCCCACGCTCTATCATCACCCCATGTCATCCGCATCACGCTTCGTTCGGCTGATCCTGACGGAGTACGGCTATCAGGCAGATCTGATCGAGGAACAGACATGGGAGAAGCGCCGGGACTTCCTCGCGCTGAACCCGGCTGGAACATTGCCGGTCTACGTCGATGACAGTATGCGGGCGCTGTGCGGCGCTGCCGTGATCTCCGAGTATCTCGACGAGACGCATGGCGTGCTCAAGCGTGATCGCCGCCTGCTTGCCGAAGATCCGTTTCAGCGCGCCGAAATCCGCCGCCTGACGGAGTGGTTCATGCAGAAGATGGAAACCGACGTGACCAAGCCGCTTGCCCGCGAGCGCGTCTACAAACTGCAGATGACGGCGGACCAGGGAGGCGGCGCGCCCGACTCGAAGATCCTTCGCACGGCGCGGGCGAATATCCGCCAGCACATGAAGTACCTCACATGGCTCGCAGGCTCGCGCCAGTGGCTGGCGGGTGACCGCATGAGCTATGCCGATCTGGCTGCGGCGTCTGCCGTTTCCATTCTCGATTATCTCGGTGAGATCGACTGGTCGGAAGCTTCTGTTGTCAAGGAGTGGTATCAGCGCTTGAAGTCACGCCCATCCTTCCGGCCGTTACTTACCGAACGCGTGCGCGGTCTGACACCGGTTTCGCACTACGCCGATCTGGATTTCTGACGAGGGCCTTCGATGGCCACGGAAAACAAGGAACAGAAACGCCGCGACACTCTCACCGCCTTCGTTCGCTCGGAGGCGAAGGCTCTCGGATTCGACCTCTGTCGCATCACCCGACCCGATGCCATACCGGAGGCCAAAGAGCGGCTTGGCGAATTCATCGCCGCGGGGCGGCATGGCACGATGGAGTGGATGGCGGAAACCCGCGATAGGCGCGGCGATCCGCGCACGCTTTGGAGCGATGTCCGATCGATTGTCGTCTTCGGCCTCAATTACGGGCCTGACGAGGATCCCCGCGAAATTCTGACAAAGCCCGACAAGGCCGCGATCTCCGTCTATGCGCGCAATCGCGACTATCACGACGTCATCAAGGGACGGCTCAAGGAGATTGCGACGCGCTTTGCGGCGCGTGCCGGGGCTGATGTGAAGGTCTTCGTCGATACCGCTCCGGTGATGGAGAAACCGCTGGCAGCAGCCGCCGGCCTCGGCTGGCAGGGCAAACATACCAACCTCGTCAGCCGTGAGCTTGGTTCCTGGCTCTTCCTCGGCTCGATGTTCACGACCGCGGATCTGAACATCGATAGTCCCGAAGTCGACCACTGCGGCTCCTGCCGCGCCTGTCTCGACATCTGCCCGACCAATGCCTTTCCGGCCCCCTACCAGATCGATGCGCGGCGCTGCATCTCTTACCTGACCATCGAGCACAAGGGCCCGATCGATCCAGCTTTGCGTCCCCTGATCGGCAATCGAATCTACGGCTGCGATGACTGCCTCGCCGCCTGCCCGTGGAACAAGTTTGCCCACGAGGCATCCGAAATGAAGTTGCAGGCTCGCGAGGATCTGAAGGCGCCATCGATCGAGTATCTGCTCAGCCTCGATGATCCCATCTTTCGCACGTTCTTCAGCGGCTCACCCGTCAAGCGTATTGGGCGCGATCGGTTCATCCGTAATGTACTCATCGCCGCCGGCAATTCGGGTGAGCGCCGATTTGTCGAGCGATGTCAGGCACTGTCGCAGGACCCCTCGCCCACCGTGCGGGGCATGGCGGTGTGGGCGCTTTCGCGCCTTCTCGAGGCTGGTGAATTTTCTGCCTTTGCGGCACAAAGGCCAGATGAGTCGGACAGCGATGTCCTGAACGAATGGCGGCTAGCAGGAGTGGTGTGATGGATGTGATGATTTTCGGCTGCGGCTATTCGGGCAAGGCAATCGCCAAGGCCTTCATAGCTGATGGAATGCGCGTATCCGGGACCACACGGACGGACGACAAGGCAGCTGCCCTGCGCGCCCAAGGCATTAACGCGTTCCTTTTCGATGGCGAAACCCTGGGGAACGACTTGCGCGCGGCAATGCGCGATACGACGCATCTCGTTCAATCCATTGCCCCGCGGGAAAGCGGCGATCCATTGATCGGGCTGACGCGCGATCGGTTGCGCGAGATGATGCCCAAGCTTCGGTGGATCGGCTACCTTTCGACTGTCGGCGTCTATGGCGATCACAAGGGAAACTGGGTCACCGAGGACACGCCCTGCACGCCGGTTTCCGGCCGGTCGAAGGAGCGGCTGGAAGCGGAAGATGGGTGGATGGTCATCGGCACCGAGGTCGGTATCCCGGTGGCGGTTCTCCGACTCTCCGGTATCTACGGCCCGGGCCGCAATGCCCTTTGCAATCTGGAACGTGGCACCGCGCGACGGCTGATCAAGAAGGATCAGGTTTTCAATCGGATCCGGGTCGAGGATATCGGCGCAGCGACGCAGTTTCTCGCCGCGCACGGGCTCGGCGGCATCTACAACGTGACGGACGACCTGCCCGGCCCACCACAGGACGTCATTGTCGAGGCCGCGCGCCTTCTAGGCGTCGAGCCCCCGCCGGAGCAGCCTTTCGAGACTGCCGAACTTACGCCGATGGCGCGGTCCTTCTACGGCGAGAACAAGCGGGTCTCGAACGCCAAGCTCAAGGCGGCGGGCTTCACATTCGCCTTCCCGAATTATCCCGCCTCCCTCGCACAGCTGATGCAGAGCAACAGCTGGCGAGGATAGCGGCGCCTCAGGCCGAGGCGCTGAGAGCCGGTTCGGTCGTCTTTGCCCGTGAGAGCGGTGGGAACGCCAGCGCGATCGCCGCCGCTCCGAGCCCAACCAGCGCGGATCCGATGAAGAGCCACGAGTAGTTGTGGAACGTGTCGAAGATCCAGCCGCCGATCAGCGGACCGAATGCCATGCCAAGGCTGGAGAGCATGGTCGCAGCGCCGAACACTGTACCGATGATGCGAGGGCCGAAATATTCCCGCGCAAGCACAGCATAGAGCGGCATGACGCCGCCATAGGCGCTCCCGAAGATGATTGCCAGAACATAAAATTCACCGAGCCGGCTGACGAAGAGGTACGTTGCCAGCGCAATCGCCTGGACAAGCAGGCCGGCCACAAGCACGGGCTTCACGCCGATCCTGTCTGCAAGCCCGCCATAGAGTAGCCGTCCGCCCAGCCCCGCGAGCCCCTCGACGCTGTAGATGCTGACGGCAGCCATCGGTGCGATGCCGCAGATAGTGGCATAGCTGACCATGTGAAAGATCGGGCCTGAATGCGCCGCACAACAGGCGGCGAATGTCAGCCCGAGCACAATGAATTGCGGTGAACGGAACACCTGCGAGAGCTTGGGTTGCTCGCCGTTCGATATGAGGGCGGCGGCGGCGCCTGCTTCCGCCGGCGGACGGCGAACGAGCAAGGCTGCCGGTATCAGCAGCACCCAGGCGGTGACGCCAATCAGCAGCATCGCGGTTCGCCAATCATAGGCGGAAATCAGCCAGCGTGCGAAGGGCGAGATCGTCATCGGCGCGACACCCATGCCGGCCGACACCAGCGAGACGGCAAGGCTGCGGTTCTCCTCGAACCAGCCGGTCGTCGTCGCAATCATCGGTGCAAAAAAGGTGCTGGCAGCAAGTCCGACCAGAATGCCGTAAGTCAACTGAAATTGCAGGAGCGACTCCGCCCGGCTTGCCAAGACAAGCGCCAGGCCAAGGCCGCCAGCGCCGATCAAAACGACAATGCGCGGACCGAAGCGATCGCTTGCGGTGCCCCAAAGGAAACCACCAATCCCCATGACAATAAAATTCAGTGTCATCGCACTCGCGATGCCCGCGTGCGACCAACCGGTTTCGATTGCGATGGGCTCCTGGAAAATCGCCAGCGAGAACATCGCGCCAAGCGCAACGCAGGTCATCAATGCGCCGGCGGCAACAATAATCCAACGATAGGGTATGCTCATAACTTCGCAGCCTCCCTGCCAAAATTAAACGAGGCGCATCGCAGCTAGCGCGTTGCGGCCTTGCAAGGTAAAGACGCCTGAGGTCTGTCGTTTTCGACAGGGCCCGCGGATTTTTATCTGATGTAGGGGCGGTCGGCATCACTTTGCGCATCGGAGCGCGGCTTGCCAAGCGGGAGCAGGTTGCAAAATTTGCGTCCTTCGGTTGCTAAATCCCGTCATGGGCAAATCGGTAAAAGGCAGAAAAATTCTACCTCGCTCGCTTGCCGCACAAAATCCAGCACCGGTTTATGGTTAACGGCCCCTGAATTTGCTCAAATGGGGCAGTAATTATGGCAATCACGCAAAATTATTTTCGTTAATTTTGTGATCTTGAGTTGCGTGGATATGGCCTTGCAAAAAACGTTCGAATTTTACTTGATTTCATTATCTTTTTTCCCATTTCCTTGATTTTCAACGGCGCCCTGCCGCGCATCTAGCCATCACAAATGTTACGCTCTGTAATATTCCGTGATAATTGGGGGCACTTTTTCGCCACACTTGGCCGGATTCAACCCTCCCACCGCCCACAAGGCGCGAGTTCAACAGTTGAGGGACAATCCGTTTTGAAGAAAATCTGCCGTTCTATTATCGCCGCAACAACTATTGCAGCCTGTTCTACCATCCTTCCCGTTGAAGGATTTGCTGCAAATGGTTGTGGTGGTGCTTCATGGTACGCACTTCGCTCCAAAACCGCTTCCGGGGAACGCATGAACCCCGCCATCAATACTGCAGCACATCGTTCACTGGCATTTGGCACGAAGCTGAAAGTTACCAACCGCAACAACGGCCGTAGTGTCGTCGTTCGCGTCAACGATCGTGGCCCGTTCATTCGCGGTCGCGTGCTCGATCTCTCCCGCGCTGCCGCCCAGAACATTGGCATGGTCAGCACCGGCACGGCAAAGGTCTGCTACGAAGTCATAGGCTAAGCGTTCTCCCGTACTCGAATGGGTCGCTTGCTCTTGTCGCCAATCGCGTTTACGACGCGGTCTAGACTTGTGTACCATCCGCTGCGTCTGTCGCGCTTCCTGCGGATCGTTCACAAGCCCGGTATTTTGATCCAGGCGATAGGAGCTGTTTGAATGCGGTTGGGCGGACGGCTCGAAGGGGCGATTTCGGTTCTTGCAGATATCGATGCCCGCAGACGGCCTGTCGCCGATGCATTGAAGGACTGGGGCCTCGCCCATCGGTTTGCCGGATCCGGCGACCGCGCCGCGATCGGCAACATCGTCTACGATGCACTTCGCATGCGCCTGTCCCACGCCTGGCTGATGGACGACGACAGTGCCTCCTCCATCGCTTACGCCGTCATGTTCCGGCAGTGGGGCTTCACACCGGAAACGCTTGCGGCGGAGCTTGCGGACGACAAGTTCGCACCTACCTCACTTTCAGAAGCGCAACTCTCCGCTTTCAACAGCCGTCGCTTGACCGACGCTCCAGCTCATATTCAGGGCGATATCCCTGAATGGGTCCAATCCTCCTTCGAAAGTGCCTTCGGCGACAGCTGGCTTGCCGAGGCACAGGCTCTCGCAGGGCGTCCGACGCTCGATCTGCGCGCCAACATCCTCAAGGCCACCCGCGACAAGACGGTCAAGGCGCTTGAAAGAGCCGGCGCACAAGAGGCTGCGATCGCGCGATACGGGATCCGGATTCCCGCCGGCGAAGGAGCCTCGCGGCTCCCAAACGTGACAGCCGAGCTTTCGTTCCAAAAAGGCTGGTTCGAAGTGCAGGACGAGGGATCGCAGATCGTTGCCGATCTCGTGCTGCCTAAAGACGGCGAACAGGTTCTCGACTACTGCGCCGGCGGGGGCGGCAAGACGCTCGCCATGTCCGCGGCCATGCACAACAAAGGCCAGGTCCACGCCTACGACGCGGATCGCAAACGTCTCGCGCCGATCATCGAACGCTTGAAGCGTGCCGGAACCCGCAATGTGCAGGTCCATGACGACGCCAAGGCGTTGAAGGGCCTCAGCGACCGCTGTGACAAGGTGCTCGTCGACGCGCCTTGCACGGGAACCGGAACCTGGCGGCGGCGGCCCGACACCAAATGGCGACTGACCGCAAAGAACCTCGACGAGCGCACCGCCCAGCAGCAGGATGCCCTCAAGCAGGCGAGCGCCTTTGTACGGCCGGGCGGGGAGCTGATCTATGTCACCTGCTCGGTGCTGCCGCAGGAAAACGAGGAGCAGGTCCGGCGCTTCACCACCGAGAACGGCGATTACGAGATCGTCAGCGCCTTGCCTGCCTGGGATGGTCTCTTCGGAAAGGACAGCCCACGCCCGCGTTCCTCCGACGGCAAGACGATCACGCTGACACCCGCCTCCACCGACACGGACGGTTTCTTCTTCTGTCGTATGCAGAGGAAGGGCTGAGTATTCGCACAGGTAACGGCGGCGAGTACTCTTAAAATCATTCCAAACTAGAGCGTTTGACACCAGTTTACTTTTGCGCGAAGAGATTTTCGCCGGACCTCAGACGGAGCTCCGCACAGGAGAGGATCATGAAACTCAACAAGAATGTCTGCGCAGCCGTGGCGCTGGCGGTGGCCCCAACCGCTCTGCTCGCCATTCCCGCCTACGCGGCACCGGACGCTGCTGCAGTCGTCAAGCATTACACCGACGTTGCGCATGCCAAGTACGAAGACTCGCTGACGACGGCCAAGGCTCTCGACGCAGCCATCGACGCCCTGCTCAAGAACCCGACCGATGAAACGCTGAAAGCTGCTCGCGCTGCCTGGATCAAGGCACGCGTGCCTTACCAGCAGACGGAAGTTTACCGCTTCGGCAACCCGATCGTCGACGACTGGGAAGGCAAGGTCAACGCATGGCCGCTCGACGAAGGCCTGATCGATTACGTCGATCCGTCCTACGGCACCGAGAGCGACGAAAACTCGCTCTACGTCGCCAATGTCATCGCCAACAAGACGATCAAGATCGACGGCAAGGATGTTGACGCATCCAAGCTGACGCCCGAATTCCTGTCCGGTACGCTGGCCGAAGCCGGCGGTGTCGAAGCCAACGTCGCGACGGGCTACCATGCCATCGAATTCCTGCTCTGGGGCCAGGATCTGAACGGTACCGGTCCCGGTGCCGGCAACCGTCCCGCCACCGACTACGATCTCAAGAATTGCACGCACGGCAATTGCGATCGCCGTGCGGAGTATCTGAAGTCCGCTTCGACGCTGCTGGTGTCCGACCTTCAGGAAATGACCAACAACTGGGCTCCGGACGGCGAAGCCACCAAGCACGTCCAAGCCGATTCGAAGACCGGTCTCGTTGCCATCCTGACCGGCATGGGCTCGCTCTCTTACGGCGAACTGGCCGGCGAACGCATGAAGCTCGGCCTGCTGCTGCACGATCCGGAAGAAGAGCATGATTGCTTCTCCGACAACACCTACAACTCGCACCTCAACGACGCGATCGGCATCGCTGCCGCTTATACCGGAGACTACACCCGCGTCGACGGCACGAAGATGACGGGTCCGTCGCTGCATGATCTCGTCGCAGCCAAGGACAAGAAGCTCGACAAGGAAATGCAGGCGAAGCTGAAGAAGACGCTCGACGCCATGCAAGTCATGGCGAAGCGCGGTCAGAACGTCGAGAAGTACGACCAGATGATCGGCGAAGGCAACAAGAAGGGCAACGCCGTCGTTCAGGCTGCCATCGATGGCCTCATCGACCAGACCAAGACCGTGCAGCGTGTTATTGCCGCACTCGATCTCGGCACGGTGAAGCTTGAAGGTTCCGACAGCTTGGATAATCCTAGCGCGGTCTTCCAATAAGTGAAAAGGCGGGCCGCTTCGTTCAACGGAGCGGCCCGAATCCAGCATGCCTCCCAGACCGGTTCGTCGTCTTCTCAGTAGCGCAACATTCTGCGCCGCGATTGCCGGATTTTCTGTCGCTCTGGCCTCCGGTTTCGATCTTCCGACACGGCGAACCGACCTTTCCGACGCGGATATGAGACGCGTCGCCGATGTGACGCGACCGACCACCGATTTTTCCAAGGCCGAGCAATACGAAGCGATGCAGGCCGGTGGTGCGACGTCCATCGATCCGGTCACCGAAGACTCCTTTTCGCATATCTCGGCGACGATCCCGTTTGAGGAAGAGCAGCCGTTCCGGCTCGGAAATGCGCTCTTCAAGAAGCTTTGGGTCTCCGCTCCGTCCTCGACACAGGCCTCGGACGGCCTGGGGCCGCTCTTCAATGCCCGCTCCTGCATGAGCTGCCACTTGAACGACGGTCGCGGGAAGCCGCCGGAAGGCGGCGTCAGTGCCACCTCGATGTTCCTGCGCCTCGCGCGCCGGGCGACAACGCCTGACGAGAAGCGTGCGATCGCCAACGCTGAGATCATCAACTTCCCAGACCCGGTCTATGGCCACCAGTTGCAGGATCTTGCGGTTCCGGGCCTTCCCTCCGAAGGCAAGATGGCGATCCGCTACACCGAGGAGCCTGTGACGTTTGGCGACGGCGAGACGGTCTCGCTGCGCCGCCCGACATACGAGGTGACCGACCTCGGCTATGGGCCGCTCGACCCGGCAACAACGATCTCGCCGCGTGTTGCGCCCGCGATGATCGGGCTCGGCCTGATCGAGGCCATTCCCGAGGCGGACATCCTGGCTCACGCCGATCCGGAAGATACGAACGGGGACGGCATCCACGGCAAGGCCGCGATCGTGCGCGACCACCGCACCGGCAAGATTGCGCTCGGTCGCTTCGGCTGGAAGGCGCAGAATGCAAGCGTGCGCGACCAGAGCGCGGATGCCTTCTCCAGCGATATCGCTATTTCGACGCCGGACCGACCCGACCCCTACGGCGATTGCACAAAGGCCGAAGCCAAGTGCCGGGAGATGCCGACGGGTGTGCAGAAACGGCTTGGCAAGGAGGAGGCGCCCGGGCCGATCCTCGACCTCGTTACCTTCTATTCCGCCAACCTCGCCGTCCCTGCCCGGCGAAAGGCAAGTTTCCCGGAGACCCTGCAGGGCAAGAAGATCTTCTATGAAAGCGGCTGCATTTCCTGCCACGTGCCGAAGTTCGTCACGCGCCGCGACAGCGCCGACAAGGCCCAATCCTTCCAGCTGATCTGGCCCTATTCCGACTTCCTGCTGCACGACATGGGCGACGGTCTTGCGGATGGACAACAAGTCGGCAGCGCGAACGGAGGTGAATGGCGCACGCCGCCGCTATGGGGTATAGGTCTGACCCAGACTGTCAGCGGGCACAGCTTTTTCCTCCACGACGGCCGCGCCAGAAATCTCACCGAAGCGATTCTCTGGCATGGCGGCGAGGCCCAAAAGGCGCGTGACGCTTTCGCATCCCTGCCGAAGGATGACCGGCAGGCACTGATTACATTCCTGGAGTCCCTTTGATGCGCCTTTGGCAACCTCTTCTTCTTTCCCTTGCCCTTGCCACCTCCGCTGCCGCACAGACCCCTGCACCGCAAGCCGGCTTGAACGAGGAGGCGGTATCAGCGGTGATGCAGCGGGCAGTCGATGAGGTGATCCGCCCCGGCTATCGCAATGCCCAGCAATCGGCCGCGCGCCTGACGACGGCGATGAAGGACCTCTGCGACGACGCGACCCAGCAGAAGCTCGACAAGGCGAGGTCGGCTTTCGATGACACGGTCCGCTATTGGTCGGTCATCGAAATCGTTCAGACAGGGCCGGTTATCCAGGACAATCTTTTCGAGCACATCCTGTTTTATCCCGATCGCAAGGGTGTCGGTCTGAAGCAGGTTCAGGCCTTGATCGCCAAGGCCGATCCCAA
This sequence comes from Rhizobium sp. YTU87027, assembly GCF_050644135.1. Classification (NCBI taxonomy): domain Bacteria; kingdom Pseudomonadati; phylum Pseudomonadota; class Alphaproteobacteria; order Hyphomicrobiales; family Rhizobiaceae; genus Rhizobium; species Rhizobium sp. YTU87027. Next base: position 3,737,173 of record NZ_CP098440.1, on the reverse strand, counting down.
GGACACGACGGTCGACGCGATTGCCGGAAAGAGCGTGGCGCTGCAGGGGCTAACCGCGCTTGAATACGTGCTCTATGGCACCGATGCCGAAGATCTGACCACGCAGAAGAACAGCTTCCGGTGCCTCTATGGCGCGGCGGTCGCGGGCAATATCCAGCGCGAGGCCGGCGAGGTCGTCGCGGCTTGGGAAAAGCCTGACGGCGTGCAGGCAAGCTGGAAACACCCGGGCCCGCAGAGCGCCGACTTTATGGACAACAAGGAGGCGGTGACAGCGCTGCTTGGGATCCTCGTCCACGGCGCCGAGACCGTCCGCGATCAGCGGCTCGAGCAGTTCTACAAGGGCAAGGACACCCCGCCGCGTCCGCACATGGCGATTTACTGGCGCTCGAAGAACACCTGGAAGTCGATGGCGGCGAACCTGGAGGGATTGCGGACACTCTGGCAAAAAGCCGGCATGGCTGAACTCCTGCCTGCCGACAAGAAGCCGGTCGCCGACGCGATCGATGGCAGCTTCAAGTCGCTGCTGGAAACGGTGCCGAAGCTCAACCCGGATATCGACGCCGCGACAAGCGCCGCCGAGAAAGAAAAGCTCGATGCGCTTCTCGTCGGCACGCGCGAACTGATCACGAAGATCAGCGATGACTACGGCTCGGCGATCGGCCTGTCGGCCGGCTTCTCCTTCTCCGACGGCGATTGAAGCCATGTGGAATAGTTCGGCGATCGACCGGCGCAGTTTCGTGAAGGCCGCCGGGCTGACCTTCCTGGCCACGCTTCAGCCGCGAGCGCTTATGGCATTGGAGCGGGCGGATGCTGTCTATGCATCTGGTATGCGAACGGCAAACGGAACCTATGCCATTGCCACAGTCTCGGAGCGCGGCGAAATCATCGACCAAGTCGCGCTTCCGGCACGAGCGCATGGCATGGCCTTCAGTCAAAAGACCGGAAGAACGGTCGCATTTGCTCGTCGCCCCGGCACCTATGCAATGATCTTCGACCCTCGCGGCAAGAGGGAGCCCATCGCCATTGCCGCCACCGAGGGACGCCACTTCTATGGCCATGGCGCCTTTTCGCCGGACGGCCGCCTCCTCTATGCCAGCGAGAACGCCTTCGACGCCAATCGCGGCGTGATCGGCCTTTACGACGCGACGAGCCGCTTTGAGCGGATCGGAGAGTTCGAGACCTACGGTGTGGGTCCGCATGACATGACGGTATCCGACAATGGGCGCATGCTGATCGTTGCCAATGGCGGCATTGAAACACATCCGGATTTCGGCCGCACGAAGCTCAATCTATCCAATATGCAGCCGTCGTTGACGCTGATCGATGCGGCCACGGGAAGTCTGATCGAAAAGCACTCTCTGCCATCGCAGTGGGCGCAGCTCTCCACCCGACACGTCGATGTCGATGCGAGCGGCCGCATCTGGTTTGCCTGCCAATATGAGGGGCACCGCAACGATCTGCCGCCTCTCGTCGGCTCCTTTGCGAAAGGAGAAGACCTGCGCTTCGTCGATCTGCCCGAAGAGACGACGCGTCGGCTTGCCAACTATGTCGGCGCGATCGCGATCAAGCGGGCCGAAGGATTGGTCGGCGTCACCTCGCCCAAGGGCGGAGCCTCCGTGACGATCGACGCGAGGACCGGCCGAGTGCTCCGCGAAGAGATCGTGCCTGACGCTGCGGGGATTGCTGCAGCCAAGTCCGACTTTGCCGTGTCGTCCTATGAAGGCGAGTTTTTGTCGACGCGGAGCGACGTTGCCTGGGACCAGCATATCGTCCGCATTGCGGCCATCTGAATTGTGCGCAAAAGATCGCTAGCGATCTGGTTGGAGGGGGCCGCCGCCCTATCTCCAGCGGATGAGCAAAGCCCTGACCTACGTCGTCTTCATCGCCGTCACGCTGGGCGGGGGGCTCGCCATCGGCGTCAACAATCTACCGACGGAATGGTACCAATCTCTCGCCAAGCCGCCGTTCAATCCGCCTGATTGGATATTCGGACCTGTCTGGCTCGCCCTCTACGTTTTGATTGGTATCGCGGGCGCGCGAACGTGGTTGCGTGGGCACCTCTCGGTCGGCATGCTCATCTGGGCCTGGCAGATGGTGTTCAATTTTTTATGGTCACCGTTCTTCTTCGGCTTGCGGATGTTGTCGGCCTCGCTGGTCGTCATCGTCCTGTTGCTGGCACTGATCCTCGCCTTTGCTGCAAACCGCTGGAATTCGGATCGCACCGCCGCACTGCTTTTCGTACCTTATGCAGGCTGGGTCGGCTTCGCGACCTTGCTCAATGCCTCGATCGTCTATTTGAACTGAGGCGCAGCCTAAACCGCGACAGGGTCGAACCGCTATCTACTGGCGAGAAAGTCGAGCAATCGCCGTTCAAGAACGGCTGCCGCGGCAGGATCAAAAGCCGCGAGCGACCGGTCGGAAAAGAGGTGCGCATCGCCGGGATAGAGGAAAAGCCGGACGTCAGCCGACTCGGCAACCAGCGCCTTCGCCGCCGCGATATCACCGTCTCCAACGAAGAACGGGTCAGCGTCCATTGCATGGATCTGGGCAGGCAGGTCCTTCGGCCAGGCCGAGCCGAACTCCGAACGCGGCAAACAGGCGTGAAGAAAGACCGCGCCCCGCGCGCCGGCGCGTGCCTGAGCCAAATATTGTGCCGGGAGGACTCCCAGCGAAAGACCGACGTAAACGAGCTCACTCGCAAGCCCATCCACGGCGCGGGCTCCGCGTTGGATAATCTCGCCAAACCCAATCTCCTGAGCATGCTGCACGCCCTGGTCCAAAGTGTCGAACACCCGGCCGACAAACAAGTCAGGTGCATGGACGACGTGCCCTGCGGCCCGCAGGTCTTCTGCAAGGGCGATAACGCCTTGCGTCAATCCAAGCGCGTGGTGAAACAGCACAACTTCTGCCATGGCGGACCTCCCGATTGTCTCTCGCGGGCGGGACCGGCAGCGTCTCAGTTTGATCTGGCGACCCAGTCGTGCCAGTCGTCTTCGCTGCCGTGGAAGACATTCAGGTCGATCCGTCCATCGACGCCATGCGAGATGCCGGAGCCCGAATACTGCCAGAATACCCACCGGCGTCCGGGATAAACCTTCGACGGGTGCGCCGCAACCGAACGCAGCCAGAAAGGATAGTTCAGGAAGGCGCCCTTGAGGTTGTCACGGTAGAAGTCAGGCGCCGTGTAAATGATCGGTCGCTGACCATAGTGCTGCTCAAGCTTGTCCATGAAGACCTGCATCTTCTCGCGAACCTTCTCGGGGGAGACTCGCCGCTTGCAGCTGGACTCGCCGTTCCATTCGACGTCGATGACCGGTGGCAAGGCCCCGGCTTCCCGGGGAACGTTGCGGATGAACCAGTCCGCCTGTTCGCCCGCCGTGCGGCACCAATAGAAAAAGTGATAGGCGCCGCGCTTTATCCCGGCCTGCTTGGCGTCCCGCCAGTTCTTCCGGAACATCGGATCGAGGTGATCGCCGCCGTCGGTCGCCTTGATGTAGACGAAGTTCGCGCCCTGCGTTCTCAGCTTCTGCCAGTCGATGTCGCCCTGCCAGCGCGAAACATCGACGCCATGGACGGCGAGCTTTCTGGGCGACGAAGAGCCGAAATTGATCGGTTTGACGTCGCGGAAGCGATGATTGTAGATCCGCGAACGGGTCGGCGGCTCCTCGTCAATTTCAGGTTCTGCTGGCGCCAATACGGCCGGCGTCACTGAAGCAGCCGGCCTTTCCAAAGGCATCGGCGCAGCGGCAACGCCCGCCTGCGGCGTAAAGGCTTGCGGCTGAGGTACCGGGCCGGCCCAGGCCAATTCCGCCTGTCGCGGCGGGGCTGGCGCTGGCGTCTCTGCGACATCAGCCGACGGCACAGCCGTTGCCGGCACGGGCGCGCTTGGGCGCGCTACCGAGCTGGTCGTCTCCCGCGATGGCACTCCTGCAACGAGGCTGTCCGGTCCCAAACTGGACGTGCAGCCCGACAACGCGAGGCAGGCAAGGAAGAAAGCTGGCGTAGCCGATAGACGCATAAGAACCCGCACGCAAAACAACTATCGACGACAGATTCGCTGCCGCCGGGGACCCATCGAAAAGCAATGGCTAACGGAGATTTACCAAAAAAGACTGAATCCAATCTTTACGCCCGGCGCTGGCACGGGCCCGCAAACGACAGCCAGTAGCGACGACGCGAGAGCGCTCTTTCAACTGATTTCCGCGAACCGCTTGTCTGACGCGGCGCACCATGCCACTTTCGCGCTCGCAAGAAAGGCGCGACGATGACTGACAATGACAGCGGCGATTTCCACGAGCGAATCCGCCAGAATTTCGCCCGCCAGGCGGCGCTGCATACCCTGGGGGCCGAATTGACCCGCGTCGAGCGGGCGATGGTCGAGATCGAACTGCCGTTCGACGTCAAGCTCACCCAGCAGCACGGAATTCTGCATGCCGGCGTGATTTCCGCCGCCCTCGATTCTGCCTGCGGTTTTGCCGCCTATAGCGTCATTGACGCCGAGGCATCCATTCTGACGATCGAATTCAAGGTCAATCTGCTGTCGCCGGGCCGTGGCGACCGCTTCCTCTTTCGAGGCGAGATCACCAAGCCGGGATCGAACATCATCGTCGCGGACGGGCGCGGCTATGCGATCGGCGACGGACCGGCGAAACTGATTGCTTCCATGACAAGCACCATGATGATCATCCGTGGCAGAGAGGGCATTTCGGGATGAAGTTTGAGCTGAAGTCGGTCGCCGGCAAGTCCATTCTCTTCGTGATGGCGGCGGAGGCCGAGTATGGCCCGTTCCTGCGCTCTCGCTTCGAGCCGCTGATGACAGGCGTCGGTCCGGTCGAGGCGGCCATCGTTCTCACGCGGGCGCTGGCGCGATTGGAGCAGGCCGGCGAGTTGCCTGATCTCGTCGTGTCGCTCGGCTCGGCCGGCTCGGCAAAGCTCGAACAGACCGAAGTCTATCAGGCCACGTCGGTATCCTATCGCGACATGGATGCATCGCCACTGGGCTTCGAGAAGGGACGCACGCCGTTCCTTGACCTGCCGGCCATCGTCGATCTGCCGCTCAGAATCCCCGGCATTCCGGAGGCGAGCCTGTCCACCGGCGGTAATGTCGTGTCCGGGCAGGCCTATAACGGCATTGCCGCCGACATGGTCGATATGGAGACCTTCGCAATATTGCGCACCTGCCAGGCCTACAAGCTGCCGCTGATCGGCCTACGCGGGATCTCCGACGGCGCGGAGGAACTGCAGCACATTTCCGGTTGGACGGAATACCTGCACGTCATCGACCGCAAGCTGTCTTATGCCGTCGACAGCCTGTTTACGGCGCTGGAGGACGGCGTATTCTGGTTCTAAGCCTTGAGAAACAGGGACAATCAGCACAATAAAATCCTCCAGCCGAGGATTTCGCGCATTGCAAGACCGGGTGCTTTTCATTAAAGGCTCGCCATGACCCAGACAGCACATCCAGACAGCGTCCTCATCGTCGATTTCGGCAGCCAGGTAACCCAGCTGATCGCACGCCGCGTGCGCGAAACGGGTGTCTATTGCGAGATCGTTCCCTTCCAGTCCGCCGAAGACGGCTTCAAGCGCCTGCAACCCAAGGCAGTGATCCTGTCCGGCAGCCCAGCCTCCACGGTCGATGAAGGCTCGCCCCGCGCACCCCAGATCATCTTCGACAGCGGCCTGCCCGTTTTCGGCATCTGCTACGGCCAGCAGACGATGTGCATGCAGCTCGGCGGCAAGGTCGAGAGTGGCCATCACCGCGAATTTGGCCGCGCCTTCCTCGAAGTCGACGAAGACAGCGCGTTGTTCGAAGGCCTGTGGTCGAAGGGCTCGCGCCATCAGGTCTGGATGAGCCACGGCGACCGCGTGACAGCGCTCCCCGAAGGTTTCGAGGTCGTCGCGACCTCGCCGAACGCACCCTATGCCTTCATCGCCGACGAGAAGCGCAAATATTACGGCGTGCAGTTCCACCCGGAAGTCGTTCACACGCCTGACGGTGCCAAGCTGATTGCCAACTTCATTCACAACATCGCCGGCATCAAGGGCGACTGGTCGATGTCGGCTTATCGCCAGAAGGCGGTCGAAGCGATCCGTGAGCAGGTCGGCGACAAGCGCGTGCTCTGCGCCCTTTCGGGTGGCGTCGACAGCTCCGTTGCAGCGCTGCTGATCCACGAAGCCATCGGCGACAGGCTGACCTGCGTGCTTGTCGATCACGGCCTGATGCGCAAGGACGAGGCGGCCAGCGTCGTCGCCATGTTCCGCGAACACTACAATCTGCACCTGATCCACGTCGACGCTTCGGACAAGTTCATCGGCGAGCTCGAAGGTGTTTCCGATCCCGAAACGAAGCGCAAGATCATCGGCCGCCTGTTCATCGAGACCTTTGAGGAAGAAGCCAAGAAGCTTGGCGGCGCCGACTTCCTTGGCCAGGGCACGCTCTATCCCGACGTGATCGAAAGCGTTTCCTTCACGGGCGGCCCGTCGGTGACGATCAAGTCGCACCACAATGTCGGCGGCCTGCCGGAGCGCATGAACATGCAACTCGTCGAGCCGCTGCGCGAGCTCTTCAAGGACGAAGTGCGCGTGCTCGGCAAGGAACTTGGCCTACCCGACAGTTTCATCGGCCGCCACCCCTTCCCCGGCCCGGGTCTCGCGATCCGCTGCCCGGGTGGCATCACCCGCGAAAAGCTGGAGATTCTCCGCGAAGCCGACGCCATCTATCTCGACGAAATACGCAAGGCCGGTCTCTACGACGCGATCTGGCAGGCATTCGCCGTGCTGCTGCCGGTCCAGACCGTCGGTGTCATGGGCGACGGGCGCACCTACGAGTTCGTCTGTGCGCTCCGCGCCGTGACCTCGGTCGACGGCATGACCGCCGATTTCTACCACTACGACATGGAGTTCCTCGGCCGCGCCGCGACCCGCATCATCAACGAGGTGCGCGGCATCAATCGTGTCGTCTACGACGTCACCTCGAAACCGCCCGGCACCATCGAGTGGGAATGAGGGTACAAACAGCGGCAATAGAGCAGTTTCGACGGCTGTTTAACACACTTTGTTCGGCATCCAGGTCCGGATCCTAAAGCATGCGTGATCGCAAAACCGCTGCACACTTTTGTACGACATGCGTTAAATGCTTAGCCTTGGAACTCCCATCTGCCGCCATCGCATCGGTGTTGTACCGGTCCATTCCTTGAAAGCACGATAGAAGGAATTCACATCTCGATATCCCAGGAGCGTGCCAGGCGGCCACTCTATCGTGAAAACAGCGCGGCCGTTCCCCTCGTCGGAGTGCAGTTCATCTGGACTGCAAAGCAGTTTGAACCGCACGAGCCGGGCTCGCGATAGCTCTCCGCATACGAAGCAGCGAGGAATGCGAGCTTGTGGGTTGCAGCGCTGGTCTCTCGAACCATTTTGATGCCAACGCCCGCATCTCCGGACAGCGCTTCGATGGCTCGCCAAATCGCGAAATCTGCGCCGTGGTGATGGTCGCCGCGGAATCGTGATGAAGTGTCACGGGAAGGCGTAATTGCCTCAGCACGGCCGTCGGACGCAGGCCTTGAAGCTCAACGGCGCGCCAGAACGCTTGGGATAGCGTGCAACGATCCGCACGAACAACTTATCATCATTACCCCATTCAACAAGAGCAACCTTCGATTGTCTTCCTCAGGAGCCCAATAGTCAATCCTGCCTCGTATACCGATGAACGAGAGGGACTCGGCCGCTGCCGTGATACGGGACAGACGTGCCGACCAAGGATGTAAGGGAGGGCGTCCGCCGAAGCGACACTCAGGCACTTTGGCACATTTTGCAAGTAATTTGGCACTCCGTGCTGATGCGGTCGCGCGGCCAGATCTTTATTTTCCACTCCATGAGCTTGCGAGCCCGCCGAATACCCAGCCGCGGCAAGCAAGCGGAAAATCCAATTTTCAGGAGATGCACGATGCCACTGACATTTTACACCAATCCCAATTCCCGCGGCCGTATCGTTCAATGGATGCTCGAAGAGGTAGGGTGCGCTTACGACACCGTTCTCCTCGACTACGAGCGCTCCAGCGCGGCGGACCGATGGGGCGGCGCGGCGCTTGCGCGCCCGGACGACGCTTCCAGCCAACGCGGCCGCTTCTTCACCGAAGTGAATCCGATAGGCAAGGTACCCGCGATCGTCCACGGCGGCCGGGTCGTCACCGAGAGCGCCGCTATCGTCGCGTACCTCGCCGAGACCTTCCCGAACGCGGGATTGGCTCCGACCTCGGACGAGCGGGCAGACTATTACCGGTGGATGTTTTTTGCGGCAGGACCGCTGGAACAGGCTGTGACCAATCATCGGGCTGGCTTCGCTCCCGCGCCAGAACAGGAGTTCTTTTTCGGGTACGGCAGCTATGAACGCACCGTCAACGAACTCGAGCGCGCGGTGCGCTCGAAGCCCTTCATCGCCGGAAATCGGTTCACGGCAGCCGACGTCTACATCGGATCGCATATCGGCTGGGGCCTTGGGCTAGAGACACTCCCGAAGCACCACGCGTTCCTGGAATATCTCGGCAGAATCACACAGCGGGACGGCTTCCGAAGGGCTGCCGCAAAGAGCGAAACGGCAGCCGCTGCCTAGGTGTGTCTGCCTCACGCCTCGAAATATCCTGCCGTGACCAAGTGAGCGAAGTTTCTACTCGATACGACAAGGATACGTCACTCACGGTGGTGCGCGTTCGGCTGTTCGCCCGTGGTAACTGCTAGAGAGAGCTGCTGCCGCGGGCGATATGGCTGCGACTAGTTCGCGGCGGTCTTGGGCTGCCTTACCAGGTAGATGATTTGGGCGGTCAAGCCGACTACGAGAACAGCCAACAGGCCTCCCTGAGCGCCGAGAAGCAGCGGCGATTTCAAGTCGGTAACCAAGGGGTGGCCGTCCGGAACACGGCGCAGGGTCTCGCTAACGGTCGGCACGATCAGAAGAAACGCGCTGAGGCTCAGGCAGATGGTTTCGATGTATCTGGCTATGCGCGCCGAACCCAGAATAAGTTCGATCCCGTAGCCTGCAACCAGGAGCAGGATGGTCAGGGTACCGATGCCGTAGCTGACCGGCTGACGTGCCACGAGGAAGACCGTTGCGGCGCCGATAAGCATCGAAACAAAATAGACGGCGCCCACCATGGATCGGGGAACAATTCGACCATGACGGGCAAACATGTAAAAGGCCACAGGAATGGCTGGCAGGCTTCCGAGTGTATGGATCCAGCCAAGCGGAGAAATTCCGAACATAAGAGATTGCCTTTCTCATCCAAGAGGACGGCGTGGGCGGGCAGACTGCCGCCAACAAATGGGAGCGCAGTGTTGTCTATCTACTAGTTGGTAGGCACCTAGGTCATGCGTCTGCCTCCGTGGCGAAGTTCCAATCTTTAGGCCGCGATGCGCTCCAGTAGGGGACGAGTTATTGCGCCAAAAGTCCCGGCATCGCCGTACGTGCGCGCCGAAAGCATCGCGCCATGCACGGTGGCCATGAACATTTCAGCGTTGGCCCTGGCGGTCCCGGTCAGCGCGAGGCGGCCTTGTGCGGCGCCGCGCTCCAAGACGGAGGTGAGCCAGTCCGAGAGCGTCCGAAAATACGCGCGCACTTCAAGAACGACTGCTTCGGGAAGAACAGGGATCTCGCTGGCGAGCAAGGCGCAGACACAGAAGGGGTGAGACGCGTCAGCGATACACCTCTCCCAATAGCCGACGTAGGCGCGAAGTAGTTCAAGCGGATCGGAGACATTTCGTTCCAGTTCGGCGATCCCGGCTTCAGCCTCCTCCCGATACTGTGCAACCAGTTTGCGGACCAGATCTGATTTGCTGGGAAAATGGTGGTGAATGCTCGCATTGCGAATGCCCACCACACTGGAAATATCGGCGTAGCTAAAACTGTTGTAGCCGCCCCTGATAATCAGGGAGCGCGCACAGCGAAGAATGTCATCAGCCTTGGTTTGTGGGTTTCTCATGATTGATTCCTACCAACTAGTAGGAAGGACGTCAACTCAAGGCGATCTTGCCGCTACCGCGGTGCGGTCCGCGCCCTTCCGGGCCTTCTGGCGGGCGGCATCTACCAAGCCGTCCAGCCAATCCTGATGACCATTGATCATCGGATTAGGCCTTGTTTTCGCGAGATCCTCAGCCGGTTTTCCGTTCTGGGTTTCCTGGGTGAGAATGCGTACCCGGCCGCCGGACAGATCCTCGATCAGCCAGGCGTGATGCACGTCAAGGCGCGTATCGCCTTCGCCTGCCCAACCGTGCCAGGCAACTCGCCCCGGACGACCGGCAGCGGGCAGCTCATACTCGACCACCTCCGCTTCCACCGGGAAGCCAAAAGTCTCGAAATAAAAGCGGACACCGTTTACCAACTCAGGGCCGTTGCCACGATGGAAGCGGATGTTAGCTGAGTTGGCATAATAGGTCGGCCATAGAGGAGCGTTGCTCAGGAGCGGCCACACCTCAGCCGCACTCAATCCCGCTACGATAACTTCATTGGACGCGAAATTGCTACTGAAGCCGGGCATGTAACCCTCGGGCCAGATGATCTCATTCATCGTATATCCTTTGCTTATGGTGTGCCGCTGCGGGCGACTTTGCACACATTGGTTCTTGCGTTTAGATCGCCGCTGTGCAGACATAAGGCAAATCGATATTTCTGATCACAGCCATAAGAATGAAAGATATCAGAACGCTAGATCTGAACTTACTAAGGACCCTCGATGCGCTGCTCGACGAGCGCAGCGTGACCAAGGCCGCGCAGCGACTTGGCCTCACGCAGCCGGCCGTGAGCGGCATGCTGACGCGGCTCCGCGAGAGCTTTGAAGACCCCCTGTTCGTGCGTGCGCAGCGTGGCATCGTACCGACTTTGCGGGCAACGCAACTCATGGGACCGCTTAAACAGATTCTCGCCGATGTCGAAAGGCTGTTCCAACCCTCCGTCTTTGAGCCGTCGTTGGCGGATTTTACCGTGGCGGTCGCGGCCAGTGACTACGCGCTCGTCGCTGTCGTGGTCCCATTTCTGGCGCAGTTGCGGCTGAGAGCGCCCGGTATTCGCGTTGCCATACGTTCAGCCGACAACGATCGCATCCAAGCTCAATTCGAAAGCGGGGATGTTGATCTGGCGTTGATTACGCCAGAGGAGGCGCCGCCTGACCTTCACGCCCGGGGTTTATTCGACGAGCGCTACGTTTGCGCGCTGCGGACCGATCATCCCGACGTACGGAGCGCGCCTCTAACACTCGATCGCTTCTGCGAACTCGATCATGCGCTCGTCTCTTACAGTGGTCAGCAATTTCGGGGCGCGACCGACGACGCTCTGACGAAGGTCGGAAGAGCGCGCCGCGTCGTGCTTTCAGTCAACAGTTTCATGGCGCTCGCCGAGGTGCTGCGTAGAACCGATCTGATTGCCGTCGTTCCCCGCCGGCTGGTGTCGGACGGCGACGGCCTCGTTACGTTTGAACCTCCAGTCGATATCCCCGGCTTCACCAAGCTCGCGGTGTGGCACGAGCGCACGCATCGTGATCCGGGCCACCGCTGGGTGCGATCGATCCTCTTTGAGGCCTGCGGCGCTCTGGAGAGAGAATGATGGCCCCGTTCGAGATCAAGACCGTCCGGCAATTTCGATCAGAAATCGAGCGACTGCTGGGTGGGCTTCGGCGGTGCTAGGCTCACCCCTTCGAGTTCAAGCATCCTCTGCTTGGACGATGATCCGCCTGGAGCGGAGAAACCGCCGATCTTGTTTCCGGCGGCCAGAACACGATGGCAGGGGATAATCAGCGCAACGGGATTTTTCGCCATCGCCTGGCCGACGTCGCGGGCGGCCTCGGGACCTGCGCCAAGCTGCTTCGCAAGAGCACCATAGGTGGTCGTTTTACCCCAGCCGATCTGGCGTGCGGCGTCATAGACTTGCTTGAAGAACGCATCCTGACCAGCAAGATCAACCTTCACGGTTGAGAAATCCGTGGGCTCTCCGCTGAAATAGCGCTTCACGGCCGCGACTGCCTCGGCGACGGCAGACGGCGGCGTCGCCGGCTCAGCACCGGGAATGCGGCGCAGGAGCAGCCGTTCGGTTGCCTCTGCACTCGACGTCGGCAGCTGAAACCGCGTGATGCCAACATCATTCCAGGCGATACCGCAGAAGCCGCCAGCCGTTTTGAAAATCAGATAGTGCATGGCCTGTTGCATGGGTCATTGCCTCCCTGCTGGGTCACTCCGAAGATCGTGCCGCGACAGCCTGAATTCAACCCGTTTCTTGCCCAGCCGAGGTTTCAGGCGTCAACCATTTGCATGTATGTTCTCTTTTTGTTCTCATCATTCAAGGTCTAAGTTAGTATCCCTGTCTTCCGTGACGAATGAGGAACGGGCCGTTGCCCAGGAGCCGATCATGCACGAGAGCTTGCAGGCATCTTTGAATTTCGCTTCGCCGAAGACGCGCCAACAGCCATCGCGCTTCGACAGGGAGAGTCTTTTCTTTGCGATATTGCCAGACGCGCAATCGCTCGACGAATGCGTGGCGATCCAGCAGTGGCTGCAGCAGGATTACCTTCCCCTCGCATCGCTACGGCCGCCGGCGGTCGTCCAGGTCTCGCTCTATTGTGTCGGCAAGAGCTCCCGCATTCCCGCGACGATGATTGCGGCGGCACGCCGGACCGGAGCGGCCATCGAAGCCTGTCAATTCGAGTTGGTCTTCGATCATGTCATCACCTTCCTGCTGCCGCAGAACAACGCGATCGTGCTTGCCGGCAATGGCGGGCGGGAACTGCTGCGGCAGCTGCATGTGCAGATCGCGATCGAGATGCACCGATTGGGTGTAGACGCCAATCTGAACCCGAACTTTCAGCCGCACGCCACACTGCTCTATGACAGGGACGTGGTGCCGCGGATCGCCTTGCAGAAGCCAGTCGTGATGGCTGCACGCGAATTCGTTCTGCTCCACAATCGCCGGGGCCAAGCGGGCTACCAAGAACTGGGGCGCTGGCCGCTTCATGCGCGCCGATAGCACCTTGCCTCAGCCTATCGAACTCGCTTAAAGCTCCTGCGACAAGGCATGAAAGCGGAGAACGACATGAACACGTCCGAGATCATTATTGCCGGCGACACGGCGGGTATCGAGTGGCGTTTGCCGGTTCTTCGTTTCAAGGGCAGCGACCCGAAGGCGCCGAAAGTCTACATTCAGGCGGCCCTGCACGCCAACGAGCTGCCGGGTACGGCATTGGTCCATTTCCTGTGCGAGAAACTGCGGCAGTCGGAAAGTGCCAGCCAGATCAAGAGCGACATCATCGTCGTCCCGCATGCCAATCCGATCGGCGCGGCCCAGTCGCATTTCGGCGAGCTTCAGGGCCGTTTCGATCTTGGATCGCGCACCAATTTCAACAGGGAGTTTCCGCTGATCTCGGTGAAGGATCGCGACGGGTTGCTTGAGGACATCGAGCGCCGCTCGGCCGTCGACAAACTGAAGCGCCAGCTGCTGCATATGGCGCTCGGCTGCGATCTGGTGATCGATCTGCATTGCGATGATGAATCGCTCCAATATGCCTATATCGACGAGGCGTTCTGGCCGGAGGCGGCCGATCTTGCATCAGCGATGGGGATGGAAGCCGTACTTCTGTCCGATGGCGAGAGTTCCGCCTTCGAGGAGGCCGTCGGCTTTGCCTGGAAATACGAGACGCCGGAGAAGCAATCGCGGCTGCCCGGCAAGCTGTCCGTAACAGTCGAGCTTCGCGGCCGGCGCGATGTCTATCCCGACATCGCGATGAAAGATGCGGAGGGATTGTGGAAATTTCTGGCGAGCCGGGGCGCGATCGACGCCGCCATCTCGCTGCCCGCCTTCGATGGTCCCGCCGTGCCGCTCGACAATATCGAGATGGTCCGTGCGCCGGAGGCCGGCACGGTCCTCTTCCATCGCAATATCGGCGAATGGATTGGCGAAGGCGATGTGCTTGCCACGTTGATCACCCGCCCCGGCATGGCTGACGGCAGCATCGAGATTCGCGCGCCGCAGGCCGGCCTGATCGTGACGCGCAACTCCGAGCGACTGGTTCGCCGCCGCGCCGACCTTATGAAGATTGCTTGCAAGACCGCCAGCAAGGCGATGCGCAAACCCGGAACGCTGGAGGACTAAGTGACCGTCACCATTTACGGCATCAAGAACTGCGACACCATGAAGAAGGCCAGAACCTGGCTGGAAGAGCATGACGTCGCCTACCAGTTCCATGACTACAAGGCCGTCGGAATCGATCGCGCCCACCTGCAGGCATGGACGAAGGAAGCCGGTTGGGAAACCGTGCTCAACCGGGCCGGCACGACCTTTCGCAAGCTGCCCGAGGCCGAGCGCGAAAATCTCGACGAGGGCAAGGCGATCGCGCTGATGCTGGAGCAGCCATCGATGATCAAGCGGCCGGTTGTCGAGGCAAACGGCAAGTTGCTCATCGGCTTCAAGCCCGAGATCTACGGCAGCTTCTTCAAGGCCTGATCAATGTCCAAAACCACGCGCGCCACGCAGGTTCTCAGCAAGGCCGGGATTGCCTTCACGGTCCATACCTACGACTACGATCCAAATGCGGAGCGCGTCGGCCTGCAGGCTGCGGAAGCGCTTGGGGAGGAGCCGCATCGCGTGTTGAAGACGCTGATGGCGGAGGTCGACGGCAAGGCAGTCTGCGTCGTCGTTCCCTCCGATCGTGAAGTCAGCATGAAGAAGCTCGCAAGCGCCTTCGGCGGAAAGTCCGCCAACATGATGAAACCCGCCGATGCCGAACGCCTGACCGGCTACCACGTCGGCGGCATCAGCCCATTCGGACAAAAGAAGCTCGTCCCGACGGCAATCGAGGAGGCTGCGCTGACGGAGGCGCAGGTCTACATCAATGGCGGGCAACGCGGCCTGCAGGTTCGGCTTGACCCGAAAGACGCGTTGAAGACGCTGAAGGCCGCAGCGGCGCCCCTGATTGCCTGAAGTCAGCTGACGCGTGCCAGCAGAGAGCCAAGCGTCGCGGCATCGGCCTCGCTCAGCTTGGCGCCGAAGTTGTTCTCGATGGCCTTGGCATAGACCGTCCACATGCGCTTCTGCAACGCCCGCCCCTCCTCGGTAACGACCACCCACCGTCCGCGCCCGTCCTGATCGAAGGTCTGGCGCTGCACCAGCCCCGCCTTCTCAAGGCGGTCGATCAGTCGCGAAAGATTGTATTGGGCTAGCAGCGTGCGTTCTTCGATCTCGAACGGCCGCAACCTGCCCTGCGGCGACCGCACCAGTTCCCAAAGCACGTCGTACCAACCAAGCGGCGGGAGCCCGGCCGACTTGAGATCCGCTTCGATCTGACCGAGCAGTCGCTGCTGCGCGCGCATCAGCCCGATCCAGGCATCGATCGCCGCATCGGATGGCGTCGCTCTATTCGTCTTTTCGCTCATACATGCATTTACATCTACCTTGAATCCTGACGCAACAGCTATTACATGCACTTGCATCTACAATGGAGATTGCCACGATGGATCATTTGCCACCTCAAGCATCGGGTTCGGCTCTGCTGCTCGTCAGCCACCACCTTTGCCCCTACGTGCAGCGCGCCGCGATCGCGCTTGCGGAAAAAGGAGTGCCGTTCGAGCGCGTGAATATCGATCTCGCGGACAAACCACGCTGGTTCCTGGAGATATCGCCGCTCGGCAAGGTGCCTCTGCTTTGCATCCGTCGCAGCGACGGCAGTCAGGACGTGCTCTTCGAAAGCAGCGTAATCTGCGAGTACCTGGAGGAGACGCAGGACGGCCGCCGCCTTCATCCGGCCGACCCGCTGACGCGCGCCCGCCACCGCGGCTGGATGGAGTTCGGCTCTTCGATCCTTTCCGATCTCTGGGTCTACGAGACGACACAGGATCGCGCGCAACTGGAGGCGAAACGGCAAGTGCTCGCATCAAAGTTCGCGACCATCGAAGCGGAATTGAAGGGTGGTCCCTACTTCGCGGGGGCGGACTTCAGCCTGGTCGATGCCGTGTTTGCGCCGGTCTTTCGCTACTTCGACGTCTTCGACACCTTCGGTGACAGCGGCATCTTCGCCGGCCTTCCCCGCGTCCGGGCCTGGCGGAAAGCGTTGTCCGAAAGGCCGAGCGTAAAGGCCGCGGTCGGAGCTGACTATGCCGACCGACTGATGGCCTTCCTGAAACGTCACGACGCGGTTCTGTTGCAGCAACCGTCCGCCTCGGCTGCCTAATCCCGGGTATGGGCCGATGGCGGCAAAGAGCTGCCATCGGTCGACAAGCGAGCTTCAATTTCGCCGCAAAGGGGTCTAAGTCTACCGGCCAATCCGTTTCGTTCGAGGAGTGACCGATCATGAATTTCATGCCGCAAAGCCAGACCTCAGTCGATCCCGTAAAGCTTGAAAAGCTGGCGGAGGTGGCCGTCAAGGTCGGGCTGCAGTTGCAAACGGGCCAGGACCTCGTGATCACGGCCCCGGTCGTCGCCCTGCCCCTCGTGCGCCTGATTACCAAGCATGCCTATATGGCGGGTGCCGGACTAGTGACGGCATTCTATTCCGACGAGGAGTCGACGCTCGCGCGCTACAGATATGGCAACGATCAGAGCTTCGATAGGGCCTCCGACTGGCTCTATGACGGCATGGCCAAGGCTTACGCCAAGGGCACCGCCCGCCTTGCCGTCTCAGGCGACAATCCGATGCTGCTTTCGGAGCAGGATCCGGCAAAGGTCGGTCGTGCCAACCGGGCGAACTCTACCGCCTACAAGCCGGCACTGGAGAAGATCTCGAATTTCGACATCAACTGGAACATCGTCTCCTACCCCAACCCCTCATGGGCGGCGCTCGTTTTTCCTGATGATCCGGAAGCCATCGCGGTTGCCAAGCTCGCCAAGGCGATCTTTGCGGCATCACGCGTCGATGTCGAAGACCCGATCGCCGCCTGGGCCGAGCACAATGCCAACCTTGCCAAACGCTCGAGCTGGCTGAATGGCGAGCGCTTCTCATCCCTACACTTCAGCGGACCCGGCACCGATCTGACGGTCGGGCTCGCCGATGGACACGAGTGGCATGGCGGCTCTTCGACCGCCAAGAACGGCGTCACCTGCAATCCCAACATTCCAACCGAGGAGGTCTTCACGACGCCGCACGCGCTCAGGGTCGAGGGCCACGTTTCGAGCACCAAACCGCTGTCCCATCAGGGCACGCTGATCGACAACATCCGGGTTCGCTTCGAAGGTGGCCGGATCGTCGAGGCGAAGGCCTCGCGTGGCGAAGAAGTTCTGAACAAGGTGCTGGATACCGACGACGGGGCGCGGCGGCTCGGCGAAGTGGCGCTCGTGCCGCATTCCTCGCCGATCTCGGCCAGCGGTATTCTCTTCTACAATACGCTGTTCGACGAGAACGCTTCCTGCCACATCGCGCTCGGCCAGTGCTATTCGAAGTGCTTCGTGAATGGCGCGAGCCTGACGCAGGAGCAGATCAAGGCGCAGGGCGGCAACTCGAGCCTGATCCACATCGACTGGATGATCGGCTCGGGTCAGGTCGATATCGACGGGATCAGGCCGGGCGGCTCGCGCGTTCCGCTGATGCGTCAGGGCGAGTGGGCCTGACCGACATCGTACGCTGACTGAGCCAGACGCTCGCGAGCACCATCGCAAAGCCAAAGAGCTGCGCGGGCGTCAGGCTTTGTCCAAGAGCCAGCCAACCGAGAAGGGTGGCCGTGACCGGACTCAGGAAGCCCAATGAGGCCGCAGCGGAGGGCTCGATGCGCGCGAGCCCTCGGAACCACAGCAGATAGGTGAAGGCCGCGCCGATCAGGCCAAGATAGGCCATGCCCAGGACATTGGCTGTAGTCGGCATCGGCAGCGCGGGTTCGAAGAAGAAGGCGACGGGTGCGAGCAGGATGCCGCCGGCCGTGAGCTGCCATGCGGTAAAGGCCAGATTCGACACCGGCGGAACCCAACGTCGCGTCAGCACCGTGCCGAATGCCATCGAGCACTTCTCGTGCTCACGCCCAATGCGGCGCTCGACCCGATCGGCGTGCCACACCTGTCATCCCGACCACACCGGCTCCGACGGCAAGAGCGTGGATCGGCCTGCCGAGGAAGATGCGCGACAGCAGGATGACGATGAGCGGCTGAATGGCCCCGACGGTCGCGGCAACACCACCCGGCAGACGATAGGCCGACACGAACAGCATTGCCCAGAAGAACGAAAAATTGAGGCCGCCGAGCACGAAGGCGCGGAGCCACCACATCCCCCGCGGCAGCTGCCGGACGATCGCAAGCAGCAGAAGCCCGGCCGGCAAAGCGCGCAGGAAGGCGACCGTCAGCGGATATCCGTGCGGAAGAAAGGATGTCGTGACGAAATAGGTGCTGCCCCAGATCGTCGGCGCCAACGCCGTGATCAGCACATCTGAAAGAGGCGTTCCAGTTTTCTTCATTTCAAGAATCTCTATATCAAGATAAATATATCCTAGCGCCATTTATCTTGACGTCAAGATATGCGGTGATAACAGTCTCCTCAAAAGAACGGACTAGCCGATGGATCGCGTCGACAAGATACTTGCGCAATGGAGCAGAGAACGCCCCGACCTCGATACCGAGGCGATGGGCATCATGGGCCGGCTGAAACGGCTGACCACCCACCTCTCCCGCGAGGTGGACCAGGTGCTGCAGCAGCAGGGGCTTTCCTCCTCGTCCTTCGATGTGCTGGCAACCCTCAGGCGTTCCGGCGCGCCGTATCGGCTCTCACCCGGCGATCTGCTCTCAATGACGATGGTCAGTTCCGGCACCATGACCAACCGGATCGATCAGTTGGAGAAAGCCGGGTTGGTCGAGCGCGTTCTCAATCCCGACGATCGGCGAAGCGTCCTCATCGCCCTGACCGAAGCGGGACTTGCCGCCGTGGAAAATGCCGTCGGAGCCCACGTCGCCAATCAGCAACGGTTGACGCAGAGCTTCAGCGCGGAGGAGAAGGCGCAGCTCGACACCCTGCTGCGCAAGTTCCTGGCGACATTCGAGTAGCCGGGCCTATCGCGCCCATCACCGGCGTCGGGGGCGCGGAAGACAACGCCTTCCGGTCTTTGGCCTCAGATGTTCAGGTCGACCCAGATGGCCGCATGATCCGATGCGGCGTGTTTCGGCTCGGTCAGTTCCGGATAGGTCTCCCAGCGTTTTGGTCGACTTCCAGGCCAGGCGCCTTTGCGGAAAACGCCGCCGCGCTCAACCTTCTCGAAAAGCTTCGGCGACAGGAAAAGGTAGTCGATCTTGTTTCCGGCGTTGCCAAGCCCGAAAGTACCGGGAAAGCCGCCATCGTCGAACGTCGGATGCGCAAAGGCATCCCGGAGCGTGCTGTCCTTCAGCGGCGCAAGAGGAGCGCTGTCCGGCGTGTCGTTCAGGTCGCCGATCAGGGCGATGTGCTCCAATCCTTCGGCAATACGCTTCTCATAGATCTCTCGCGCCCGTTGCGCTTGCGCATGCCGGCGAGCATCGGACGACTGGGCGCTGCCGAAACCCTTGCTCTTGAAATGGTTGACCATGACAAGCAGCGTCGTTCCCTCGGGCGTTGTCACGTAGTATTCGGGGCAATCGCGCGAGAAGATCGGATTGCCTGCCGCGCCCCTATCGTCGACGTGGCTGCGCATAATGTCGAGCGCGAAGCCTTTTCGCGTCATCAGCCCGACATCGATACCGCGCTCGTCATTGCCGTCGATCACCATGACCTGCGTGAAGGGGTTGCCACCAACGGCCGGCAGTACCTGCGTGTTGAAGGCCGTCAGGACCGGCCGGCTCTCCACTTCGACGATGCCAAGAATATCGGCCTCCAGATCGCCCATGACACGCGCGGTGTTTTGCATGGCGATCTCGTTGATCGGCTCGTCACGCAATTCCAATGATCCCACCCAATCAATGCGGCCATTGGCGGTGATAACCACGCCGCCGGCCGTTGGCCGCTTCAGAAGATTGCCCCTGTTGCGGCGAAGGATGACAAAGGGGCCAGTATCGCTCTTCTCCATGCCGAGCTCGACAATCAGCGTCGCCATGCGCGCCTTGTCGACCTCGCTGTAGGCGACCTGACCCAGCAACTTCTCCAACTCGGCAAAGCGGTCGAGAACAGCCCGGCCGTCGGCCCAGGTTTCCAGGTTCATCGCCTTTGCGCGGTCGAACAGATTTTCGACATTGAACGATGCAAGCCTCATGTCTCTCCCTCCCGTTTAGGAACAGATTGACACGTATATGTTGCATTTCAATGATGCCGCTGCTGGAATGAAGCCGCCGGTGCCTACCTAAAATAGGCTTCCTTGTTTCGGCGGGGCTTGCTCATCTTGCGGCTTGATGGCTCGCTTCCTGGGCGTGGACGGCGCAGCCCCGCCTTCGGTCGTCACCGCGCCCACATGACCATCCGCAAACTCGATGGAAATGCCCATGCCCGACGACAACATCGCCGCTTGTGATACCGGCTTGTTTTCGTCGTCGCGAATGACCGCGTAGCCACGCTTCAACACATTCTTGTAAGACAGAGACTGTAGCACGCGATCCTGAGCCGTGAGTTCGCCGCGCGCGCGCGTCAATTGGTGCCTTACCGCCGTATCGGCGTGACGCGACAGATTGGCGAGGTGGTCGCGCAGGCGAGCGGTCTGCGTTTTCAGGCGTGCCGGGAGTGCCGCAAAGGTAGCGTCGGCGCGGCCAACCCGTGCTCTCGATCGATCGATAAGGCGCTCGATCGTCCGCTCGGCGCGGGTCATCCGTTCGTTCAGAAACTGGCGACGCTCGGTGATGCGGTTCGACAGGACATCGGGACGCAAGTGCGCGGCGGTGCGCTCGAAGCTACGGCGCTTGTTGATCGTGTTGAGTTCAAGGCCGCGACCAAGACCGGCGGCCGCCTCGTCGAAGCGGCGGCGCGGCAGAGCCAGCAACTGATCCAGCGACGGCAGGGCGCGGATCAAGGCCCGTACGGACTGGCGATGATGATCCATGCGGCGGCTCATGCAGCCCTGCAGACGCGCGGCAAGCGCCGCCGTCTGGGCCTCCAGTTCGGCCTTCACGGGAACCGCCATCTCGGCCGCACCGGTCGGCGTCGGCGCACGGACATCGGCAGCGTAGTCGATCAGGGTCCAGTCGGTTTCGTGACCGACTGCCGAGATCAACGGAATCTGGCTCTCGGCCGCGGCGCGCACAACGATTTCGTCGTTGAAGCTCCAGAGATCCTCGAGGCTGCCGCCACCACGCGCGACGATCAGGACATCCGGGCGCGGCATGTCCCCACGCACATCGAAGCTGTTGAAGCCACGGATCGCATTCGCGACTTCCTCACCGGAGCCGTCGCCCTGCACTTTTACCGGCCAGACAATGACGTGAACCGGGAAACGATCGGAAATGCGGTGGAGAATATCGCGAATGACAGCGCCGGTCGGCGAGGTCACCACACCGATCACCCTCGGCATGAACGGCAGCCGCCGCTTGCGGGACGGGTCGAACAGGCCTTCGGCGCCAAGCCTGCGCTTGCGCTCTTCGATCAGCGCCATCAGCGCGCCAGCGCCGGCCGGCTCGAGCGTTTCGATGACGATCTGATACTTCGATGAGCCTGGGAACGTGGTCACCTTGCCAGTGGCGATCACCTCCATCCCTTCCTCGGGACGGAATTTCAGCCTCGAGAACGTGCCCTTCCAGACGACGGCATCAATACGCGCGCGATCATCCTTCAAAGAAAAATAGGCATGACCCGAAGAGTGGGGGCCCCTGTATCCGGAAATTTCGCCGCGCACGCGCACCTGGTCGAAGGCAGTCTCGACGGTGCGTTTGATCGAGCCGGAAAGTTCCGAGACCGAGTACTCGGTAAGATTGCTCGGCGAATCATTCTCGAAGACATTGCTCATAGTACTGTTTTAGCCGATGAGGCGACAAAGAGCAGCCTCCAAAAGGGGACGATTTTTCTTGCGCTCCGGCAAAGAGAAGGGATGGCGCAGCCATTTTCTCATACACGATAAAGACTTAGGCATGACGATCAGGAAAGTCGACGATCGACTACCTCTCAGTTTTCCCCGGTAATCCCTGCAATGCGATGATCGGGCAAACGACAAGAGGAGTTACCATGTCTGATCGCTTCGCCTCCCATGCGCCCTCGCTCACCGGCCCTGCGAGCGCCGGCTTCGCCGTCCTCCCCAATGACAATCTCGACCTCGTCGAAATCACGAGGGCACTTTATGTCGGCATTGGAGGAGAGCTGGTCGTCACCATGGCATCCGGGCAGACCCTTACCTTTGCCTCGGTGTCCGACGGTTCGATGCTGCCGCTGCGAATTTCTCGGGTCCATGCGACCGGTACCACAGCAGAAAGCATTCTCGGGCTGACTTAGGTCGTCCGTTGTGCCGCACATTGCGACTGTGTCGATTGCAAACACTGGGGAAAGCGGTAACAAGCGGCTCGATTAATTGTTCGAAAAGACAGACCGAGCTATAGTGCGCGAACGAGGAGATGCTGATGATCGCTCTGACGGCCACCACACTAGGTTTCGTTACCGCACCAATGCGCTCGATATTTTCGATGGTGTTGGTCGGCTTCCTTGTGTGCGCGGTCTATGCCTGCGCAGCCTGGGTCTCGACCACATCCATTCTTGATCTCGCAGCGGCTATTGGCTGCTACGACAGCGGCCTTCTGATCTGCCTTCTCGGTCTCTACACTCTCGACCGCATGCGCGATCGTCGGCGCTTCGTCTAAATCTACGAGCCAACAGGCACATAACGGAAGAACCGAATTGGTGCGCCATCAGGCGTCGGCATGGGTTTCAGATAAGCCGGGACGACGCCTTTCTCCAGTTGCGCGTAGAGGCCATCCGGCTTCAGCTTGGCAAGCTCCTTTGTCTGCGGATTGTCGGCGCAAAAGGCGAGGACGGTGACGCCCGCGCCTTTCAGGAACGCCTCCGCTTCCCGTGGCTCCGCCAAGCCGATATGCAGTTCCGTCAGCATGCCCCCCTGGTTTCGATGGTAGGGCGCGGCCAGTATCCGATTATCCGTAAAGCGGAGAATCGCGACGCCTACGTCGGACGGCGCAGCCACAAGGCCCGCGGGCCCTTCAGTCAACGGCGCCAGAGACGACTTCGATGTGCAGGACGGTTTTGTGGATGCTGGCTGGAGGACGCTTTCGCCATTCTCCACCTGCATGCCGATAAGCCCTCCGACGAGCCCCCAAACCGCCGCCACGCTCATGAGAACCGTGGAAAGATAGCAGAAGGCGGCTGCAACATTTTCGCTATCGCCGGCCGACATCCGGCGCAGGTCGATGATCAGCAATGTCAGCGGCAGGATTGCGAGAAGATTGGAAAACATCGTGCCGCGTACCTGAACGGCGGCGATTGCCAAACTCACGCCGAGGAGAAAAAGCAAGACCAGATGGACCCGCACCCGATCCCCGCAAACGAGGCGGAAGACACAGACGGTGAGTGCGAAGACACCGGTCGAATAGTAGAAGCCTAGCGTAAAGGGCTCCTGCCTATTGAGTGCAAGGATCGACTGTGCCTCTTGGACGCGGTCCAGCCAGAGCTTGACAAGAAGCGGATCGAGATCAGCCAGCGGATTGCGGAGGCATTGGGGAGCGATCGTGATGGCGGAGGCAAGCACGACCGCGCCGATCCCGCCCAGAGCAGTGAATCGTAACAACCGATTTGCCTTGCTTGCAAAAGTGGCGGCAAAGAGCAACAGCCCGCCACCGATCGCAGCGAGGCTGTAATAGCCGAGCGACAGATTATCGCAGGTGACTGCCGAATAGAGACGCGGCGGAACGGTGCCGAAGAAAAGCAGGCTGATCGACAGAGCCAATGCGAGCCCGAAAGCCTTGGCTGCACGCGCAAACGGCTCGCCTTCCCAGGCCCACGAAACCGAGACAACAACGCATACCGCTGCTACGAAAGGCGTCGTTTCAGCCCCGATTGCAATTGCAGTCGCGGCCGCCAAACCGGCTATGGCATAGTTCAGCGGCCGATAGTTTTCGTCGAGCAACATCGCGGTCATGATGGCGACCAACGCGAACTGTGCGTTGTGGTGGTCGATTGCGCCCGGCAGAAAGCGGTTGCTCGGAACCAAGAGAAATGCGGTCAGGCCCAACGCGATGTGCATTCCGAACGTGCCGCCGATGCGGCGGCCTGCAAGGCCCATGGCCCACAGGCTGGGGATGGTCAGCGAAAGCGGCCAGACGGCGAGTGCAAGCACTTCTGCGCGCTCCGGCGACAGAAACAAACCGAAGAACCTGATCAGCGTCGCGATTGGAAGATCGATGAGCCGGGACCAGTGCATCAGCGTGCCCGCGCCGAGCCCCATGCGATACTGCATCAGGTCGAACCAGCCCTGCCCGTTCAGGAAGTCGCGCACTTCGACCAGCCGCATTCCGTCATCGTTGTCGGCGCCGACATAGTCCGTTGCGCCGGGCAGTTTCAATGCGAGGATCGCAGCAACAAGAAGGGTGCTGTAGAGCAGCACCGATGGCCATAGCCCGGTCATCATGGTGCGCAGTTTGGCAGCCGACGATACCGATGCGGGAGCATCAACCATCTGGGCAACATTCGTCATGAAGCGGATCTCACCGTTTGAGTGCAGAGATCCTACCCCTCTCCCCTCAAGAAACCGTAAAAGCCCTGCTGACAGCCGGTTTTCGCGGATTTCATAGCTACTTGTTAACGGCCGCCATCTATTCTCGTGTGGATTTCTCGCCACGGGTGTGATCATGACTGGATCGCGTATCGACAATCTGAATATTGCCGTGCTCTTGCCCTGCTACAACGAGGCCGCGACGATCGGCGCCGTTGTTCGGGGCTTCAAGTCCGCGCTCCCGGGCGCTCCTATTTATGTTTACGACAACAATTCCACGGATGGCACCGCGCTCCACGCGATGCTTGCCGGCGCCCATGTCGTGCGCGAACGGCGGCAGGGCAAAGGTCACGTTGTCCGGCGCATGTTCGCCGACATCGATGCCGACATCTATATCATGGCGGATGGCGACGGGACATACTCGCCTGACGATGCCGAGGAACTGATCCGCACGCTGCTGACCGAGCGCGCCGACATGGTCGTGGGCACGCGGCGCGGCGTGCATGCGGATGCCGGCAGACAGGGTCACGCCTTCGGCAACAAGATCTTCAACATGCTGTACCGAACGATCTTCGGCACTGACTTCACCGACATCTTCTCGGGCTACCGCGTGTTCTCGCGCCGTTTCGTCAAGAGCTTTCCCGCGGTCTCTGCAGGCTTCGAGATCGAGACGGAAATGTCCGTGCATGCGTCGCGCCTGAAACTGCCCGTCAGCGAGCTGGAACTGGATTACGGCCGCCGACCGGAGGGTTCTCACTCGAAGCTTTCCTCCTTCAAGGACGGCGCGAAGATCCTCTGGATGTTTGCGATGCTGATGAAGGAGACGCGACCCTTCGTATTTTTCAGCATCATCAGCGCGATTTTTATGTCAGCGAGTCTCGGATTCATGACGCCCGTTCTCGTCGAATATTTCGAAACGGGTCTTGTCAGCCGGATGCCGACATGGGTCCTGTCCATGGCACTGATGATGGTGTCGTTCATGATGTTTACCGCCGGCGTGATCCTCGATTCTGTTTCGCGCGCCCGCGCGGAGCAGCTTCGCATCCACTATATGGGCCTGGCGTCCCCTCGCCCGCGCGAGCAGACGCTTCTGCTGGTGGATGCTCTCGACGCCCCCCGACAGCTGCCGACCAAGGCTGGCATCAGATGAAAAAACTGCTCCGCTTTGGCATCGCAGGCGGCCTTGGCTTTCTTATAGATGCCGGCGTACTTGCGCTCTTGCTGCGCATCACGCCGCTAGGTCCATTCCTGGCGCGCCTGATCGCAATCGCTTTGGCAATGGCGACCACGTGGATCTTCAACAGAACTTTCACGTTCGATCGTTCTGAACATTCGCTTGCCGTGGAGGGGTTTCGCTATGGCTCCGTGGGTGTGACGGTGGCTCTCGTCAACTACGGACTCTATTCAGCGGTGCTGCTGACGCTGCCGGATGTGCAGCCGATCGCGGCGATGGTCCTCGCCACCGCCGCATCGATCGTTCTCAGTTTCTTCGGCTATTCTCGCTTCGTCTTCCGCGCCGAATAGTCCTCAGACAGGCTCCCAGCCGTCCTTTTCGCTGGCGCGATAGATCGCGTCGATGAATTTCTGGCTGAGCTTCGAGCTTTCCAGCGTCACAACCTCTTCATTCTCACCCTTGGCGGCGCGCGCAAAGGCTTCGGCTTCGCGCTTGTACTGGCGGCTGTCGGGGAAGCGGAAGACGGTCGATTCATTGTGGTTGCGATTGGTGAGCTCGATCTCCTCGGCGCCCCAGCGGTCGGCGTTGAACGGTGACTTCACTTCGATGAAGCCATCGGTGCCGTGGAAGACCATGACCTGGCGGTTCGCCATCTGTGTGGCGACATAGAAAGTCAGTTCGAAATCGCCAAAATCGGCCTTGACGCTCGAATAGATGTCGGTGCCGAACTCCGGGTCGCGGCGAGTGACGGCCTGGACGCGCAGCGGCTCCTTGCCGGTGGAGAAGCGTGTGCTGATCGTCGGATAGACGCCGATATCGGGAAGCGCGCCGCCGCCAAGCTCCGGAATATTGCGCATGTTGCCGGGGTCGCGGTTGAAATAGGTGAATGCGCCCTGGACATGCAGGAGCGTGCCGATCGCGCCATCCGCTATCAGCGAGCGAACCTTCCGCCAGACCGGCGCAAAGGTGACCATGTAGGCCTCGGTGACGAGAACCTTGTTGCGATCGCGGGCAGCAATCAGGCTGTCGATCTCATCGGCCTTCAGCGCAATCGGCTTTTCGCAGAGCACATGCTTGCCGGCATCGGCGGCTTTGATCGTCCACTCGACGTGCTGCGAGGTCGGCAGCGGGATATAGACGGCATCGATCTTGTCGGAGGCCAGCATCTCCTCATAGGAACCGAAGGCGTGCGGAACGGAAAAGCGATCCGCCATCTCCCGGGCTCTCGCCAGATCGCGGCTGGCAATCGCCGTCACGACGCAGTTTTCCGCGTCCTGGATGGCGGGGACAACGAGTTCGCGGCCGATCTTCGCGGTCGAAAGAATACCAAAACGCAGCATAGCCTGGGTCCTCCTGGTTCGATTTTTGCGCACCTTAGTAAGGCGGCGACGGCGGCGCAATGGCGCGATCACAATTCAAGGAGCAGGTTTCCATCGGGTGTCGGCCGCGCTAGGTTAACTCCCGGCGACGTTCTGCCGCGTCAGCGATTTCAATCAATTCAGCACTTTAGGAGAGCGCCATGGACATGCGCCGTCTTGGAAAAACTGGCCTTTCGATCGCCCCGATCGTCTTCGGCGGCAACGTCTTCGGCTGGACCGCCGACGAGAAGACCTCCTTTGACATTCTCGATGCCTTCTTTGACGCAGGCTTCAACACGATCGACACGGCCGACGTCTATTCGGCTTGGGCGCCGGGCAACAAGGGCGGCGATTCCGAAGAGATCATCGGCAAGTGGCTGAAGCGCGGCAAGGTCTCCCGCGACAAGGCTGTCGTCATCACCAAGGTCGGCTCCGACATGGGCCAGGGCAAGACGCTGAAGGAGACCTATATCCTGAAGGCGGTCGAGGATTCGCTGCGCCGGCTGCAGACCGACTATATCGATCTCTACCTCTCGCATTGGCCCGACGAGAACACGCCCTACGAGGAAACGCTCGGCGCTTTTGCCAAGCTGAAGCAGCAGGGCAAGATTCGCGCGATCGGCTGCTCCAATCTCGACGCCACGCAACTCCAGGCCTCCTTCGATGCCGCCGAAAAGGCCGGCGTGCCGCGCTACGATGTGATCCAGCCGGAATACAATCTCTATGAGCGTGCAAGCTTCGAGGGACCGTTGGCCGATCTCTGCCTCAAGGAAGATATCGGCGTGATCACCTATTTCAGCCTTGCTGCCGGCTTTCTCTCCGGAAAGTACCGCACGAAGGCCGATACGGAGGGCCGCGCCCGCGAGGGCCGGGTGGCACAATATCTCGATGACAAGGGGTTGCGCATCCTCACTGCACTCGACAAGGTTGCTGCGGAAACCGGCGCCAAGCCGGCAGAGATCGCGCTGGCCTGGCTGCTCAGAAAGAAGGGCGTGACGGCGCCAATCGCCAGTGCTACCAGCCTGTCCCAACTTGAGAGCCTGACCAAGTCCGCGACGCTTTTGCTGTCCGACGACGCGATGGCGCTACTCGACAAGGCCGGCGCCTGACGGGGGAGAGGCAATGACCGTGACAATCCGCGACGCGAAGCCCGAGGACGAAGCGCGCTGGCGTGAGCTTTGGGCCGACTATCTCGCCTTCTACGAAGTCACGGTCGACGCTGACATCACCGATGCGACGTGGCGCCGGGTCTTCGATCCGGCGTCGGCGATTTTCATGCGCGTCGCCGAGGTGGATGGCAAGGTGATGGGCTTCACGCTCAGCCTGACGCATGAAGGCACCTGGATCCGCGCCAAGGACTGCTATCTCGAAGACCTCTTCGTCGATCCGGCTGCACGCGGCAAGGGTGTGGGGCGAGCCTTGATGGACGACCTCGTTTGGCTCTGCACGAAGAACGGCTGGTCGCGGCTTTACTGGCACACCAGCGAGCAGAACAAGACGGCGCGGGCGCTCTACGACAGTTACGTCAAAAGCGACGGGCATATTCGCTATCGCATCAATTTCTAGGTGGCGGGAAGCCCTCATAGAACCCGGCGTGAGTGCCCTCCCAGTTTCCCATCCCCGGCTTCGTCAATATGCCGCGCGGCCTGACGTAGCTCTGGATCACGCGCCGTGGTCGCTCGTGCCACTGGATGTTGAAAGCCCAGAGCTTGGGGAAGAAGCAGAGCGACGCATAGGGCAGATGGTCGTGGATCCACCAGGCAAGTCTCTGCCAGTCCTCTTCGTTGCTATAGTTGTCGATCATCCACGGGACGACGACGCAGGCGGTCGCACCCATGCAGCCGTCGAAATCGCGAAGATCCCAGATGTGATCGGCGGCCGTCGCGGCGTTCGACGAGCAGTTGAGGTTGTTGCGGTTGCCGAACTGGTTGACCTCTGCGGAGCGATAGCCGGAGCGGATGTGCAGCCGACCAAAGGTCGCCTGCAGCGGTTCCAGCAGCTCTTCGCAAAGCCGCTTCCCCGCTTCGATCGCCAGATCGGGATTCTCGGGGATGTTCGCAATACGATAGAAATCGGCGATTTCGGAATGCAGGAAATCGCGGAGGAAGAAATTCTTCGAAAGCCGCGCACGTCCGAGCTCCTCCAAACCCTTCATCGATCCAGGTTTCTTCATGCACCGCCTCCTGCTTCCATGCGATCCTCCCTGATCGGCGCGCTGCAGACCACCCGTGTGCCGACAAGCCTATGGGCTATATCGGAAGAAGTCGATGAAGGCGCGCAGAGCCGGCCGCATTTGGCGCCGACTCGGATAGTAGATGAACATTCCCGGATAGGGCGAGCACCAGTCCTCCAGCACGCGGACGAGCTTGCCGCTCGCCAGTTCATCCTCTACGCGCAGGTCGAACAGATAGGCGAGCCCCGCGCCATTCAGCGCCGCGATCAATCCCAGCCTGTCTTCGCTGACGATCAGAGGACCGTCGACTGCAACGACGAGCTCCTGCCCGTCCTTCTCGAACTCCCAGCGATAGATCGTGCCGTTCGTGAAGCGCCGCTTGATGCAGCGATGGTGGACGAGATCGCAGGGGTGCAGAGGTTTGGGGTGGCGTTCGAAATACTCAGGGGAGCCGGCAATCACCGTCGTCAGGTTCGGCGAGGCGCGCACGGCGATCATATCCGCCTCTAGGCTCTCCTCCAGACGGATGCCGGCGTCGAACCCCTCACGCACGATATCGGTGAAGCCATCCTCATTGGCGATTTCGAGGGTGATATCAGGATAGCGGTTCAGGAATTCGCCGAGCCTCGGTGCAAGCAGGATGTCCGAGGCAAAACGCGGTGCGCTGATGCGCAGATTGCCGGCCGGCCTTCCAGCGGCTTCGGTGACCGCCTCCAGGGCGATCCCGATTTCGTCCAGCGCCGGCTTCAGGCGCTGCAGCAGAAGACGCCCCTCCTCCGTCGGCGCGACACTGCGGGTCGTGCGCGCCAGAAGCCGGACGCCAAGGCTCTCCTCCAGGCTGGAGATAGCATGGCTGACCGCCGAAGGCGCGATCTGCAATTCCTTGGCGGCGGCGCGAAAGCTTCGCCGCTCGGAAACGGCGGCAAGAACGGCGAGTTGGGCGAGCTGGGTCCGGTTCATTGATCTAATTGCTAGAACAGCCTGTTATGTATTGCACGTATTTTTTGATGACTGGCGGGGCGCTAAGTTTCCTCCGTACCCGGCATGGCCCGCGGCTTGAATTTCGCTCGACAGAGGAGCCTCCGCATGAAAACCCGCAAACTCGGAAACAACCTTGAAGTCTCTGCCGTCGGCCTCGGCTGCATGGGCATGAGCTTCGCCTATGGCGCCAGCGACGAAAACGAGTCGATCAGGACGTTGCAGCGCGCCGTCGAACTGGGCATCACCTTCTTCGACACGGCCGAGGTATACGGCCCCTATACCAATGAAGAGCTTCTCGGCCGGGCATTGAAGCCGGTGCGCGACCGCGTCGTCATCGCCACCAAGTTCGGCTTCAGGCTCGACCTCCAAAAGTCAGGACCGGCAGCAATTGCGGGCGTCGACAGCCGTCCGGAAAACGTCAGGCGCGTCGCCGAAGCCTCGCTGAAGCGCCTCGGCATAGAGACGATCGACCTTTTCTACCAGCATCGTGTCGACCCCAATGTGCCGATCGAGGAGACCGTCGGCGCCATGGCGGAGCTGGTGCGCGAAGGCAAGGTGCGCGCGCTCGGTCTCTCCGAGGCCGGCAGCGCCACAATCCGCCGCGCCCATGCAGTCCACCCGATCGCGGCGCTGCAGAGCGAATATTCGCTCTGGTCTCGCGACCCTGAAAATGGTGTTCTCGATACCTGCCGTGAGCTGGGAATCGGCTTCGTGCCCTATAGCCCGCTCGGGCGTGGCTTCCTGACCGGCACGATCCAGAAACCGGAGGACCTTGGCGCCGACGATTTCCGGCGCCAGCTGCCGCGCTTCCAGTCCGATAATTTCGATGCCAATGCCGCGCTCGTGGCCAAGCTCGAAACGCTCGCGACGGAAAGGGGCGTGACCGCAGCGCAACTGGCGCTCGCCTGGGTGCTACATCAGGGCGACGACATCGTGCCGATCCCCGGCGCCCGCAAGATCCATCATCTTGAACAGAATGCAACGGCGGCCGATATCGTGCTCAGCGCGTCCGAACTGGCACAGATCAACGAAGCGGTCCCACTGGATCAAATCGCCGGCAAGCGCTACTCCGACGCATCGCTGGCGATGACGAACCTTTAGCCGAAAGGTTGAAGCTTCAAACGCGTGCCGCATCCTTCGGCGACCTTGCCGCACCCATTCGCTGCACTATGCTATGGACATGTTCTGGCGAGGTGAGACATGTCGGATCAGCAAGCAATCGAAGCAGTCGTTCATCTCTATGTCGAAGGCATGACCTTCGCCAACGAAGCTGCATTGCGGAAAGCCTTTCATCCGCAATGCGACATCATCGGGCACTACGAGAACGCGGTCGAGTGGCTGAACCGGGAAGAATTCATCGCCGCGATCGTCGCCGAAGGTTCGGCACCGCCCACAACACAGCCGCATATGGACATCCAGATGCTTGACGTCGTCGGCGATGCGGCGTGCGTGAAGGTCAGCGACGATTTTGCCGGCATGCGCTTCACCGACTATCTCTCGATGCTGAAGATCGAGGGCCGCTGGATGATCGTCAACAAGCTCTACTATCTCCACACATAGAAAAGCCGGCGAGATGATCGCCGGCCTTCAATCTTACAAGATGCTATGCGCTTTAGGCTCTGAGGACGCCGCCGGTAAACTTCATTACGCTGGCAACGATCTTCTCAGTCAGCGCCTCGAAATCCTCGTCGGTCAGCGTGCGGTCGACTGGCTGGATCTGCACCTCGATCGCGACCGACTTCTTGCCTTCACCGAGCGACGGGCCTTCGAAGATGTCGAAGACATTGACACCGGTGACGAGCTTGCGGTCGACGCCAGATGCGGCCTTGATGATCGCGCCTGCTTCAACCGACTTGTCGACGACGAAGGCGAAGTCGCGCTTGACGGCTTGGAAGGGCGAAAGCTCGAGCGCCGGCTTAGTGCGGGTCGCCTTCTTCTTCGGCTCGGCCATCGCGTCGATATAGACCTCGAAGCCGCAGAGCGCGCCTGATACGTCGAGGGCTTCCAGCGTCGAGGGATGGAACTCGCCGAAATAACCGAGAACGATTTTCGGACCCATCTTGATGGTGCCGGAACGGCCCGGGTGATACCAGTCCGGTCCGCCCTGCTCGATCTGGATGTTGCCCATCGGCAGTCCGCAAGCCTCGATCACGGCAAGCGCATCGGCCTTGGCGTCGAAGACGTCGACCGGCTTGCCGCCGCCCTTGGCAGCGTTCAGCCACATGCGGCCTGCGCCGGCAAGTGAAGCGGTGCCGCGGCGGACACCGCCGGCAACGCGGCGCTGGCCCTCGGGCCGATCGTTCTCATAGGTGCCGGAGACTTCGAAGATCGCGACGTCGCCATAACCCTTGTCGGCATTGCGCTGGGCAGCGCTGAGCAGACCGGGCAGCAGCGACGGCCGCATGTCGGACATATCTGATGCGATCGGGTTGGCAAGCTTGAGAGCCGGCGAGCCGCCGCCGAAGAGCTTTGCCTGATCCTCGGAGATGAATGACCAGGTGACGGCTTCCAGCATGCCGCGCGAGGCAAGCGCGCGCTTGGCCGTGCGGGTGCGGATCTGCAGCGTCGTCAGGATCTTGCCGTTGACCGCTGCATGGCTTTCCAGCGGCGCCGGCTTGATGTTGTCGACGCCATGAATGCGCATAACTTCCTCGACGAGGTCGGCCTTGCCGTCGACATCGGGACGCCAGGAGGGAACGGCGACGGAAACGCGCTCGCCGGAACCGAACACCTTGAAGCCCAGCCGCGTCAGGATCTCGGTGCTCTCCTCTGTGGAGATGTCGAGACCGGTCAGGCGTTTCACCTCCGAATAGGGGAAATCGACGATGTCAGGTTCATGGCCCCTGTAGCCGACGACATCGGTCTTGGCCGCCGTCCCGCCGCAAAGCTCGAGCACCAGCTCCGTCGTGCGTTCGATGCCCGGAACCATGTATTCCGGATCGACGCCGCGCTCGAAGCGGTAGCGGGCATCGGTGATGATGCCGAGGCCGCGACCGGACTTGGCGATGTTCATCGGATCCCACAGAGCACTCTCGATCAGGACGTCGGTCGTGTTCTCGTCGCAGCCGGAATGCTCACCGCCCATGATACCGCCGATCGACTCGATGCCATCGGCGTCCGCGATCACGACATTGTTCGGCCCAAGCTTGTACTCGCGCTGATCGAGCGCCAGTACCGTTTCGCCATCCTTGGCGCGGCGGACGGTCAGATTGCCCGTGACCTTGGCGGCGTCGAAGACGTGCATCGGGCGACCCCGGTCGAAGGTCATGTAATTGGTGATGTCGACGAGCGCGTTGATCGGGCGCAGGCCGATCGCCAGCAGACGCTGCTGCATCCACTTCGGGCTCGGTCCGTTCTTGACGCCGCGCACGAGGCGCAGCGCAAAGCCCGGGCAAAGCTTCTCGTCATCGAGGTCGAGCGTCACCTTGACGGGCGTCTCGCCTTCAACGGCGAAGGACGGCGCGGGCCGTGTCTTCAGCGTGCCGAGGCCGGAGGCAGCCAGATCACGCGCGATACCGTAGATCGAGGTGCAATCAGGACGGTTCGGCGTCAGGTTGATCTCGATGACCGGATCGTCGAGGTGCGCGTAGGCGGCGTAGCTCTGACCAACAGGCGCATCGTCAGGAAGATCGATGATGCCGTCGTGGCTGTCGGAGATCTGCAGCTCCCTTTCGGAGCACATCATGCCGTGGCTTTCGACGCCGCGGATGTTGCCGACCGCAAGCGTCACGTCGATGCCAGGAACATAGGTGCCGGGGGCCGCGAAGGCGCCGATCAGACCGGCGCGCGCGTTCGGAGCGCCGCAGACGACCTGAACCGGCGCGCCCTTGCCGGTATCGACCGACAGGACCTTGAGGCGATCGGCCTGCGGGTGCTTTTCGGCCGAGAGGACCTTGGCGATGACGAAGGGCTTGAACGCCGCCTTGTCGTCGACGTCCTCGACCTCAAGCCCGATCTCGGTCAGGCGCTTGCAGATTTCATCCAGGGTGGCGTCGGTATCGAGGTGATCCTTCAGCCAGGAGAGTGTGAACTTCATGATCTCTATCCTCCCTTACGCGCTCAAGCCGCCGAACAGCGTCGGCATGTCGAGCGGACGGAAGCCGTAGTGGGTCATCCAGCGGACATCGGCGTTGAAGAAGTCCCGCAGATCAGGCATGCCGTATTTCAGCATGGCGATGCGGTCGAGGCCCATGCCCCAGGCAAAGCCCTGGTATTCGTCCGGATCGAGACCGCCTGATCGCAGCACGTTCGGGTGCACCATGCCGCAGCCGAGGATTTCCATCCAGTCGGTGCCTTCGCCGAACTTGACGATCGGGCCGGAGCGGTCGCACTGGATATCGACCTCGAAGGACGGCTCGGTGAACGGGAAGAAGGACGGGCGGAAACGCATCGTCACGCTGTCGACCTCGAAGAAGGACTTGCAGAACTCTTCAAGCACCCAGCGGATGTTGGCGACATTTGCCTTCTTGTCGACGACCAGGCCTTCGACCTGGTGGAACATTGGCGAGTGCGTCGCGTCACTGTCCTGGCGATAGGTCTTGCCGGGGATGATGATACGGATCGGCGGCTTTTGCGCTTCCATGGTGCGCACCTGCACCGGCGAGGTGTGCGTGCGCAGAACCTTGCGCTCACCCTTCTCATCCGGATTGAAGAAGAAGGTGTCGTGCATCTCGCGAGCCGGGTGACCTTCCGGGAAGTTCAGCGCCGTGAAGTTATAGTAGTCGGTCTCGACATCGGGACCTTCGGCGATCGAGAAGCCCATGTCACCGAAGATCGCCGTGATCTCGTCGATGATCTGGCTGATCGGATGAATGCGGCCGCGCTCGGCGGGCGAAGAGCGTACCGGCAGGCTGACGTCGACCGTTTCGGCCTTCAGGCGCGCGTCGATCGCGGCCTTCTTCAGCTCCGCCTTGCGGTCGGTGATTGCGTCGGTGACGGCGTTCTTCAGCGCGTTGATCGCCGCGCCGCGCGTCTGGCGCTCTTCCGGCGTCATCGCGCCGAGCGTCTTCAGGAGCTCGGAGACCGAACCCTTCTTGCCGAGTGCGCCAACACGCACGGCTTCGATCGCCGGCTCGTCGGCAGCGGCTGCCACATCAGACAGAAGTTGCTTTTCCAGAGTTTCGAGTTCGGTCATCTTTTCCTGCCTCACAGGGCGTCAGTCTTGTCGATAATTCACGAAAACATGCATCGGATAGCTCAAGCGCCACGATGAAGCGTCGCAGATCACTACCCATGTGCACGCGGCCAATCAACCGGGCACACCACAAAAAGCCCGCGACGTCGAGAGAGGAACGGCCCATCGCGGGCAATGCCGCCTCAATCGCCATCGCGCCAAATGCAAAGAACCCGCGCAAGCCTGGCCAGCGCGGGTTCCAAATCATCGAAGCAAAAGCTCTGACAGCGCCGGCTTAGTTGACGGCTGCTTCAAACTCGTTCTTCGTACCGGCGTCCTTCAGGTACTCGAGAGCCTTCTTGGAGGCAGCAACGAGGGCACCGAATGCTTCCGGCTCATGGATTGCCATGTCGGAGAGAACCTTACGGTCAACTTCGATGCCAGCCTTGTTCAGGCCGTCGATGAAGCGGCCGTAGGTCAGGCCGAATTCGCGGACGGCAGCGTTGATACGCTGGATCCAGAGGGCGCGGAAGTTGCGCTTGTTGATCTTGCGGTCGCGGTAAGCGTACTGCTTGGAACGATCGACAGCAGCCTTCGCAGCGCGGATGGTGTTCTTGCGACGGCCGTAAAAGCCCTTAGCGGCCTTCAGAACCTTCTTGTGCTTGGCGTGGGCGGTAACGCCTCTTTTTACACGTGCCATTTCATGATCTCCTTAATCTAAAGCGTTCGCGGAATAGTCTTAGAGACCGTTCGGCAGGTAGTTCTTCACGACCTTGCGGCCATCCGGTTCTGCGAGAACCATGGTGCCACGTGCATCGCGGATGAACTTGTTGGTACGCTTGATCATGCCATGGCGCTTGCCAGCGGCTGCAGCCTTGACCTTGCCGGTCGCGGTGATCTTGAACCGCTTCTTGGCAGCAGACTTCGTCTTCATCTTGGGCATTTTGCTACTCCGTTTCTGGACCCCCGGCTCTTCATCAAAGAAGCCTTCTCGCGATGCCCGGTTTCCGGCCGTCGCAACAAGGTGCGGGAGCGTTTGTTGTTGATCTGCGGCTCCGGTGACGAACCGTTCCGCAAGCATTCGAAACTGCCACGGCATGCCCTGCCGGTCAGTTCGGACGCGCGCTTATAACCGCAGCGTCATGAAAGTGCAACGGGGCGGCCAATGAATCTTCTAGGCCAAAATACAAAAGCCGCCCTCGCGGACGGCTTTGATACGAGAGTGGCGGCGCGCCTCACTTCGGCGCAAGCACCATCATCATCTGGCGGCCTTCAAGCTTGGGCTCGGCTTCGACCTTTGCATACTCGGTCGTGTCGGCCTTCACCTGCTGCAGCAGCTTCATACCAAGTTCCTGGTGCGCCATTTCGCGGCCGCGGAACTTCAGTGTCACCTTGACCTTGTCACCGTCCTCAAAGAAACGGCCCATCGCCTTCATCTTCACCTCATAGTCATGAGTGTCGATATTGGGGCGCATCTTGATTTCTTTGACTTCGACAATCTTCTGCTTCTTGCGCGCCTCGGCAGCCTTCTTCTGGTTGGCATATTTCAGCTTGCCCAGATCGAGGATCTTGCACACAGGCGGTTCGGCATTGGGGGAGATTTCCACCAGGTCGAGGCCGGCTTCTTCAGCCATTTTCAACGCCTGGTCGGTGGGCACAACGCCCAAGTTCTGTCCTTCAGCATCAATCAGCTGAACTCGGGGGATGCGAATTTCCCGGTTCGAGCGCGGCCCTTCCTTCACGGGCGCGTCGGCTTTAAAGGGTCTGCGAATGGTCGTATTCTCCTCGCGTTGTTTCGGATCGCTGCAGCCTAGGCACTCCCAATAATGGAAGCACAAACGTAGTTTCGCCATTGCTGCACCGGAGTCGGTAACACTCTTTAGCGGAAAAAACACCTGCTGTCAGCCTGTCAAGAATCTGTTTTATAGGCCAAAACAACTGGAGTTCCGCGATGTTTGACGCAAATCTCGTCCATGACCATCAATATCTGACCGTCGGTGAGGGCGAGGCCGCGCGCGCGATTGCCTATATCGCGCGAAGCCAATCGAGCCAGACGAACGGCCCAACTCTGGTTTGGTTATCCGGATACCGCTCCGACATGAGCGGCAGCAAGGCGATCGAACTCGACAAGTTCGCGGCGGAAAACGGCCTCGCCTGCCTGCGCCTCGACTATTCCGGTCATGGCGTATCCGGCGGCAAATTTGAGGACGGGACGATCTCGCGTTGGCTGGAAGAAGCGCTTGCGGTGATCCTCCATACAGCACCCGAGCGCATCCTCGTCGTCGGCTCGTCGATGGGCGGATGGATTGCCTTGCGGCTCGCCCAGGAACTCGCCAAGCGACCGGATGGGCCAAAGCTGGAAGGCATGGTGCTGATTGCGCCGGCTCCCGACTTCACCTCCGATCTGATCGAACCGAACCTCACGAAGAAAGAGAAAGCCTCCCTGGCCGAGCGCGGTTATTTCGAAGAGCGGTCTGCCTACAGCCCGGAGCCGAACATCTATACGCGGGCGCTGATGGAGGATGGGCGCGACAACAGCGTGCTCAAGGGCATCATCGAGACCGGCTGTCCGGTGCATATCCTGCAAGGAATGAAGGACCCTGATGTTCCCCATCAGCATGCGATGAAGCTCGTGGAGCATCTACCCGCCGACGACGTCGTGCTGACCTTCGTACGCGACGGCGACCATCGGCTGTCGCGACCCCAGGACATCGAGCGCATGCTTGCCGCGGTCAAAGGGCTGATACGCTAAACGAAAGCGTACCACCTGTGCCAAATCCTAACGGATTTTAACCATGTTGATGGGTAGCAGGCCCCTCCCCAGAAGTAACGATTGACTCTCCGAGCCTCCGTCCGTTAACTTTTTGTTAATAATACATGGGCGATGCAAGGGAAGAGCGGGCGTGCGGATCAAGGGTTTCCTCGTGGCCATGATGGCCGTGTTTGCTATGGCTACAGCCGCGACGCCGGCTTCCACCAACAACCTCTCGATGGTTACCGGCGCAGCGACTTCCCAGCCGATCGGCCATTATGACTTCTGCCAGATCCACCGCGATGAATGCGGCCCGAACCACAATACCTCGCCGGCCGAGATGTCGGATGCCAAATGGGGAATGGTGCGGTCGGTCAACACCATGGTCAACAACAGCATCACGCCGATGACCGATAAGGAAATCTACGGCAAGGATGAGGTCTGGGCTTATCCGACGACGGCTGGCGATTGCGAAGACTTCGCCCTGCTGAAGCGCCGCATTCTGATCCAGCGCGGAATTTCGCCGGCCAACCTTCTGCTCACCGTGGTTCGCAAGCCTGATGGCGAAGGCCATGCCGTCCTGACGCTGCGCACCAGCAACGGCGACTTCGTGCTCGACAACCTGGCATCCAACGTCAAGCCGTGGTTCGACACCCCCTATTCCTTCATCAAGCGCCAGTCGAGCGCCAATGCCGGTCGCTGGGTCACCATCGAGAATGGTCGCGACGTCCTTGTCGGTGCCTTGAAGTAGGCGAGATCGGATTGAACAAAAAAGGCCGGCGAGATGCCGGCCTTTTTGTTTTGGGACTGGGTTGATTGCTCTGGCTGCGCAGGAACCGCAGGTCAGCCATTGCCGATCAGGATGCCGGCACCGAGGACGAGGCCGCCGCCGACGACCACCTGTAAAGCAGCACGCAAGAACGGCGTTTCCATAAATCTGTTCTGAATGAACGCGATCGCCCAGAGCTCGAAGATCGCGATGATCACCGCCATCGTCGTCGCAGTCCAGAAGTTTGGGATCAGATACGGCAGGGTGTGGCCAAGACCGCCAAGCGCGGTCATGACACCGCAGGCAAGGCCGCGCTTGATCGGCGAACCACGGCCTGAAATCTTGCCGTCATCGTGGGCAGCTTCGGTAAAGCCCATCGAGATGCCGGCGCCGACGGAGGCCGACATGCCAACCAGAAACGTCTGCCAGGTATCCTGCGTCGCAAAGGCCGCAGCGAAGATCGGTGCCAGCGTTGATACCGAGCCATCCATCAAGCCGGCAAGCCCCGGCTGCACGTAGGTCAGAACCAGCTGCCGGCGCGCGGCAACATCTTCTTCTGTCTTCACACTCTCGGGCGTGTGCTTGTCGCCCAACGTATGGGTGATCTCTTCATGGCCTTGCTCGGCCAGCGCCAAGTCTCCGAGCAACTGCCGGGTGTTGGCATCGGTCACGCGGCTCGCCGCTTCGACGTAGAAGCGATAGGCCTGCTGTTCCATGGCCGCCGCTTCAGCCCGGATTCTATCCAATGACAGATTGCGCCGCAGCCAGTCGGGCTTGCGCTCATAAAATCCGCGAACATGCTCCCTACGAATGAGCGTAATGCGCTCGCCAAACCGCTGGCGATAAATTTCGATCAGGGACTTTCGATGAGTGTCCTCCACCTCGGCCATTTCCTCGAAGACCTTGGCGGAGGCAGGGTAATCGTCACGCAGCATGTCGGCGTAGGCGAGATAAATGCGCGCATCGTCCTCTTCGGAACCGATAGCGAGCGCCAGTATTTCCTGCTCGGACAAAGAGTCAAAAGAACGCTTGGATGATCCAAAGAGTCTACGCAGCATAACAACCTCATTTTTAGAATTATTCTAAAATAGGCCTAGCGTTAGCTCCGGTCAAGTTACCCGCCGCGAGCCGAATGAGAAAACGGCGGGCGAGTCCCATAAGTAAAAATAGGGTGCGGTTCGGACCGACCACCCTCCCCTAACTGGTATCCAAAATAATGTGCACGTTGCAGTCGATGCCTACGTCGAATGGCTAGGCATGCCGATCGAAAAACCACAGAAAAGGCCGGTTGAATTTTGCAACTGAAGGGTTGAGATATTGCAAAACGCGGGCATAGTACTAGCCAAAATAATTGCCTTATAAGGGAACAGCAAGGTGCCAGATCCGGTAGATATTATTGTTGGCAGAAACGTTCGGGCGCTCAGGTCCAAGAGACGCATATCGCAACTGGAACTCGGAGAGGCGCTCGGGCTGACTTTTCAGCAAATTCAGAAATACGAAAAAGGCACCAACCGCGTCTCGGCGAGTAAATTGCACCAGATTGCGGTCTTTCTGGGCGTGGATATTTCCGAATTGTTCGAAGGCGCCAATCCCAACGATGGCGCGGGAAAGCAAGGCCTCAGCCCAGAAGCCTATGAGCTCGCCATATACTACGACAGGCTTCGCTCCACGGCAGGCAAGGAGGCCGTGAAGACGATTCTCTCCATCATGTCCGGTGAAACCTACGCCGAGGCGCTAGGCTAAGGCTAGGCTCTCGCGTCAGTGCAGGTCGCTTTCATGAAGCGCGACGAGCAGATCGTCCTGCGTTTGATGACCCGCGTGATAGAGATCAATCGCGATGCTTGCAATTGAAAGTCCCTGTTGGCTGCGCATCTTGATATTGCGCTCGGCACACCAAGCGTAGAGCGCGCCGGCAAGCACGTCGATGTCATCGGACTGCAAAGACAAGGTAGTGGCTGCTGCCGTCATGGAAGTTGCCCTTATTTTTGGTTGATCCCCGACAGGATACTGGCTGCTTTGTTTGTCTTTGCAAAGCGGCATTCACTGCCTGCGTTAACGCAAGGCAGATGTGCATTTCCGCCTGTTTCATAATGGAACAATTGGTGTGCGCCAGCGCTATTCGGAAGCGACCCTGTAGTCCAGCGAGGCCGAACACGCCTCGATCGCATCCAGCATTTTCTCGAACCGTGGGTGATCGCGCACCGAATCCAGGTCCGAGTCGTGCTTGAACCACAGGATATGATAACAAGACGACTGCGGCAGCAGTTCCTCCAACAAGTCGAGCGCGGCGTCGCATTCGTTCAATAGCGCATAAACGCAGGCGACGTTGTATTGCGCAACGATATCATCCGGATCGATCGTCTGCGCGCGCTTCACCCACTCCTTTGCTCGCTCCGCTTCGCCCATGTGAGCCAATGCGAGCGCGCCGCGATGAGCCGGCCCCGAGTTTTCCGGATGCCGCTCCAAGGCCTCTTCGGCGCGCTCGATGCACACGCGCGCCCAATGCGCTCGTTCTTCCTCCAACCCAAGCGATCGACATGCACTCATCAAATGGATCGGCGAGAGATAGTCGTCGGGACGTATCTCGGCTGCCCTTGTGAAGAAGGTGATCGCGCCCTCGAACTTGCCCTGCATGAAAAGAAAGCGGCCGTAGTGGAAATTCGCTTCATAGAGATCGGGCTCCAGCGCCAACGCCTTTTCGAACTCGGCAAGCGCCTCCTCGTCTCGCCCGTCCTGGTGCAGCGCCAGCCCCCGCGAGGCATGCGCCTCCGCAAGATTTGGATCGAGCGCAAGTGCCTTGGCGCTCAGATTGAGAATTCCCTGTAGCGTGTACTCTCCCGCATGCCAGTCGCGCAGCGCCGACTCGCAATCGGCCATGCCGGCATAGGCACGCGCATATTCCGGATCCAGCGCGACTGCCGTTGCAAACATCCGTCGGGCCAAGACTAGGTAAGGCCTTGTCCAGGTGTGGGAAAGCTGCCGGCCGCGCAGATAGTAGGTGTAGGCCTCGACATTGTTTGTCGGTTCCGCCTCGATTGCCCGCCGCTCCTCGGGCAAGAGCTTGATCTTGAGCTGGTCGACGATCGCGTGCGTGATCTCGTCCTGGATCGCAAAGATGTCGGTCAGGTCGCGATCAAAGCGGTCCGCCCAGAGGTGCCCGCCATTCCTAGCGTCAATCAACTGTCCCGTGATGCGCACGCGCTGCGCCGCCTTGCGGACGCTTCCCTCGAGAACAAAGTCGACACCGAGCTCGGCCGCGACCTGCTTCACCTGCACCGATTTTCCCTTGTAAGTGAAGGCGGTGTTACGCGCGACGACGTAAAGATTCGAGATCTTCGAGAGGTCGGTGATGATGTCTTCTGTGATGCCGTCGGAAAAATACTCCTGCTCAGCGTCACCGCTCATATTGGTGAACGGCAGCACGGCGACAAGCTGCTTGTGCTTTTCCCTAGCCGCGGTCAAAGCGGCCTTGTTCACCTTCAGTGGCAGCGCCCGCCGTGGCGAAATCGCGTAGACCCTCACCGGCTCCTTGATGTTCTTGAGCCTATGCTCGCCCCTGTCCTCGAAGGAAAGGTCGAGCCGAGTTCCGACATGGTCCCTCACGGAAGCGGAGACCGCAACGCCGCCCGGCTCAGCGAGCGTCTCAAGCCGCGCGGCAACATTCACGCCATCTCCGAAGATGTCACCCTCCTCGACGATCACGTCGCCCAGATGGATGCCAATCCGAAATTCGATCCGCTTGTCTTCCAGGACGGACAGGTTTCGCTGAGCCGTCTCGCGCTGAATCTCATCGGCACAAGCGACGGCATTCACGATGCTGGAGAATTCGACCAGCATGCCATCACCGGTGAGCTTGACGATGCGGCCGCGATGCTGGGCAATCTTTGGATTGAGGAACTCGGTGCGGCAATTTTTCACCGCACTCAGCGTCCCGGATTCGTCTGAGCCCATCAATCGGCTGTAGCCGACGATGTCTGCTGCAAGGATGGCTGCGAGACGGCGTTCCAAGTGTCCCCCGGCGCTGCAATGTTGCGAGATCTGCTAATTTAACCTTTTATTATCTTAATGTCCTGCCAATCATTCGGTTGATACAAGATAATAAAGCGATTTTGATTATGAAGGTCACACCGCCGCAACAACCCTGCATAGTCTGGTGGGACCAAAAACAACAAAGGCCCGGTTGTAACAACCGGGCCTTTGCGGCATTTCGTGTCTGATCGATCAGTTCTCGAAGAATTCCTTCATCCGCGCAAAGAACCCGGTCGATTCCGGATTGTTCTCCTTCGAGGAAAGCTGCTCGAACTCCTGAAGTAGCTCGCGCTGGCGCTTCGTCAGCTTCTGAGGGGTCTCGATCTGGATCTGGATGTAGAGGTCGCCTGTTTGGGGCGAACGCAGCACCGGCATACCCTTGCCCTTCAGACGGAACTGCTTGCCGGCCTGGGTGCCTTCCGGCACGGTCACACGCGACTTCGTGCCGTCGAGCGTCGCGACGTCAAAGGTGCCGCCGAGGGCAGCCGTCGTCATCGAGATCGGGATGGTGCAGTAAAGATCGGCGCCATCGCGCTGATAGAATTCATGCGGCTTGACCGACAGGAAAATATAGAGATCGCCCGCCGGACCGCCGCGCATGCCGGCTTCGCCCTCGCCCTGCAGGCGGATGCGGGTGCCGTCTTCGATGCCGGCCGGAATGTTCACGGAAAGCGAACGCTCTTCAGTGACGCGGCCCTGGCCATGGCACTTCGTGCAGGGATCGGGAATGATCGTGCCGCGACCGTGACAGGTCGGGCAGGTCCGCTCGATCGAGAAGAAGCCCTGGGCTGCGCGTACGCGGCCGGAACCCTGGCAGGTGCCGCAGGTCTTCGGCTGGGTGCCCGGCTTTGCGCCCGAGCCGGAACAGACGTCGCAGGTAATCGATGTCGGCACGCGAATCTGTGCCGTCTTGCCCGAGAATGATTCCTCCAGCGAAATTTCCATGTTGTAACGAAGATCGGCGCCACGCTCGCGTCCGCCGGACGAGCGCTGCCGCT
This sequence comes from Rhizobium sp. YTU87027, assembly GCF_050644135.1. Lineage (NCBI taxonomy): Bacteria > Pseudomonadati > Pseudomonadota > Alphaproteobacteria > Hyphomicrobiales > Rhizobiaceae > Rhizobium > Rhizobium sp. YTU87027. Next base: position 3,693,286 of record NZ_CP098440.1, on the reverse strand, counting down.
GACGACCGCCGCCCATCATCTCGCCGAAGATATCCTCGAAAATGTCGGAGAAGCCGCCGCCGCCGAAACCGCCGCCGCCACCGCCCATGCCGCCGTGTTCGAAGGCTGCGTGACCATACCGGTCATAGGCCGCGCGTTTCTGCGGATCCTTGAGCGTCTCGTAGGCTTCGTTGATTTCCTTGAATTTGCGCTCGGCGTCATGGTCGCCCGGATTCTTGTCCGGATGAAACTTCATGGCGAGTTTGCGGAAGGCGCTTTTCAGCTCTTTGTCGTCCGCCGTCTTGGCGACACCCAGCGTTTCGTAAAAATCGGCTTTTGCCATTAAGGATTAGACCCCGGAAATGGTTTTCCGGCTGCCATGGTGAGCAGCCGGAACGTCAGTTTCAAGCTAGACCGCTTCGTCTCGCTTACGCGGACTTCTTGCGGTCGTCGTCCTTGACTTCTTCGTAGTCGGCATCGACGACATTGTCATCACCGCCTTCTGCCGAAGCGTCCGCAGAGCCGGCTTCAGCCTGCTGGGCTTCATAAATCGCCTGACCGAGCTTCATGGAAACTTCCATGAGGGTCTGGGTCTTCGCCTTGATGTCTTCAGCATCCGGCTCGGTTGCTTCGACAGCAGATTTCAGAGCGGCGATCGCATCGGAGATCGCGGTGCGGTCGGCTTCAGAAACCTTGTCGCCGTAATCCTTCAGCGACTTTTCCGTGGAGTGGATCAGGCTTTCGGCCTGATTCTTGGCTTCCACGGCTTCGCGGCGCTTCTTGTCGGCTTCGGCGTTGGCTTCGGCATCCTTGACCATCTTCTCGATGTCGGCGTCGGAGAGACCACCCGAAGCCTGGATGCGGATCTGCTGTTCCTTGCCGGTACCCTTGTCCTTGGCCGAAACCTGCACGATGCCGTTGGCGTCGATGTCGAAGGTCACTTCGATCTGCGGAACGCCACGCGGTGCCGGCGGCAGGCCAACGAGGTCGAACTGGCCGAGCAGCTTGTTGTCGGCAGCCATTTCGCGCTCGCCCTGCGAAACGCGGATGGTGACGGCCTGCTGGTTGTCGTCGGCGGTCGAGAAGGTCTGCGACTTCTTCGTCGGGATCGTGGTGTTGCGCTCGATCAGACGGGTGAAGACGCCGCCCAGCGTTTCGATGCCGAGGGACAGCGGGGTTACGTCGAGAAGCAGAACGTCCTTGACGTCGCCCTGCAGAACGCCGGCCTGGATGGCGGCGCCGAGAGCGACGACTTCATCCGGGTTGACGCCCTTGTGCGGCTCCTTGCCGAACAGCTGCTTGACGACTTCCTGCACCTTCGGCATGCGGCTCATACCACCGACGAGAACGACTTCATCGATCTCTGCAGGCGTGACACCGGCGTCCTTGAGGGCTGCCTTGCACGGCGCGATGGTGCGCTGGACGAGATCGTCGACCAGGCTTTCCAGCTTGGCGCGGGTCAGCTTCAGCGTCAGGTGCTTCGGACCGGTTGCATCGGCCGTGATGAACGGCAGGTTGATTTCGGTCTGCTGAGCGGAGGACAGTTCAATCTTCGCCTTTTCAGCAGCTTCCTTGAGGCGCTGCAGAGCAAGCTTGTCGCCCTTGAGGTCGATGCCGTTGTCCTTCTTGAACTCGGCAACGAGGTATTCGACGAGACGCATGTCGAAGTCTTCACCGCCGAGGAAGGTATCGCCGTTGGTGGACTTCACTTCGAAGACGCCGTCGCCGATTTCGAGGATCGAGATATCGAAAGTACCGCCACCCAAGTCGTAAACGGCGATGGTCTTGCCGTCCTTCTTGTCGAGACCGTAGGCAAGGGCTGCCGCCGTCGGCTCGTTGATGATACGGAGAACTTCGAGACCAGCGATCTTGCCGGCATCCTTGGTTGCCTGGCGCTGTGCGTCGTTGAAGTATGCGGGAACGGTGATGACGGCCTTTTCGACCTTTTCACCGAGATAGGATTCGGCGGTTTCCTTCATCTTCTGAAGGATCATCGCGGAGATCTGTGCCGGAGAATAGGACTTGCCCTGGGCCTCGACCCAGGCGTCGCCGTTGTCACCCTTGACGATGTGGAAAGGAACGAGGCTCTTGTCCTTCTCAACGGTCGGATCTTCGTAGCGGCGGCCGATGAGGCGCTTTACAGCGAAGAGGGTATTCGTGGGGTTGGTGACAGCCTGGCGCTTGGCCGGCTGACCGACGAGGCGCTCGCCGTCATCGGAAAATGCCACCATGGAAGGGGTCGTGCGCGCGCCTTCCGCATTCTCAATGACCTTTGCGTCTTTGCCGTCCATGACCGCGACGCAGGAATTTGTCGTTCCGAGGTCGATACCAATTACTTTTGCCATGTCATTCTCTCCTTGAAGCAAGCTGTCGGAACCCCGAGAAGGCATTTCCCTGACAGCCCCTTACGGGATGGGTCTTTAAGATTAACGCAATCGTGATTGCGGTGATGCCGCGTATATAAGGAGCGGTTTTCGGGACTGCAAGGCGAGAAATAGCCAGAAAACCAGCAAAACAAGCGCCCAGCGATTAATTTCGACAGGCGCAGGAAAATGGCATTTTTCCGGCCAAACGCTTTGGCTACTGCCCCATGATCAAGTCGAGCAATGTCGTCCGTCTCGGCCTGCCTGCCGGCGACGGTTCAGGCTCGCCAATATCACCAGGCGGCAGCGCATCGCCGTAGCCATCATCGCCGTCCTGAGCGACGTCGGCGGGAGGCACCGGACCGCCATTAGCAGGCGCCATCGGCTGACGTCTCGGTCGGTCGGTCGCCTGCGGATTGCGCTCACGAACATCGGCCCCGCCTCCGAAGACACCGGAAAGAATGCTGCCGATCGTCGTCGGCTCTTCAAGCGGTGGCGCCGCACCAGGCTCGACAGACGCCATCGGCTGATCGCCAACACCGGGATTGGCTGCGGGATCAGCCATGAACTGCCCGTTGCCGAACAGCGGTGCCGGCGACAGTCCCTTGTGTGCGGCGACCATGAATTCCTGCCACGCCTTGGCCGGCAGGCCGCCCCCTGTCACCTTCTTCATCGGCTTGCCATCGTCGTTGCCGAACCAGACGCCAGTTGTGAGATTGCTGGTGAAGCCAACAAAGAGCGCGTCCCGCGAATTTTGGGTGGTGCCGGTCTTGCCAGCTGCCTGCCAGCCGGCAAGTTTCGCGCTCTTGCCCGTTCCCTGGTTGATGACGCCCATCATCATCGTGTTCATGTTGGCGGCAATCGCTTCCGACAGGACGCGAGGCGGATTATCGTAGGTGTTCTCGTAGAGCACCTTGCTGCCGTCGGCCGTCGTCACGCGACGGATGACGTGCGGCGTCGCCTTGTAGCCGCCATTCATGAAGGCGGCGTAGGCGCCGGTGAGCTCCATTAACGACACTTCCGATGTACCCAAAGCAATCGACGCATTCGGCTGCAGTTCCGATTCGATGCCGAGGCGGTGAGCCAACTTGATGACCTGATCCGGCCCATCATACATGACCAGCTGGGCGGCGACCGTGTTCAGCGACTTTGCAAGCGCCGTCGCGAGGGTCACTTCGCCATTATACTTCTTCTCGTAATTCTCGGGCGTCCAATCGCCTATGCGAATCGGCGCGTCATTGAATACGGAGAACGGCGTCAGGCCCTTTTCCAGCGCTGCAGCGTAGACGAACGGCTTGAAGGACGATCCGGGCTGGCGTTTGGCGGTGACGGCGCGGTTGAACTGACTGTCGGCATAGTCCCTGCCGCCGACGAGGGCACGGATTGCACCGGTCCCATCGAGAGAGACCAGTGCTGCCTGCGAGGCATCGAGCTTGGCGCCATCCTTACCAAGGACGTCATTCAGCGACTGCTCCGCGCGCTTTTCCAGGGTCTTGTCGATCGTCGTGTCGACGACAATGTCTTCCTTGACGTCGCCAATCAGGGCGGGCAGCTGGTCCATCACCATATCGGCAACATAGTGGCCGGCACCTGACCAATAGCGCTTTGCCTTGGCCGGCGTCTGCGACATGGCGGTCTTGACTTCGTCATCGGTGATATAGCCCTGCTCGCGCATCGTCTGCAGCACCACCTGTGCGCGGGCATTGGCGGCCTCGGGATCGCGTGCCGGCGACAGACGCGACGGTGCCTTGACGAGACCGGCAAGAAGGGCTGCTTCACCGAGGTTCACATCGCGTGCGGACTTGTTGAAGTAACGGCGCGAGGCAGCTTCGACGCCGTACGCGTTCGAGCCGAAAAACACGCGATTGAGATACATCGCAAGGATCTGGTCCTTGGTGTATTTCTGCTCCAGCCACAGGGCGAGCAGGACTTCCTGCACCTTGCGCTCCAGCGTGCGGTCCGGCGACAGGAAGAGGTTCTTTGCAAGCTGCTGCGTCAGCGTCGAGCCACCCTGGACCATGTGCCCGGTCGTCAGATTGGTGACGAAGGCACGTGCAAGGCCAAGCGGATCGACGCCGAAATGCGAGTAGAAGCGGCGATCTTCGATGGCGACGATCGCTTCGGGAATGTACGGCGACATGTCTTCGAGCGCGAGGGCCTCGCCGCCCGTCGTGCCGCGATTGGCGATGACGCTGCCGTCGACAGCGGTGATCTTGACGTTCGGCGGACGCTCCGGAATGGCCCAGGTGCTGGCGCTCGGCATACGCGAGCCGTAGTAGATAACGAGGCCGGCGACGCCGATCCCAGCCCAAATGCCGAAAACGATGCACCAGTAGACGATGCGACGGATGAGGCCGAAAAGCCCACCGCCTTCGCGATCGCGGCGGTCGCGTTTGCGACGCTCCGGCTGCCGCGCGCGGGACGATTTCGGCGCTGCGCGCCTAGTCGAGCGTCCGCGCACCACGCGGTCATCGGCATCGAGCGAGAAATCGTCATCGTCGTCACGGTCGTCGCGACCGCTGAAAGAAGGTTCGATCCTGTCGCGTGATTTGCCTCTGCCCGCCATCTAGTACCCGGTGCACCCCATCTTCGCTTCTTGCGCGGCGACGCCGCAGAAACCGTGCTTTGCCAAACGGTTCTTCGCCCGGTTGAACTTTAAATGCGGCGATTTAAGGGGTGGTTAAGAAGTGGTTAGAGCGGTCCGCGTTTGCCCCAATAATGTCAAATTTGGTTCAGCCCCCATTCACCGAACCGGCTCTCTAATCGACGCGCAAGGGACTTGCATAACAGAGGTGCAGAGATGCGTATGAGAATGATTGCAGTCGCGATCGCCATGTGTGGATTTGGCGTTTCCGTGGCTGAAGCGATGCCGGTCGCGCCGATGAACGGCATTGCGGCCCCAAATACGGTACTTGTCGACTACGCTTGCGGGCGCGGGTACCACCTGACGCGGTGGGGCAATTGCCGCCCGAACTGGAACCGGCCTCCACCACCGCGTTACGGCTGGCGCGATGACCGCCGCTATGGATGGGGCGGCCCGCCACGCTATGGCTGGCGTTACGAGCGGTCCTACGGATGGGATCGTCCGCCGCCGTGGGCTCGTGATCGCTACCGCGATTGGCGCTGATCACATTCTCCGAACCGAAGACAGCATCAGAGCCCGGCCTAGCCGGGCTCTGTTTCATTTGGCCCTCCAAGCCACGCTTTTTTGGCATGGCTGCCATTCGTTGCGACTGTCACAAATCTGACATATAGCAGGTCGAATTGCGCCTAAGATTAGCGCAGAACGCGCATTAGGTAGGCATTTCATGAGCATCGACTTTAGTAACACCGAAGAATTCAGGCTGCGTGAAGTCTGGAGCGTGCAAGAGTTTGCGCGCCGCTACCGGCTGACAAAGATGGAAGAGAGCCGCCTGAAGATGCTGCACGGCCCGTTCGCGGAGATGCGCGAGTTGCTGGGCTGTCGTCAGAATTCAGTTTCTCTCTGGTAGCAGGGAACCATTAGGGACGCAGTGAATTAGTTCCGTAGCGAAACACGCCCTACACGTTTCGCTAAAGGTCGGCCGTCTCCCCTCAAACGTGCCGATCACGATCAGGCCCGGTGTCTCTCCCAGAGCGCCGGGCCTTCCCATTTCTCCTATGAAAGCCTCTACCTCGGCAAGCACAGGCGTAGGCAAAATGGCGGTCGCTGAAGCGCTCTCGTCGAACACTTGAAAGCTTCGAAACACAGACATGCGTTCGCCTACTTGAAACCCGAGGTCGGCGTTCCGACATAGGGACCAACATATTGCAGCCGATGGAAAGCTGTGCGCGCAAGCAACGTTGCCGCTTCCATCGTTTTGATCGCGGCTCTGCGGTTAGCCATTCGTTAACCTTTCCCGATCAGTCTGGCTGCAACATTCGCTTCCTCCTTGACCACGGATGTACTGGCATCGAAGTGAAGCGAATGACGAAAGGCCGGCTTGTTCCGGCCTTTTTGTTTTTCGGGCGCTCGAGGCGCGCTTTCCTATTACTTGGCCAGCGCTTCCACGATGCGAATCCAGGACCGGATACCCTTGTGATAGGAAGCGAGCTCGTACTTCTCGTTTGGCGAGTGAATGCGGTCGTCGCTGAGGCCGAAGCCAACCAGCAACGATTCCATGCCGAGCATCTTCTGGAAGTCACCGACGATCGGGATCGATCCGCCCATGCCGATGACCACGGCAGGCCTCGGCCACTCGTCGGAAAGCGCATTCTTGGCCTTCGTCAGCACCGGCGAATCGTAGGAAAGATGGATGGCCGGCGAGCCGCCATGCGGATGGAAATCGACGGAGCAATCGGCGGGGATTTTCGAGCGGATGTAGGTGCGGAAGCTTTCCCGGACGGCATCCGGATCCTGCGTCCCGACGAGACGGAAGGAGACCTTGGCGGAGGCCTTGGCTGCGATCACCGTCTTGAAACCTTCACCGGTATAGCCACCCCAGATGCCATTGACCTCAGCGGTCGGACGCGCCCAGGTCAATTCGAGGACCGACCGGCCTTTCTCTCCCGACGGGATCGACAGACCCACCTCGCCCAGGAAGGTCTCGGCGGTCTTGCCGAGTGTTTCCCAGGATGCCTTTATATTGGCCGGCGTTTCCTCCACGCCATCATAGAAGCCCTCGAGCGTGATGCGGCCGGTTTCATCGTGCAGGCCAGCAAGTGCTGCCGTCAGGATATGGATCGGATTTGCGGCGGCACCGCCGAACAGGCCGGAGTGCAAATCGCGGTCGGCTGCCGTCACGACGACCTCTTCGCCGACGAGACCCCGAAGCGCCGCAGCAATCGCCGGCGTATCGCGGTCCCACATGCCGGTGTCGCACACGAGGGCGTAGTCCGCCTTCAATTCCGCGGCGTTGGCCTCGAGGAACGGCTTCAGCGACGGTGAACCGGATTCCTCTTCGCCTTCGAAAAGGATTGTGATGCGGCAGGGCAAAGCACCGTTGACTTCCTTGTAGGCGCGGCAGGCTTCGACGAAGGTCATCAACTGGCCCTTGTCGTCGGCGGTGCCGCGACCCGTAAGGATCTTCCGGCCATTGCCGACATCCTTGATCGACGGTTCGAACGGATCATTCTCCCAAAGCTCGATGGGATCGACCGGCTGCACGTCGTAATGGCCGTAAAACAGCACGTGCGGTGCGTCGGCGCTCGCACCGGCATGGTGGGCGACAACCATGGGATGACCGGGCGTATCGCGCACGGAAGCATCGAAACCCAGCGTCTCGAGATAGGAAACCAGCCATTCGGCCGCCTTGCGGCACTCGACCTTGAAGGCCGGGTCAGTGGAGATCGATTTGATCCTCAAGAGTTCAAACAGCTTGTCGAGGCTTGATGGCAGATTTTGATCTGCGCGCGAAAGCACCGGCGTTACGTCAGTCATTTTCGACTCCTTTCGAAATTCCGCGGGACGATAGACCAAAGGTAAATCGCTTTCGAGTTGAAAAAAGATCGAGAGAGGAGACGATCACGACGGATGGGCGCGTCAGATATACCGCAAGACGAATGCATGAAATCGCATATACAATTTACGGTTATTTAGGGAAGGATAAATAGTATACCGGCAATGTGTTCGAGGTGAGATATGTTCTCTGTAGTCACCTGCATTCGCGAGAACCATGACTGGCGTCTGATTGTTGCCGCCGTCATCGTTTGCCTGATCGGCAACCTTGCCTCCATGCTGCTCTTGTTCCGCGCTCAGGAATGCGACCCCGGACAGCAACGGCACTGGATCATGGCATCGGCATTTGCCTGCGGCGTTGGCATCTGGGCTACGCACTTCATCTCCATGCTGGCCTACGACGGCGGCTTCACGATCACTTATGGTCTTGGCCTGACAACACTCTCCGTCATACTGGCGATATGCGTCTCGTGGCTCGCCATCCTGGTTTCCGTGGAGGGTTCGAGTGAGTATTCCTTCGTGCCCGGCGGCATCTTGATGGCACTCGGCATCGGTTCGATGCATCTGACCGGCATGCGGGCGATCGAAGCCCAAGTTGATATCGTCTACGATCTCCCGGCAACGCTGATCGCGCTGTGGATTGGTGCGACACTCGCGAGCATGGCGTTTCTCTCCTTCAAGAGGCTCAAGGGAACGAAACGGCTGCTGGTGTCGGCGATCGCCATGGTGCTCGCCATCGCAGCGATGCATTTCATCTCCATGAGCAGTATTACGCTCATTCCCGAGCCGGGACGAAGCGTGACCACGACTGTTCTGGAGCCCAAAGCGCTGGCGGCGATCATCATGGTGGTGTCTACTGCCCTGATCCTCGTCGCTCTCGGCGCGGTGTTTCTCGAAAGCCATCTGACCGATCTGCGCGGCCTCGCAAACGCCTCGATGGAGGGGCTGCTCGTTCTGCGCGAAGGAAAGATCGTCGACGCCAACGAACGGTTCCAGCAAATGTCGGGCTGGCAATTGGCCGAGTTGCTCGGGGGTGATCCGACCTCCGTTCTGATGAGCATGGATGGAAGTACGACAGTCTTCCGAGAGGAAACGCAGCTGACCACCAAAGACGACAGCGAGATCCCGGTGGAGATCCTGTCCCGTCGCATGGTCTATCGTGGGCGCAACTGCGACGTCCTGGTGATTCGCGATCTCACCGAGCGCAAGCGCGCTGAGAAAATGATCGAACATCTCGCGCAGCACGACGTTTTGACCGGCCTGCCGAACCGTTCGCTGTTTGACACGCGCATCCGCCATGCCCTTCAACTGGCCCAGCGCAAGCACACGCAGATTGCCGTCTTCTGTCTGGACCTCGATCGCTTCAAGGCCGTCAACGACATCTTCGGGCATGCGGAGGGCGACCGCATCCTCTGCAAGGTTTCGACAATCCTGCAGCGCGTGGCCGACGACGGCGACACGGTCGCCCGACTTGGAGGCGATGAGTTCGCGATCATCCAGACGGGCAAGCAGCAGCCGGACGCCGCGCGCAAGCTCGCTGGGCTTATTCTTGACGGGCTCGCCGCTGAAATGGATATCGCCCGCGATCCGACCGCCGTCGGCATCAGTGTCGGTATTGCTGTTTATCCTACGGACGGACACACGGCGGAGGAGCTGAGCGATAACGCCGATACGGCGCTTTACCGTGCCAAGCACGGCGGGCGCGGCAAGGCCTGCTTCTTCGACGCGGAAATGGATGAGGCCGTGCGCGCCCGCCGCCAGATCGAGGCCGAGCTGCGGCATGCGATCACGCGCAATCAGGTCTCCGTAAGCTACCAACCGATCCTCGACAGCAGGACGGATACCGTCACCGGCTATGAAGCCCTGATGCGGTGGAATCGGCCCGGACATGGCATGAGTGAACCAGAGGTCTTTATCGGCATAGCCGAGGAAAGCGGCGTGATCGTGCAGCTTGGAGAGTGGGTGATGCGCCAGGCATGCACCGAAGCGGCGCGGTGGCCGCAGCCACTGTCCATTGCCGTCAACGTCTCGCCGGTGCAGTTCATGCTCCCGAACCTTTGCGAGCGGGTCGCGGCTATCCTCGAAGAGACCGGGTTGGCCCCGGAGAGGCTGGAACTGGAAATTACCGAAGCTGCCTTCGTGCGCGACCGAAGCAATGTCATCGCAACGCTGATGCGTCTGCATGGACTCGGCGTTCGCATCGTCATGGACGACTTCGGAACGGGCTTCTCATCGCTTTCGAACCTGCGCGCTTTGCCATTTGACAAGATCAAGGTGGATCGCAGCTTCACGGGCATTCTCGAACATGACGCCGCCGCCCGTTCCATCGTGCGCGCCATCATCGGTCTCGGTCACAGCCTGGGAATTCAGGTCGTGACCGAAGGCGTCGAAACGGAACTTCAGCGTCAGATCGTCATCGAGGAAGGCTGCGAGCAGATGCAGGGCCTGCTTCTCGGCAAGCCGGACATCGAGCCGAGCGTCAAGCTGGCAGCGCGTGAGAGCTTCCTCGCAACCCACGGCGAGTTGGATCGGCCGCTCGCTTCCGCCACCATAACGGCGGCGGAATAGAGCTCAGAGCTTCTTGGCGTTGTCGAGAAGGCGACGGATATATTCGAGGGTCAGCTCGCGCTCGAAGCTCTTGAAGCCCTCAAACAGCGCTAGATCCGCTTCACGCGCCGCCTCGATCGCGTCGTCTTCCATGCCCTTGGCCTTGTCCGTCAGGAAGATCAGCTGGGCGCGCTTGTCGGACGGATGCGGGCGGCGGTCGATGAGCCCGTCGCGCGCCATGCGTGCAAGGGTGTTTGCCATCGTCGCCTGTTCGATGTCGACGCGGGCCAGCAATTGCTTCTGCGTCAGCCCGTCCTCGGCCCAAAGTTCGAGAAGAACTGGGAACTGCCCCGGCGAAAAGCCGAGCCTTGCCGCGCGCTGTTGGAGCGAACGAGCGAAGCCCTTGGCCAGCTGGCTGGCAAGGTAAGCCCCCGAGTCCATACGATTAATTCCCATCTTTTCAGTTAGTCGCAAAAAACTCGACAAAACAATGCAACAAATCTCATACGATGGATCACAAACGCTTCATCGCAGGTTTTCCTTGGAAAGATAGAGCAGAAAAACAAAGCCGCCATAGCCTGGAGGTCTGGCTATGGCGGCTCTAAAATGGGGACAAAGGCCCGGAGAGGGGATAAGGCCTTTGTCCAAGTCCGATGCGGCGGGGGACAAGCCAGCTATCAGACCCTCGACGCGATCAACACGATCAAACGTCGGTAGTAATCATTTGTGATCGGGAATGTGGCTTTTCAAGGGAAAGCCGAGGATTGACTATTACAAATTAGTAACAGTTTGGTGAGGCAGAATCTTTTCTCCCTCCGAACTTTATATGGACCTTCCAAGGTCGCCGCGCTATCCATGACGCCATGAAAAAAGGCGATCATCTTTTCCTTGTCGACGGCTCCGGTTTCATCTTTCGAGCCTTTCACGCACTCCCCCCTTTGACCCGCAAATCCGATGGTTTGCCGGTCGGCGCGGTGTCAGGATTCTGCAACATGTTGTGGAAGCTATTGACGGATGCGCGCGACACGTCGGTCGGCGTGACGCCGACGCATTTGGCGGTCGTCTTCGACTACTCGGCAAGGACGTTCCGCAAGGATCTCTACGACGCCTACAAGGCCAACCGCTCGGCGCCGCCGGAGGAACTGATCCCCCAATTCGGGCTCATCCGCCAAGCCACGCGGGCCTTCAATCTGCCGTGCATCGAAACTGAAGGCTTCGAGGCCGACGACATCATTGCGACCTATGCCCGCCAGGCCGAGGCCCTCGGCGCTGACGTGACGATCGTCTCCTCGGACAAGGATTTGATGCAGCTGGTGACGCCTGCTGTCCACATGTACGACAGCATGAAGGACAAGCAGATCGGTATCCCTGATGTCATTGAGAAATGGGGCGTTCCACCCGAGAAAATGATCGATCTTCAGGCGATGACCGGCGACTCGGTCGACAACGTGCCTGGCATTCCCGGCATTGGCCCGAAGACGGCGGCGCAGCTGCTTGCCGAGTACGGCAATCTCGATGCGCTTCTCGAACGCGCGACCGAGATCAAGCAGGAGAAGCGCCGCCAGACGATCATCGAGAATGCCGACAAGGCCCGCCTGTCGCGTGAGCTGGTGCGGCTGCGCACCGACGTTCCGCTTGAACTCAAGGTCGAAGACCTGATCCTCGAGCCGCAAAACGGGCCAAAGCTGATCGGTTTCCTGAAGGCCATGCAGTTTACCTCGCTGACGCGGCGGGTGGCCGAGGCTTGCGATTGCGATGCCAGCGCCATCGATGCGGTCGATGTGCCGGTCGAGTGGGGTGCAGCAGCGCGCGGGCCGGACCTCGATGCCGCCGAGCCGGAGCCGGTTGCCGGTGGAATTCCCGAGGTCGCCGGCGAGGCGGTGCCTGTTCCGGCAAAGGCGAACGGCGCGAATGGTCGCGAAGGCACCTTCTTGCCGGCTAATTTTGCCAAGGCGCGCGCAGAAGCGTTTGCCTCGCTGCCGTTCGACCACTCGCGCTATGTCACCATTCGCGATGTCGCGACGCTCGACAAATGGATTGCCGATGCGCGCGATACCGGAGTGGTTGGCTTCGACACCGAGACAACGTCGCTCGATGCGATGCAGGCGGAGCTCGTCGGGTTCTCGATGGCGATCGCCGACAACGACAAGAACCCCACCGGCACCAGCATCCGCGCCGCCTATGTCCCGATCGGCCACAAGACGGGCGTCGGCGATCTGCTCGGCGGCGGGCTTGCAGACAACCAGATCCCGATGCGGGACGCCCTTCCCCGACTGAAGGCGCTTTTGGAAGACGAGTCGATCCTGAAGGTCGCCCAGAACCTCAAATACGACTACCTGCTGATGAAGCGCTACGGCGTCGAAACGAAGAACTTCGACGATACGATGCTGATCTCCTACGTGCTGGACGCCGGAACCGGCGCGCACGGCATGGATCCGCTGTCGGAGAAGCTCCTCGGCCATACACCCATTGCCTACAAGGACGTGGCTGGCAGTGGTAAGTCGAACGTTACATTCGACCTCGTCGATATCGATCGCGCGACGCACTACGCCGCGGAGGATGCCGATATCACGCTGCGGCTCTGGCTGGTCCTGAAGCCGCGCCTTGCGGCCGAGAAACTGACGACGGTTTACGAACGTCTTGAGCGCCCACTGGTGCCCGTTCTGGCGCATATGGAAGAGCGCGGTATCACCGTTGACCGGCAGATCCTCTCGCGCCTGTCCGGCGATCTCGCACAGGGCGCCGCCGCGCTCGAGGACGAAATTTTCAAACTCGCGGGCGGGCGCTTCACCATCGGCTCGCCGAAGCAGCTGGGCGATATCCTGTTTGGCAAGATGGGACTGGCCGGCGGTACGAAGACGAAGACTGGCCAGTGGTCCACCTCGGCAAGCGTGCTCGAAGACCTCGCAGCCGCGGGCTTCGAACTGCCACGCAAGATCGTCGACTGGCGCCAGCTGACCAAGCTCAAGTCGACCTACACCGATGCGCTACCGGGATACGTTCACCCCCAGACGAAGCGGGTCCACACCTCCTATTCGCTGGCTTCGACGACGACAGGCCGGCTGTCCTCCTCGGAACCGAACCTGCAGAACATTCCGGTGCGGACGGCGGAAGGCCGCAAGATCCGCACGGCATTCATTTCGTCGCCGGGCCACAAGCTGATTTCGGCCGACTACAGCCAGATCGAACTGCGCGTGCTCGCGCATGTCGCGGAGATCCCGCAGCTGACGCAGGCCTTTGCCGACGGTGTCGACATTCATGCCATGACCGCGTCCGAGATGTTCGGCGTTCCGGTCGAGGGCATGCCGTCAGAGGTGCGCCGTCGCGCCAAGGCAATCAACTTTGGGATCATCTACGGCATTTCCGCCTTCGGCCTTGCCAATCAGCTCTCGATCGAGCGCGCGGAAGCGGGCGAATACATCAAGAAGTACTTCGAGCGCTTCCCCGGCATCCGTGACTACATGGACAGCCGCAAGCAGATGGCGCGCGACAAGGGCTACGTCGAAACGATCTTCGGGCGGCGAATCAACTACCCGGAAATCCGTTCCTCCAATCCATCGGTTCGCGCCTTCAACGAGCGTGCGGCGATCAACGCACCGATCCAGGGATCGGCGGCCGATATCATTCGCCGGGCAATGATCAAGATGGAACCGGCGCTTGCCGAAGCGGGACTTGGCGACCGGGTGCGCATGCTCCTGCAGGTCCATGACGAACTGATCTTCGAGGTCGAGGATGCGGACGTCGAAAAGGCCACGCCGATCATCGTTTCGGTCATGGAAAACGCCACCATGCCGGCGCTTGAAATGCGCGTGCCGCTGAGGGTCGACGCGCGTTCGGCGACCAACTGGGACGAAGCGCACTGAGCGCTTCGTCGAAAATCCATTAAAATTTTCTCCACCTTTCAAATTGTTGATATTAAACATTTTTCTTTATATTTTTCATCGACCGACGGTGCGGACGGAAGGAACTTATTAACCTTCATTTCCTAATCCGAGAGCGGATATTAGTTGCTAATCATGAGTGAGTAGCGGTCGTATGCGCTTTCCTAGAACCAATCTGACAGGGGCCGAGGAGATTTCCGCGGAAGTCGAAGGTGAACAGCTGCAGGAATACGCAGGCGAGAAGCCTACGGCACCCATCTGGCAGAGCAATTTTTCACTGGCTCCGAATGTGCGATTCACCCGCACGCCCGAAAATCTGATCAATCCGAAGCGCGTGCCGGCACCGCCGGTTCACACGCCGCCTCTTGCGCTGCAGGAACGCGTTGCGGCCGAAATCGGCGCGAGTGTGGCGCCGGCGGCGCCTGTTGTCGTCAACGTCCCACTCGAAGTCTATGAAGCCGAGACCCCCCTTGCGATCGAAGTGCAGCCGGCTGTGGCTGTATCGCCGGTGATGTCGGTCCAGCCTGAAACCCAGACCATTGTCCGTGCATCCAATGAACTGGCTGCTATTTCGGACTTCGCGTTCTGGGAGGTCATGGCCTTCGAGGAAGCGGTAGCCGAACCGATCCTGCTGCCTCAGATTTCATTGCCGCGGCCGGAAGTCAGCCCCGAATCGATCATCAGCCGGTTCCGCGTCATGGAGTGGCGGCCAGGTCGGCAACATCAGACAATCGCCGTTGCACCGATGCCTGAGCCAGTCGCCCCGCCACCCGTCGCGCCCGCTCCCGGTTTGACGCGCGGCCGCACAACACAGAGCCCGGTCGCGACCGGGCAGACCCGCGTAGAAGAAGCGGCGGCAGTCCAGCCGAAGACGCAGCCGATCGCTCCGCTGCCGGTTCGCGCGCAGGCTCCCCAGCCGCTCGCTCCGGCGCCGCGCTTTGCCGCGCCGAAGATCGTGCCCTCCAGGGTGGATGCCTCCGGCTACGAATTCCCCTCACATTCGCTGCTGCAGGAACCGCCGGAGCGTGTCGGCGAGATCATGTCGCAGGAGACGCTGGAGCAGAATGCCGGCCTTCTCGAAAGCGTGCTCGAGGATTTCGGCATCAAGGGCGAGATCATCCATGTCCGCCCCGGCCCCGTCGTCACACTTTACGAGTTCGAGCCGGCACCGGGCGTCAAGTCCTCCCGCGTCATCGGCTTGGCCGACGATATCGCCCGTTCGATGTCGGCGCTGTCGGCGCGTGTTGCCGTGGTTCCCGGCCGCAACGTCATCGGCATAGAGCTGCCGAACGCGCTGCGCGAAACCGTCTACTTCCGTGAGATGATCGAAAGCCAGGATTTCGAGAAAAGCGGCTACAAGCTTGCGCTCGGCCTCGGCAAGACGATCGGCGGCGAACCCGTCATCGCCGAGCTTGCGAAGATGCCACACCTGCTCGTCGCCGGTACCACCGGTTCGGGCAAATCCGTCGCCATCAATACGATGATCCTGTCGCTACTCTACCGGATGTCACCGGAACAGTGCCGCCTGATCATGGTCGATCCGAAGATGCTGGAACTCTCCGTCTATGATGGCATCCCGCACCTTTTGACACCTGTCGTCACCGACCCCAAGAAGGCCGTCATGGCGCTGAAGTGGGCGGTGCGCGAGATGGAGGATCGCTATCGCAAGATGTCGCGTCTCGGCGTGCGCAATATCGACGGCTACAACAGCCGCGTGGCGCAGGCGCGCGACAAGGGCGAGACCATCCACGTCATGGTCCAGACCGGCTTCGACAGAAGCACCGGCGCTCCGATCGAGGAGCAACAGGAGATGGATCTGACGCCGATGCCTTACATCGTCGTCATCGTCGACGAGATGGCCGACCTGATGATGGTCGCCGGCAAGGAAATCGAAGGCGCGATCCAGCGCCTGGCGCAGATGGCGCGTGCGGCCGGTATTCACCTGATCATGGCGACGCAGCGCCCTTCGGTCGACGTCATTACCGGCACCATCAAGGCGAACTTCCCGACCCGCATCTCCTTCCAAGTGACGTCGAAGATCGACAGCCGCACAATTCTTGGAGAGCAGGGCGCAGAACAGCTGCTCGGCCAGGGCGACATGCTGCATATGCAGGGCGGCGGGCGGATTTCGCGCGTACACGGACCATTTGTTTCGGATGCCGAGGTGGAGAAGGTCGTCGCGCACCTGAAGACGCAGGGGCGGCCGGAGTATCTCGACACCGTTACAGCTGACGAAGAGGAAGACACCGAGGAAGAGGACAGCGCCGTCTTCGACAAGGGCGACATGGCGGCCGAGGACGGTAACGATCTCTACGACAAGGCGGTCAAGGTCGTCATGCGTGACAAGAAGTGCTCGACCTCCTACATCCAGCGCCGTCTTGGCATCGGCTACAACCGTGCGGCTTCGCTCGTCGAGCGCATGGAAAAGGAAGGTCTCGTTGGCCCGGCAAACCATGTCGGCAAGCGCGAGATCGTGGCTGGACGCGGCGAAGGCGAATAACGCAGTGGCTGCGGCATCCCAGAACTGGTGCCGCCGCCAGCAGTGATGTCCGCGCCGGAGAATGATCCGGCACGGCATGGCCTTGCCGGGAATGGGCAGGCGACGGTCGTGGTAGATGTGGATTGTCAGGCGGTGCCGCCTGCCCGATCGCATCGAGTCCCCACTCTTCCAGGCCGACAGGAGCGTCTCTCGGCCCTTCCGTTGCGGTGGATCGCCGGTCCTGACGGCCTACGATCCCTCTCCTGCAATGATCATCGAACGCCGGATTTCGACCAGTTTGTCAGATCCGGTTCGCGACCCGGCTCCCTGTCCAATGACGTCATCAGTGTGCCGCAGATCATTTGCGCGGGGATCGGCGGGGAAGAACAGTTTGTTCAAATCACTGAAAGTTCATTCGATTTTTTCCACGCACAACAAAATTGCACCGCTTGCCGCCGGTGTAGTAGGCCCAATCGTCGTTCGCCTCGCTCATCAGGCGAAGCTTCAGCGCGGCGTATGCTTGCGCCCGCTGGGGATGCGCCCGCAGGTAGTCGCGGAAAACGATGCGATCGCGGAGCACGTGGTTATCGGATGAACAGAGATAGAGCCGCGCGCCGTAGGAGCCCTTGCCGCTGGTGAAGGTCCAGCTCTGGTCGTTGTATTTGTCACCGTGAAACGCGTAGGCGGAGAGGTCTTTTACCCGCTCGATCGCGGTCAGCAACCCATCCTCATTGCGGAAAGCAGCGTGCAGATCGATCTTGGGCTTCGCGGCAAGACCAGGAACCGATGTGCTACCGACATGATGAAAAACCGGTGCCAAATCGGATAGTACCGGATGCAGCTCTGCTTTGACCTCGTCGAAAAGCCGTGGCCACTCGGGATTGTAAGGAACGACAACAATGGCCATCGTACCTCCCGATCCTATGCTACTTCCGCGAGGAAGCCGTTCAGCGCATCCACGATCCTGCGCTCGCCTTCTTCCAGCGAACTGCTGTTGTCGAGGTCGGTCACGTCGTAATCGCCGCGCACCGTCAGCGGGCCGCGGGCGAGACGCGCCATGATGTCTTCATGCGTCTCGCGGCCGCGCGCTTCCAGACGGCTGGCCAGCACCTCGGCGGTCGCCGTCACATTGATGACCTTGAGTCGCGGGAAAGCGGCCTTGAAATGGTGAAGTGCCGAGCGGGAGCCGTTGGCAATGACCAGGTTTCCCTGCGCGAGCGAGACCGACACCTCGGCTGGAATGCCATATTTCAGGCCGTGTGCTTCCCACCAGACCGCAAAACTTCCGGCCTGTTCCATCGACGCAAAGCCCTGGTCCGACACGGCGAGATGCTGCTCGCCGCCGGCATGGGTGTGACGGGTGATGACGCGGCGGACGAAATGCACCTCTGGACGACCCCGGAAGTGCTTGGCGGCCAGCGCCATCAACGTGTCCTTGCCGGCACCGCTCGGACCAACGACCACGACCATGATGCCGCGTTCGGTGCCCGGAACGATGTGAGGTTCGTGCGACGGGTTCATGCGACACGGCGCCCTTCACGCCAAACAGAACGGGTGACCGGCACGCCGTGGTCGCGGAAGACGCGGACGAGATCGGCGCGCAGGCCAGTGGCGATGCGGCCGCGGTCGCTGAGGCTGACGGCGCGGGCCGGAGTAGCAGTGACCATGGCGATCGCCTTCGGCAGCGAAATGCTCTCGACTTCGTCGGCGATCAGGAAGGGTGCGTAGAGGAGGCTGAGCGGGACGTAGTCGGAGGACAGCACGTCGAGAACGCCGTGTTCGGCGAGATCACGGGCGGCAATGTTGCCGGAGTGCGACTTGCCGCGAACGATGTTCGGGGCGCCCATCAGCACGCTCATGCCATGCTCGTGCGACGCCTTGGCAGCGTTGAAGCTGGTCGGGAATTCGGCGAGGCGAACGCCATTTTCGATGGCTTCGTCGACATGGGCGAGCGTTGCGTCGTCGTGACTGGCGACGGTAATGCCACGCTCAGCGCAGACCCTGGAAATGGCCGCGCGATGCGGCGTCGAGTTGCGCTCGGACTCCGACACGCGGCGATCGACGAACTTGGCGAACTCGGCATCGGAGAGACCGCGCTTCTTCTGGTAGTAGAAGATGTACTGGTCCATCGTCTGGAACTGCCGCTGGCCAGGCGCGTGGTCCATCAGCGAGACAAGACGGACGTAGGGATCGCTTTCGAAATCGGAGAAGTGCTGCAGCACGTTGTCGGCAGAAACCTCGCAGCGCAGGTGAAGCAGATGCTCAGCCCGCAAACGGCCTTCCTGCTCGGCCTTCTGGATCGCATCTGCCATCTCGCGCATCTCGCCGTGCTCGAAGCCGCCATCCTCGTCGGCGCCCATGCGCAGGCAATCGAAGACCGTGGTGATGCCGGATGTGACGATCTGGGCATCATGCGCCTGGATCGCAGCCGTCTTGTGCCAGCGCAGACCCGGGCGCGGCGAATAGTGGCCTTCGAGATGATCGGTGTGGAGTTCGACGAGACCAGGGATCAGGTAGTCACTTTCAAAATCCTCGCCGACGCGAGAGCTGCCTGTCGAGATATCGGCAATCTTGCCGTCGCGGACGAGGACCGATCCTTCGATGATTTCATCCTCGAGGACAATGCGGGCGTTGGAGAAGACGGTTTCTTTGGTCATTGAATATGGTCTCTCAGTTTTTCGCGCCGGCAAGCGGCCACCAGGAATGAGCTGTAAACGGAGCGCCGCGCGCCTCCTCAACGAAAACGGCAAGGCCGGTGATTGGGAGCGGCCGGCCAGTAAAGGCGGCGAAACGCTCCGCCAGAATGGCCTTCATTATGCCGGCACGCTCCTGCGGCACCTGGCCGGTCAGCGTCATATGAAACCCGAAGTCATCCATCACATAGGGATAGCCCCAGCGCAACAGATTGGTCCTCTGCCTCTCGCTCAGTTTCTCCGGATTGCGGCGCGCGATATCGGCATCCGACAAGGCGGCCCGAAACGGTTCGAAGGATTTTACCACCGTGGCAGCGAAATCCTGAAGCGGCGGATGCAGAAAAGCGGGCACCAGCGCAAAGAATTTACCCAGTTGCCCAAGCACCAGCTCGGGAATCTCGAAGGCCGATATGCGGGCGGCAAAATCCTCGACAACCTGGATCAGGTCCTCCTCGGTGACGGAGGCTGCCAGATGGAAGGGCGCCTTTATCGTCGCGTGGAAAGCGTAGCGGCGAGGATCGGCGGTCAGCTCGAACTGCTCGGCGGCCGGCAGGTCCGGATGATCAGGAGCCGGGTAAGTTTCGCCGGTGAAGGCATCGCGGCCGAGCCAGAGCGCGGCCGTGCCGTTCAAAGGATCGTCCTTCGGCGGCGTGAAATAGAGTGCGTAGCGCAAGGCTCGTATCCTGGGAATCGTTCCGAATGCGGATTGTAGTGTTCAGTGATTTGACCGCCACCGCAAGCTGGCTTCCGGCTAAAAGATTTCCGTGACAGAATGATGATGATCCGGAACGATCCTGCGCTTTTTCAGTGTGCCTTGGTGCCCATCAATCGATGGCGCAGCGCGTTCGAGGCCATGTCGAACAGGAAGACGACAACGAGGATCAACAGCACCATATAGGCGACGTTTTCCCAGTTGGCGTTGGTGCGCATCGCTTCCCAAAGCTTGAGGCCGATACCACCCGCGCCAACCGCGCCGATAATGGTGGCGCCACGAACATTCGACTCCCATTGGTAGAGGGTCTGGCTGACGAAAACAGGGACGACCTGTGGAATAATGCCGTAGCGATGCGTGAGTACGGTGGACGCACCGGTCGATTTGATGCCTTCGCGCGGCCTGTTGTCGACGTTCTCCAGGCCTTCTGAATAGAGCTTGCCGAGCGTGCCCGTTTCGGTGAGGAAAATCGCGCCGGACCCAGCCAGAGGACCGGGACCGAAGGCGCGGGTCAGAAAGAGTGCCCAGATCAGCATGTCGACCGAGCGCAGAAAGTCGAAGAAGCGCTTCAGGACCTGATTCAGCACCTTGTTGGGGGTGATGTTGCGCGCGGCAAGAAATGCCAGCGGAAAAGCGAGCAATGCACCGAGCAGCGTCCCCAGGAAAGCCATCACGATGGTCTGGAACAGTTTTGTCCAGACGTCGCCGTGCTGCCAGGCGCTGTTGTGCCAGATATTATCGAAGGCAAGCGACAGGTTGGATTGGCCGGGCTTCAGTTCCGGTCCCGAAACGATCAGGCTGATGACCTCGCTCGCCGGCTTATCGAAGAACGGCGACTGCGTGTCGAAGACGAAGTTCGCCCAGCCGAGGAAGCGCTTGCGGACCTTGACGCGATCGACCGAGATGCTGACATCGCCGGCAAAGCCGAGATCGGCAAGGACGTTGTCGTCGTAGACCGTCATCCAACTCGGCACCGGGCCGACGACCTTCGGGGCGCCGCTCGAGACTTCGACCGGCACGCTGATGCCGTGGGCGGTCACCGTCGTCTCCGTTTTGGAGATGGTGACGCTGCGGCGCGTGCCGCTGACCGAAACCGTGACGCTGCCATCCGGATTGTTGATGACCCAATTCGGATGCGGGTTGTCGCCGAGCGGCGAGAAACGCGGATATTTGACCGTGATGCCGTCATCGCCAATGCGCAATTCGGGCTGCACGTCATAGCTTACCCACTGGCTGAGATAGAGGCCGACGCGCTCCCAATGGGCGTCGGCAAGCAGCTTCGGCAGGTCGAAGAACCAGGTTGCGTAAAGCGCATAGACAAGCGTCGCGATCACGATCATCAGGCCGCCGAAGCGCTGCCGGAAGGAACGTTTGAAATACTCCGGATAACGCTGCTCGATCTCGTGCATCCGGTTGGCGTCGATCACCGTCATGGCGAACCTCAATGCTGCAAAAGGAAAGCGTGCTCACCGACGAGGCGGCGGCGCAGCCATGCGGAGAACTGGTCGACCGCAACGATAGTGATGAAGAGCAGGAGAACGAGAGCCATCGTCTTGGCGCCGAAACCGCGCGAGATGGAGAGCTTCAACTCCTCACCGATACCGCCGCCGCCGACCGCACCGATGATGGTGGAGGCGCGGACATTGATCTCCAGGCGCAGCAGCGCGTAGGAGACGAAGTTCGGCATGACCTGCGGCAGGGCAGCGAAGCGGACACGCTCCGACCAGCTGGCGCCGACGGCTTTCATGCCTTCATCCGGCTTCATGTCGATGTTTTCGACGACTTCATAGAAGAGTTTGCCGAGCGCACCGATGGTGTGCAGGCTGACGGCGATGATCGCGGCGACTGGACCGATCGAGAGGATGGCGGAAAACAGGCCTGCGATAACAATCTCGGGGAACGCGCGGAGGAGCTCCGCCAGACGCTTGGCGATGATGCGCAGCGGATTGGACGGCGCCAGATTGCGGGCCACGAGAAAGCTCAGCGGCACGGCGAAGATGAATCCGATGATCGTCGAGACCAGCGCGACGTTGATCGTGATGATCATCAGCTCGAAATATTCGGGGATATAGAAACCGCCCCAGACATAAACGCGACCCTTTGCGAAATTATACTCTTCACCGGTTTTCTGGGTCGGGCTTGCGATATCGAACAGGGCGCGCCAGACGTCATTCCAATCCTTGGGAATGAGCCAGCTCAAAAAATCGAAGAGATGCGGCAGGCGCTCGAAGAAATGGCCGGCATTGCTTTCGTCAGCGAAGCGCACGGAGGCAATGAAAGCGGCAAGCAGGATCACCAGCCCAAGGCCGGTATAGAAGCGGCGGCGGGCCACCATCTTGCTCCAGGCGTCACCGATTTCACGGGCGCTTTGCTGGGCCGGCGCGTGGGCGTTGGGATCGGCAAAAGTCATGAAGGTGTCCGCTTTCTTCGCCAGAAAAAGGGCGGCTTGTTATGGCCGCCCTTCAACCGTCAGGATCGATCAACCGCCGATGGCAGCCTTACGAGCATCGATGATGGCGTTGTAGAAGTCAGGCTGAACCTTGGTGTAGCCCTGGTAATCGCCGCCTTCGATGGCTGCGAAGCACTTGGCATCCTTTGCGGGGAGCTTCATGAAGAAGTCGGTGAGCTTTGCCTGCCAATCAGCGCCGAGTTCGTTGCGAACAACGAGCGGGCCGTTCGGGATCAGGGGCGAACGCCAGACTTCGACGAGCTTGTTCGGATCTACGGTGCCCTTGTCGACAGCCTTGCGGAAGGTACCGGAAGTGTAGCCGTCCTTGAAATCGCCGATGCCCGAGGAGTCGTCAACCGCGATATCGACCTTGCCGTCATAGGCAGCGAGAAGGTTGTTCTCGTGGCCGCCGTTGAACTGCGTGGAAGCGAAGTACTGGTCATTCGGCATGCCAGTGTCCTTCGGGATCTGCGTCAGCGGGATCAGGTAGCCCGAGGTGGAGTCCGGATCGGCGTAGCCGAGCTTCTTGCCCTTGGCGTCCTTGATGTCCTTGATGCCCGATGACTTCAGGGCGAGACCGATCGAGTGGTAGCCCGTCGAACCGTCCTTCTGAACGGTCGTCAGGATCGGGGTGACAGCCTTGTCGTTCTTGATGGCGATCGCAGCGTAGCCCGAAGCGCCGAGTTCCGCGAAGTCGAGCGTGCCGCCGAGCAGACCCTGGATAACGCCGTCATAGTCGGCAGCCGGGAAGAGCGAAACCTTCTCGAAGCCAAATTCGGTCTTCAGGTGGTCAGCAAGGCAAGCGTAGTTACGCAGGCGGTCGGCTTCGTTTTCGCCACCGAGAATACCAACGCGGAATTCCTTGAGGTCTGCAGCATGCGAAACGCCGGCAAGCGCAAACAGCGCCGTCGCGGCAAAGAGTGCTTTCTTCAACATGGTACTCTCCTGATTGACCGGTTTTCCCGGCGATCCCTGGTTAAGAAGAAGTGCGCCCATAACGCGGGCTTACGATCGAGGCCGCCCCTCTCAGAGACCGGCCAGCGCCAGCGGTTGCAGGCCGGCGGATTGATTGGCGACAGCAGCCGCGGGAATGTTGATCGAGGTCGAGGTCATCGTCTCGTCGATGCCGGCGCCATCCCTGTCGGTGCCGTAAATCTGTTTGACGGCTTCAGCCGTCAGTTCAGAGGGCTTGCCGTCGAACGCGACGCGACCAGCAGCCATGCCGACGATGCGTTCGCAGTAGTTGCGGGCGGTATCGAGTGTATGAAGATTGGTGATGACGGTGATGCCTTCGCGCTCGTTGATGTCGCGCAGTGCGTCCATGACGATCTTGGCGTTGAGCGGATCAAGCGAGGCGATCGGCTCGTCGGCGAGCACCATCTTCGGGTTCTGCATCAGCGCGCGGGCAATCGCCACGCGCTGCTGCTGGCCACCCGACAGAGTGCCTGCCATCTGCAAGGCCGTCTGCTCGATGCCGAGGCGCTCAAGAGCGGCAATTGCATGGATGCGCTCTTCGTGGCTGAAGAGGCCGAGCAGGCTCATCGCGGTGGAGCGATGATTGAGACGGCCGAGCATGACGTTGGTCAGCACGTCGAGACGCGGAACGAGATTGAATTGCTGGAAGATCATCGCGCAATCGCGCTGCCAGTTGCGCAGCGCCTGGCCGCGAAGGCTGGAGACCTCGACGCCGGCGAAATGGATCGAGCCCGATGTCGGCTCCTGCAGGCGGTTGATCATACGCAGAAGCGTGGACTTGCCCGCACCGGAACGTCCGATGATGCCGACCATCTGGCCCTGAGGAATGTCGAGCGTAACGGAATCGACGGCGGTCTTCTTTCCGAAACGGCGGGTGACATTCCTCAGCTCGAACATCATGCTCTTCCTCATGGTCCAAAGGCGATATGAGGGAGTGCATTAGTCCCGCTTGATGAAGCTCCAATGTCAGTTTTGTGTAAGGACTGTCATAATCGAGCCTTTGACGGACATCGAATCCAGCCGCGGTCGTGTGCCGGGTAAACAATACCGACGAGAACCTGCCAATGGCAGCTGGGCTGGGCGATTGCGCACGAAGTCGGTACGCGAGGTATCGTCGTTGCAGTTGACCCGATCACCGGTCGATGGCAGGCAATTCAAAGGATATCGGGGATACTGGAGTAAAGCGATGGATCAGACCCTCTTCAAAAGCCTGTGCAACGCCGGGAAGTTCAAGGAGGCGCTCGGCCTCGCCATCCGAGGACACGAGGACGAAAAGTTCACGCCAAGCCGCTTCTCGATGGATAAGAAGACCGGACGGCCGATCTTCTATCGAGGCAACAAACGCGTCGAGCCGGACGAGACCGGTGAATGGCAGCTGGCGAAGAACCCAAATCCGTAGAGTAAAGCCTGGCCCTTCGCATGGGGCTGCCTTCGTGGACCGAAGAGAAAAGCCCCTGAGCGAACTCAGGGGCTTCGGTCACTATTCGTAGCGCGAGAGAAAATCTTCGGCGCTGAGGTTCCGGAAGTCCTGCAGGGCGATCCGCAAGCGATCATGCTCCCAATCCCACCATGCTAGCTTGTCCATGCGTTCGCCGACCTCTTTCGGGAAGCGTTCGCGGATCAGTTTGGCGGGGACGCCGCCGACGATGGCGTAGGGGGCGACATCCCTCGAGACGACCGCACCGGCGCCGATCACAGCACCGTTGCCGACCGTAACGCCGGGCAGGATGGTGGCGCCGTGGCCGATCCAGACGTCGTGACCGATGACGACGCGGTTTGAGCGGCGCCATTCGAAGAAATCCGTCTCCATATCGGCATCCGGCCAATAATCGGCGGCGCGATAGGTAAAGTGATGCAGCGTTGCGCGCCAGGTCGGATGGTTGGTGGCGTTGATCCGCACCGAGGCGGCGATGTTGACGAACTTGCCGATCGTCGCACACCAGATGGCGCCATCCTGCATGACATAGGAATAATCGCCGAACTCGACTTCCTCGATACGGCAACGCTCGGAGACCTCCGTGAAGCGCCCGAAGGTGGCGTTCTTCACGGACGCTGTTTCGTGGAAATAAGGCTCGAGGCCAATCTTGCGGCTCATGCAGCGATTGCCTTTCGCGGCGAGAACTTCTGGACGTCGAGAATGCGGTCGGCGACGGCCTCGCGCACCTCTTCATCGTGGAAGATGCCGAGGAGGGCGACGCCCGCCTTCTTCTTCTCTTCGATCATGCCGACGACGACGGCGCGGTTCCTGGCGTCGAGCGAGGCGGTCGGCTCGTCGAGCAGCAGGACCGTGTGGTCGGTGATGAAGCCGCGGGCGATGTTGACGCGCTGCTGCTCGCCGCCGGAGAACGTGGCGGGCGGCAGCTGCCAGAGCGCTTCCGGCAGGTTCAGCTTCGAAAGAAGGTTTGCCGCCTTCTCCCGCGCCGTTTCCGCCTTCTCGCCGCGGGCGACCAGCGGCTCGGCCACCACGTCGATGGCCGCGACACGCGGGACGGTACGCAGGAACTGGCTGACATAGCCGAGCGCCTGACGGCGTACGTCGATCACCGTGCGCGGGTCCGCCGTTGCCAGATCGACGATCTTGTCGTGGTGCTTGATGAGGATCTGGCCGCGATCGACGGCATAGTTGCCGTAGATCATCTTGAGCAGCGAGCTCTTGCCGATGCCCGACGGGCCGCCGAGGACGACGCATTCCCCGCATGCCACGGAAAAGGATACATCCGAAACGACCGGCAGCTTGATGCCGTCGCGCAGGTGCATGGTGAAGCTCTTGACGACTTCAGAAACAACGAGTGGCGTTGCCATGATTTCTTTCCTTAGTTTCGCTTGCCGCCGACACCGGTAGCCGGAGTCAGAACAGCAGTCGCGATCAGACCTGCAGGATGGAGGAAACGAGGAGTTGCGTGTACGGCTCGCGCGGATCGTCGAGGACGCGATCGGTCAGCCCGTGCTCTATGACATGGCCATCCTTCATCACCATCATGCGGTGCGAGAGCAGGCGCGCGACGGCGAGGTCGTGGGTGACGATGATCGCGGCAAGGCTGAGATCGTTGACGAGGCCGCGCACGAGATCGAGCAGGCGGGCCTGCACCGACACGTCGAGGCCGCCGGTCGGCTCGTCCATGAACACCAGACGCGGGCCGGTCACCAGGTTGCGGGCGATCTGCAGACGCTGGCGCATGCCGCCGGAGAAGGCGCGCGGCTGATCGTCGATACGGCCTTCGTCGATCTCGACGCGCTGCAGCCAGTCGATGGCCGTGGAGCGGATATTGCCGTAGTGACGGTCGCCGATCGCCATCAGGCGTTCGCCCACATTGGCGCCGGCCGAGACCGTCATGCGCAGACCGTCAGCCGGATTCTGATGCACGAACCCCCAGTCGGTGCGCATCAGGAAGCGGCGCTCGGCCTCATTCATGCGATAGAGGTCGCGATAGGCGCCGTCGCGCATGTGATATTCGACGCTGCCTGTCGTCGGCATCATACGGGTCGAGATGCAGTTGAGCAGCGTCGTCTTGCCTGAACCGGATTCACCGACGATGGCGAGCACTTCGCCGGGCCAGAGCTCGAAGGAGACATTGCGGCAGCCGATGCGGTTACCATAGAACTTCGAGACGTCATTGACTTTGAGGAGCGGCGTGTCGCTCATTCGGCGGCCTCCTGATTGGGTGCCAAAATCTCGCCGGCATGCCCGTGGGCGCGGCGGTCTTCGCAATGGTCGGTGTCGGAGCAGACGAACATGCGTCCGCCCTTATCATCGAGGATGACTTCGTCGAGATAGACTTCTTCGGCGCCGCAGAGCGCGCAGGGCTTGCCGAAGCGCTGGATCTCGAAGGGGTAGTCGTCGAAATCGAGGCTGACGACTTCGGTATAGGGCGGAACGGCATAGATGCGCTTCTCGCGCCCTGCCCCGAAGAGCTGCAACGCGTCCGACATGTGCATTTTCGGATTGTCGAACTTCGGCGTTGGCGACGGATCCATGACGTAGCGGCCGGCAACCTTGACCGGATAGGCGTAGGTCTTGGAGATGCGGCCGTTATGCGCGATGTCCTCGTAGAGCTTCACATGCATGAGGCCGTATTCCTCGAGCGCGTGCATCTTGCGGGTCTCGGTCTCGCGCGGCTCGAGGAAGCGGAGCGGCTCGGGGATCGGCACCTGATAGACCAGCACCTGGTTGGTCCCGAGCTTTTCTTCGGGGATGCGGTGACGGGTCTGGATGATCGTCGCATCCTTGGTGTGCGTGGTCACCGCGACATTGGCGACCTTCTGGAAGAAGGCGCGGATCGAGACCGCGTTGGTCGTATCGTCGGCGCCCTGGTCGATGACCTTCAGCACGTCATCTGGGCCGATGATCGAGGCCGTGACCTGCACGCCGCCGGTGCCCCAGCCGTAAGGCATCGGCATTTCGCGCGAAGCGAAGGGCACCTGATAGCCGGGGATGGCGATCGCCTTGAGGATCGCGCGGCGGATCATGCGCTTCGTCTGTTCGTCGAGATAGGCGAAATTGTAGCCGGCCAGATCGGTCATTGCGCAGCCTCCTTGATGTTATCGTCGCCGCCGATGCGGTTGGCTTCGAATTCGTTGCGCATGCGGCGGACCAGATTGAGCTCGGCCTGGAAGTCGACGTAGTGCGGCAGCTTCAGGTGCTCGACGAAGCCGGTCGACTGCACGTTATCGGCATGCGAGATGACGAACTCCTCGTCCTGCGCCGGGGCCGTGATGTCCTCGCCGAGTTCTTCGGCGCGCAGGGCACGATCAACGAGCGACATGGACATCGCCTTGCGCTCGCTCTGGCCGAAGACGAGGCCGTAGCCGCGGGTGAACTGCGGCGGCGCCTTCGACGAACCCTTGAACTGGTTGACCATCTGGCATTCGGTGACCTGGATGGTGCCGAGCGAGACGGCGAAGCCGAGTTCGGGAACATCGAATTCGACCTCGACCTCACCAATGCGGATTTCGCCGGTGAAGGGATGGTTGCGGCCATAGCCGCGCTGGGTGGAATAGCCGAGCGCCAGAAGGAAACCCTCATCCCCACGCGCCAGCGCCTGCAGGCGCAGATCGCGGGTCATCGGGAATTCCATCGGCTCGCGGGTGAGGTCACCGATCTCGTGATCCTCCGGCATTTCGCCATCGCCCTCGATCAGGCCTTCCTGCGCGAGGATTTCCGAAACGCGCATGACGCGGCCGGATTCTGAATCGCGAAGCGTCGGTTCCTCGACGGCTTCGTCCGTCAGGAGCGACGGGTCGAGGAGGCGATGCGTGTAGTCGAAGGTCGGGCCGAGCAGCTGGCCGCCGGGCAGATCCTTGTAGGTGGCGGAGACGCGGCGCTCCATCTTCATGCGGGCAGTGTCGATCGGCTTGCTATAGCCGAAGCGCGGCAGCGTCGTGCGATAGGCGCGGAGCAGGAAGATCGCTTCGATCATGTCGCCGCGCGATTGGCGGACAGCAAGAGCGGCAAGCGTGCGATCGTAGAGCGAGGCTTCGGCCATGACACGGTCGACGGCCAGCGCCAGCTGCGCAACGATCTGGTCGATACCGATAGCCGGCAACGAACGGTCGCCGCGACGGCGATCCGCCAGCAGGCGATGGGCGTTGGCAATGGCGGCCTCGCCCCCTTTGACAGCAACATACATGGGTCACATCTCCGTTGCGGTGATCTTGGTGGTGCGGGGCAGGCAGAGAAAACGGCTGCCCGAGGTCAGCACGATGTCGATGCCGCGCGGGAAGAGGGCGCGGTTCTCCATCCAGAGGCGCAGGAAGGTGTCGGGCAGGCCAAGCGGCGCGGTGTCGGTCACGGTCTTGATGCCGGGACCCATCAGCGCCAGCTTGCGGCCGCCTTCGATATCAGCCAGTTCGATGACCAGCGTCGTGGAACGGTCCGGATATTCCTGGGTGCCGGCGGCAAAGAGACCGAAGGACGACAGCGGCGTTCCGGCCTCGACAAAGGCGAAGCGCGCTTCGGCCTTCTCCGGCGTGACCGGCGCACCGCTGTGGAAGCCGAGCCATTGCGGCACGGCGGATTTCGCAAGCCCTGATGACAGCCAGACCGGGGTGTCGTGATCGCAGAGCGTCAGCGCGATCGCGCCGGCCGCAACGCCGAGGGGCGCCGGCGGCAGGGCGTCGGGAGCGACCGTCTGGATCGTGCCCGGACGGGCCATCGCATCCATCATCAGCTTGAAGACGCTCTGTGCGTGGAAGACCGGCTCGGCAAAGCCGCCGGCCAACGCATCATTCCCGGGGGCTTCGGTCTTGAGGCTCATCAGTCGTCTCCGCGAACCATGGTGAAGAAATCGACGCGGGTTGCCGCCGTCTCGTCGGCCTTGCGGCGATCGGCATCCGCCACGCGTGCGGCGATCGGCTGCAGAAGCGCCTGCTCGACGAAGGATTGCCTCGCCTGCTCCTGCCAGAGCGCGTCGAAGATGGCGCAAAGCCGGGCCTTCTCGCAATCCGTGCCGAGCGCCTGGGCGTGACCGACGGTGCCGGATGCAAGGCGCACGGTGGCGCGGGTGACCGTCACCTCACCGAGATTGAACGGCGCACCGCCGCCGCCCATGCGGCCCCGGACCATGACGAGGCCCGTTTCCGGTCCGCGCACCGGCTGGGCCGCAGGCTTTTCCGCCAGCTTGTCCCATGCCTCGACCAGCTCCTGCCGTTTCGCGCGCGCAAGCAGGTCGACGACGCGCTTGCGCCCGCCTGCCCCCGGCTCATTCTTTTCCGCTAAGGTCATCGCCACATCCTTTAAATGTCTATTGATATAGACAACTATACAAGATATGGTTACGCTTAAATCGGCGACATGACAAGCGTGTGACATCAAGGGGTAAAATGGCTGGGCAGGTACAAAGACAGACAGGCGTGGCGCTGTGGCGGCAGATCGCCGACCGCATTCGCCAGGCGATCAGCGCTGGCGCCTATGACGAGACCGGCATGGTGCCGCCGGAGACGGTGCTGGCGCTGCAGTTCGGCGTCAACAGACATACGGTCAGAAGCGCGATCGCGGCCCTTGCCCAGGAAGGCATTGTGCGCGCCGTGCAGGGACGCGGCACGCTGATCGAGCGCAAGGAACGGCTGAATTTTCCGATCACCAAGCGCACCCGGTTCACCGCGGGGATCGGCGAGCAGGCGCGCGAGATGCGCGGACTGCTGCTCTCCTATTCGGAGGAGAAGGCGGACGCGGACGTGGCGCGCGGGCTGAAGATCCGGCCGGGCGAGCCTGTCATCCGCATGGAAACGGTTCGCAAGGCGGATGGCCGCCCGGTCTCCTGCGCGACGGCATGGTTTCCAGCCGGGCGCTTCGGCGGCATGCCCGATGCCTACAAGCGAACGGAATCCATCACCAAGGCCTTTGCCGAGCTTGGATTATCGGACTATGTGCGCGCGACGACCGAGATCACCGCCGTCCATGCCGACGAGGCGGATACGGCAGCGCTCGAACTGGCGCCGGGCGCGATCCTCTTGATTACCAAGGCTGTCAACACCGACCTTGAAGGCGTGCCGGTCCAATATGCGATCAGCCGGTTTGCCGCGGATCGCGTGCAGTTCACGATCGAGAATTAGGTCAGGCCGATGCCGGGAATGGTCTCCGGCATCGATAACGGGACCGGTCGTTATTTCCCGGCTTCCCAGGGGAACTTTCCTGCGCCGGCGCCGGGCTCGAAGTCTGTGGAGACACTGAAGTCGCGCCAGGCTGCATGCTCCTTGGCTCGTACCGCGTCGTTCTGCTCGACACCACGCACCGCATCGCTACCAAGCAGCAGGCGCAGCGGCGGTTCAGCGACACCGGCAACATGGATGATCACAGCGGCTGCCTTTGCGGGATCGCCCGGCTGCTTGCCGTTGTAATCGCGCTGGTAGCGGGCCATCTTGCCGACGGTGCCCTCGTATTCCGGGCGTCCTTCGCGGAGCGTCGTCGAGGCACCGGCGAAATCTGTGCGAAAGCCGCCGGGCTCGATGATCGTCACCTTGATGCCGAGCGGGCCGACTTCCCGGGAAAGCACCTCCGAAAAACCTTCGACGCCCCACTTCGCTGCCGCATAAGGCGCGCGGCCGGCCGGGCCGATGCGACCGCCGACGGAGGAAAACTGGATGATGTGGCCGGAGCCCTGCTCGCGCATCAGCGACAGCGCCGCCTTGGTGACGATGATGGTTCCGAACAGGTTGGTTTCGATCTGGGCGCGGAAATCGGCAAGGCTGGTGTCCTCGATCGATCCGACATCGCCAAAGCCTGCATTGTTGACGAGCACGTCGAGGCGACCGAACGTCTGCACTGCGGCCTTCACGGCTGATGCCGCCGATTGCGCGTCGGTCACGTCAAGAGGAATCGTCAAGACATTGTCGGCGTAGCGCTGCTTGATATCCTGAAGCTGCGAAGGATCGCGCGCGGTCGCGACCAGTTTGTGCCCGGCCGCCAGTACCGCTTCGGCCAGTGCCCTGCCCAGGCCACGCGAGCTGCCTGTAATCAACCAAACCTGTGACATCCAAAATCTCCTTGATCCGTCGCAACACCATATAGGCAGGTCAGTTTCATCTTGAAAGAAGGTACCCGGGGGAGCTATACATACCTAATGGTAACTGACCTGGACGATGGTACATTCGATTTTTGCGAGACGCTGACCGATGCGCAGGATGCGCTGGCCCGTGAGATGCTGGAACGCGCCAGCGCCAAATGGCCGCTGCGCGTCATGCACATTCTGGCGGAGGCCAAGGGGCCTTTGCGGTTTTCGCGGGTTCTGGAGCGGGTCGAGGGGATCAGCCAGAAGGTGCTGACGCAGACGCTACGGACGCTTGAGAGCGACGGGCTGGTAACGCGGACGCTCTACCCGCAGGTGCCGCCACGGGTGGAATATGAACTGACGCCGCTCGGCGGAGAGCTTCTGGTGGAGGTGGTGACGCTCTGGCAGTGGATCGCCAACCGTCTGCCGGATTTCGAGGCGGCGCGAAAAAAGGCGCCTCAGGCTACGGACACGTCTAAAGGCTGAAAGCCGGTGCCAACAAGGCCGGCGAAGCGCCGCGCAGCAAACGATGCGCGGCGCAATCGATATCAGTGAGCGCCGGACATGTCGCCGAGCACTTCCTTGGAAGCGACGGTCGAGTCGGCGTTGAGCTTGTAGACCATGGGCACGCCGGTCGCGAGGTTGACGCCGAGGATCTGTTCCTTGGTGAGCTTGTCGAGGACCATGACCAGAGAGCGCAGCGAGTTGCCGTGGGCGGCGACCAGCACCTTTTCGCCGCGCAGGACGCGAGGCAGGATTTCCGTCAGGTAGTAAGGCCAGACGCGGGCGCCGGTGTCGCGCAGGCTTTCGCCGCCCGGAGGCGGAACGTCGTAGGAGCGGCGCCAAATGTGAACCTGCTCTTCGCCCCACTTGGCGCGGGCGTCATCCTTGTTGAGGCCCGAGAGATCGCCGTAATCGCGCTCGTTCAGCGCCTGATCCCTGAAGGTCTTGAGGTCCGGCTGACCGACATTGTCGAGGATGATCTTCAGCGTGTCCTGGGCGCGCTTCAGGTCAGACGTGAAGGCGACGTCGAACTTGATGCCGTAGTCGACGAGCGCCTTGCCGCCGGTGTTGGCTTCCTGAATGCCGAGTTCGGTCAGTTCAGGGTCCTTCCAGCCGGTGAAAAGATTCTTGAGGTTCCAGTCGCTCTGGCCGTGGCGAACGAGGACGAGAGTGCCGCTCATGAAATATGCCTCCGAAAAAGATTATTTTGAAGAAAGCCCGAGCACGTCGAGCATGGAATAGAGACCGGGCTTCTTGTCGCGCGCCCAGAGCGCTGCCTTGACGGCGCCGCGGCCGAAGATCGAGCGATCGGTGGCGCTGTGCGACATCGTCACGGTTTCGCCCTCACCAGCGAAGATGACCGAATGCTCGCCGACAACCGAGCCGCCGCGCAGCGTCGCAAAGCCGATGGTACCTTGCTCGCGCGGGCCGGTGTGGCCGTCGCGCACGCGCACCGACTTCGAGGCGAGGTCGATGCCTCTGCCCTTGGCCGCCGCGTCGCCGAGCAGCAGCGCGGTGCCCGAAGGCGCGTCGACCTTGCGCTTGTGATGCATTTCAAGGACTTCAATATCCCAATCCGCAGGGTCCAAGGCCCGAGCAGCCTGCTCGACAAGGACGCTGAGCAAATTCACGCCAAGGCCCATATTGCCGGACTTCACGACGCGGGCATGACGGGCCGCGGCCGCGATCTTGGCATCATCGTCGACTGAGCAGCCGGTCGTGCCGATGACATGGACAATGCGCGCCTGTGCGGCCAAAGCCGCGAACTCCACCGTGCCGGCGGGTGAGGTGAAATCGAGAACACCTTCGGCATGGAGAAAGGCCGCCAGCGGATCATCCCCGATGATGACGCCATTCGGGCCAAGACCGGCGATTTCGCCCGCGTCCCTGCCAACGAAGGGCGAGCCGGTGCGCTCGACCGCGGCATGCAGCGTTACGCAATCCATGGCGTGGATGAGACGGATGAGCGTTTGCCCCATGCGCCCTGCCGCGCCAACCACAACCAGTTTCATCGCAGCATCGCTCATGTCAGTCGATCATCCTATCAGCGGGCATCCGAGGCGGCTGGCCTCTGCAGATTGTTGAGGCGAGCGTAAAGACCGTCGTTGCGCTGTGCAAGACTATCGTGATTGCCCTCTTCGATGACCCGGCCCTGTTGCATGACGACGATCTTGTCGGCGCGCACAACGGTTGAAAGGCGGTGGGCGATGACGACCACGGTGCGGCCGACCATGGCCTCATCGAGGGCCTTCTGAACGGCCGCTTCAGACTCGGTGTCGAGCGCGGAGGTCGCTTCATCGAGGAGCAGGATCGGAGCATTGCGCACCAGAGCGCGGGCGATCGAAAGGCGTTGGCGCTGACCGCCTGAAAGCGTCACGCCATTCTCGCCAACGGGCGTGTCGTAGCCTTGCGGCTGCGCCAGGATGAAGTCGTGCGCATAAGCGAGACGCGCGGCGCGTTCGACTTCCGCGTCGGTCGCCTCCTGGCGGCCATAACGGATGTTGTCGCGGATCGTCCCTTCGAAAAGATATGGCTGCTGGGAAACATAGGCCAGTTGTTCACGCAGCGACTGCTTCGTCACATGCGCAATGTCCTGGCCGTCGATCAGGATTTGCCCGGCCTTCGGATCGTAGAAACGCGGAATGAGCGTAATGATCGTCGATTTGCCGGCACCCGACGGTCCGACTAGCGCCGTTGTCTTGCCGCCATCGGCGACGAGGCTGACATCGCGCAGGACTTCATCGTCACCATAGGCGAAGGAGACGTTACGGAACTCTATCCTGGCTTCCGTGACGACGAGCGCCTTTGCGCCGGGCACATCGCGCTGATGCGGCACCGTATCGAGGAATTCATAGATCATGCGGGCGTTGACGACGGCGCGCTCCATCTGCACCTGAAGGCGAGCGAGACGGCGCGCGGGATCGTAGGCCAGCAGCAAGGCCATCACGAACGAGAAAAAGGCGCCCGGCGGAATATTGTTGTAGATCGTCCGGTAAGCGGCGTAGGCGAGAACGCTGGCCACGGCAAGACCGGCGAAGCTTTCCGTGAGCGGGGCCGTTCGTTCGGACAGACGGGCGATCCGGTTCGCACGCCGTTCGGCGCTTACGACAAGCCTGTCAACCTTGTCCTCCAGCTGGGCTTCCATGGTGAAGGCCTTGACGATAGCGATACCCTGGATGGTCTCCTGCATCGCACCGGCAACGTGGCTGTTGACGTGGATCGCATCCTTGGTTGCCACGCGAAGCCGCTTCGACACATATCGCAACGCGTAAAGAAGAGGTGGCGCCAGAACGAAAACCGCCAGGCTGAGCAGCGGATCCTGAATGATCATCACGACGAGCAGAGAGATGAACGTCAGGAGATCGCGCACCGTCGACGTGATCGTCAGGTTCATCACATCGCGGATGCCGCTGATGTTCTGGTTGAGCTGCGCAACAACATGGGCCGATCGCGTCTGGTTGAAATAACCGAGCGACAGCTTCATCAGGTGCGAATAGGCACGCTGCTGATACTGCGCGACAATGTTGTTGCCGATCTTGGACAGAACCACGGCCTGGCCGTAGCTCGCAAAACCGCGCGCGACGAAGGCAATGAAGATGGTAAAGCAGATCGCCCAGACGATATCCGCACGCCGATTTGCGAACGCCTCGTTGATCACCGACTTCATGATCCAGGCAGTATACGCCGTCGACAGGGCAACGATGACGAGGCAGCTTATGGCAAAAACATAGCCCCACAGATGCTCACGGCCGTTTTCCGCGATAATGCGCTTCAAAATGCCGGTGATGCTGTCGCTCGTTAGAGGCTTCTGCTGGGTGTCCGGTGCTTGCAAAAATCAGTCTTCCTGTGTGTCAGGACACGCATGTCTTCATGGCTGCGTGCTCTCGCCCGGCTCTATAAAGAGTTGACGGCGTTTTGACCAGTGCCGCTACGCCCGCCAGCGACGGCCGTCCGTCGAGACGCCGAAGCTCTCGGGCTTGCGGGCATAAGATGAAAGGCCCGCAAGCGCCGCAAGCGGGTGTGTGACGACATAAGTCGGGATCGTCGCAAGCAACGCCGAATGCGGCGCCTTGTCCTCGAACGCAGCCCGGAATTCCGGCTTCTTGAGCGCGGGCAGGATCTTCTGCGAGATACCCCCTGACAGGAAGACGCCACCGCGCGCCATGAAGATCATTGCCATGTCGCCTGCAACGCGGCCGAGATAGGTCGAGAACAGGCTGATCGTCTCAACGGCAACCTTGTCGGTAGCGGCAAGCGCGTGTGAGGTGATGTCTGCGGGGTCGGAGTAGACGGGCTCGACACCATCCGCCGTGCAGATTGCCCGGTAGAGGTTGACGATACCCCGGCCGCACAGAATCTGCTCTGCAGAAACCCGGCCCTCAATCGTCTCCACATGCGGGAAGATCTGAAGGTCGCGCGCGGTGCGCGGCCCGAGATCGACGTGGCCACCCTCGCCCGGCACGGGAATCCAGGAGCCTCGTGCATGAACAAGCCCACCGACGCCGAGACCGGTACCCGGACCAAGGACGACACGGGATGCGACCATCTCGCCCGATGCATTGCCAAGGCGCTCGCGGTTCTCGTCAGAGAGGTTGGCAATTGCCAGTGCCTGCGCCTCGAAGTCGTTGACGACGAGCACGTCCTCAATGCCGAGGCCGTCGATCATCGTGCGTGGGCGGACAACCCAGTCGCAGTTCGTCAGCGGTATCTCGTCCCGGCTGATCGGGCCAGCGACAGCAAGGATTGCCGAGCGCGGTCGCAAGCTGCTCTTTTCAAGAATGCAGCTGCGGATCGCATCGTCGATCGTCTCGAAATCGGCGGTGCGGACATTCGGAAAATGGATCTGCTCTGCCGCGGCGTCCGGGATGATCGCAAAACGGGCATTCGTGCCGCCGATATCGCCGATCAGGATTGGGAAAGGCATGGCGGTGTCGCTGGTATCGAACTGGGGCATGGCAGGTTCCGTACGTGCGCGCAATCAAGCGCCGGTTACGCGTGAAGGGTGGCAATAAGCTTGTCGGCGGTCGCTTCGTTCAGCGCCATCGGGATATCGTAGACGATTGCAAGCCGCATCAAAGCCTTGACATCGACATCATGCGGCATCGGTGTCAGAGGATCGACAAAAAAGATCAGCGCATCGACTTCGCCGGTGGCAATCAGTGCGCCGATCTGTTGGTCGCCGCCGAGCGGGCCGCTTTTCAGGCGGGTCACATCGAGGTCCGGAGCGGCCTCAAGAACCCGGCCGCCGGTCGTGCCCGTGGCAACGATCTTCCACTTCGCGAATGTCTCACGGTTGCGGCGTGCGAACTCCGCCATGTCGTCCTTCTTCTGGTCATGCGCAATCAATGCAAGGCACTTGCCGCCGGCCATGAAAAGGACCTCCGCCTGAAATTCAATCGATTTGACTGCTTCTATACGAAGCGCCCGTCTTTTGAAAGACCACCGCCAGCACTGGCAATACGTCACTCGACGGACGGCTTGTCATCCGGCACCGGCCCGATGGCAGGCAGTCCCTCGTCGGACGCCGCGGCAGGCATCACCGCCATCGGCGCGACCGCCGGGGCATCGGCGGCACCCCCGAACGTCGCCGCCTGGATGGAGTCAACGGACGGTGCTGCAAGGACCGCCGAGCAGGCGTTCGGAAGATCAGAGACCATCACTTCGCGCGGCTTGACGGGCTTCGTGCCGGGCTTTGGTGGCTTCGGCGGAGCCCATGGTTCCTTCGTGAACCACCATGCCAGCGATTTGCCGCATCCATCGTCGGCAGACACTGGCGCCTGCGGCTTGCAGGCGGTTGCGCCCGGCGGGCACTTGATGCGGATATGGAAGTGCGAGTCGTGGCCGTAGATCGGGCGCAGCTTGCCGAGATTGGTGCGATCGCCCGTCCAGGTGTCACACATCTTCTTCTTGATGGCAGGATTGACGAAGATCCGTTCCACCTGGGGATAGCTCGCCGCACGCATCAACAGCCTGGCACGCGATTCGGTCCAGACATTGGGATTGATGGTCAGGAACGCATTCTTCTGCAGCATCGTCGTGAAGGGCAGCGTTTCGCGTTCCTCGACGCTCAGCGGATGAGCGGGCATTGGCGTCAGCCAAATGTCGGCATCAAGTCCGATCTGGTGCGACGCATGGCCGTTAAACATCGGCCCGCCGCGCGGCTGCGAGATATCGCCGACGAGCAGGCCCGGCCATCCGTCATACTTTGCCGCGTCACGGGACAGCCGTTCCAGCAGCGAGATCATGGCGGGATTGCCCCAACGGCGATTGCGCGAAAGCCGCATGGTCTGCCAGGTTGGTCCATCGATCGGCAGAGCGACAGCTCCGGACATGCAACCTTTCGCGTAGAAGCCATAAGGCTGAGCTGCGCCTTGGCTCGGCAGAGAGACAGAGCCGAAAATGGCCTTAGCGCTCCCGGGACTCGGCTGCTTATCTTCGGCGCCGGCATCGCCGGCGACGAGACTTGCACCGAGCATGCCGGCAAATGCCAATTTCAAAAATGTCTGAAAAGTCCTGGTGGTATGGAGAGCCATGCCATGTCCTGAGCGTCTGCGGCGCGCGGCCGAGTGATTTGCGATCGAATCTATAGTGAAAAGCAATTTTGGTGAATCGATGTTTTCACCCACACCAGCTCGGGCAGCGTGTGAGGCTCAGGCGTTCGCGAGAATGTCGGCGGTTTTGCGCACCCGGGCAAGGCGCGGGAAGATGCGCTCACAGGCAAAGGCCTGCATCTCGCCTGAGAACGTCGTCATCGCATCCTCGACGGCGATGACCGCATAGTTATGCGCGAAGGCATCGCGGATGGTGGCTTCAACACCGAAATTGGTGGCGATGCCGGTGAGAATAACGGTCTTGATGCTGCGCCGGCGCAGTTGCAGGTCCATTTCAGTCCCGTAGAAGGCGCTCCATTGATGCTTGGTGATGCGCACGTCGGGCGTGAGGGCCGCGATCTCGGGCGGCTCGCGCAGGGCTTCGGCCGGCAATCCACCCTGTGGGAAGGCAGCCGGCTCGTCGGTCGGCTGGTTGACAGCATCGGCATAGTCTGCGGAAAATCCGACCGTCACGAAAATCGTGGTGCCGCCGGCGGATTTCAGCGACTTGGCGATTGCGGCCGTATTTTCGATCACCTGCTGGGCGGAATGGGGTGCCACAGGCCTGGAAATGATAAAGCCCTGCAGATCGATGGAGATCAGGGCCGTGGTCTTGGGATCGTAGAGGGACATGAAAGACTCCGGAATAAACATGAGGCCATCCTCACAATTGGAAATATGAGGATGACCTCACAAAAATCAAGCCCCGATCTGATGAATCGTTCGCCGAAGCAGAAGCGCGGGCGGGAGCGCGTCGCCGTTCTGACCGAGGCGGCGGCCAAGGTGTTTCTCGATAGAGGCTACGAAGCCGCGACGATGACCGAGATCGCCGCTGAGGCAAAATCCTCGATCGGCTCGCTCTACCAGTTCTTCCCGACCAAGATGCTCCTGGCGGAAGCGCTGCATCTCGAACGGCTGCGGCAGCTCAACGCGGCGCTGGTGGATCTACAGGCAAAGGTGGATGGCAAACGCGCGGCGGAGATCGGCGACGCGATATTCGCCCGACTTGGCGCCTTTCTGGAAGAGCATCGCGAATTTCCGGTCCTGGCGGCGCGCCGGGACATTCCCAAGGAACGCAAGGTGCAATCACGGGCGGAACTGCGCGGCAATATCACAGCACTGCTGCGGAAGGCCGTGCCGTCGATTGGCGACGACGTGGACCTATTGGCGGCGCTGGTGCTCGAACTCCTTCGGATCATCGTCACCGCAGCGCACGATCCGGATATCGGAGGCGACCCACGCATGGTGACGGAACTGCGCGGAATGCTGCGCAAAAGGCTGGAGGAAGCAACGACCTGACAGACCGCATTGGTCACGATCCCGCGAGCCAGACAAAAACAGCCGCCTCACCTGTTTTTCGCCTGCTTTTCGCCTATTGTCGGCGAAAGCAGAAAAACAATCGGGGTTGGCGAATGGCGCTTACGTGGTCGAAACTTGGTGTGGTCCTTTCTCTCTTCGGCACATTGGCGTTGCCATTGCAGACCGTTGCACAGGAGCCAAATTTCCAGATCGGCAGTTCCGTCATCAGCGAGCTGAAATACAAACCAGGCTTCAAGCATTTCGACTACGTCAATCCGGATGCACCGAAGGGCGGCAACCTGCGGCTTTCCGCCTCCGGCACCTACGACACCTTCAATCCGTTGCTTGCGAAGGGCGAAACGGCGGTCGGCCTGACGCTGCCTTTCGAAACGCTGATGAAATCGGCCGACGATGAGCTGCTCGCCTCCTACGGGCTATTGGCGGAAGGCGTTTCTTTTCCCGACGACGTATCGAGCGCAACCTTCCGGCTGCGCAAGGAAGCCAAGTGGGCCGACGGAAACCCGGTGACGCCTGATGACGTCGTCTTCAGTTTCGACAAATCGAAGGAGCTCAACCCGCTCCTGTCCAACTACTACAAGCATGTCGCAAAGGCCGAGAAGACGGGCGAACGCGACGTGACCTTCACCTTCGACGAGAAGAACAACAAGGAGCTTCCCAATATCCTGGGACAGCTGACCGTAGTGCCTAAGCACTGGTGGGAGGGCACGGGGCCAGACGGCAAGCCGCGTGACATTTCCAAGACGACGCTCGAGCCTGTGATGGGATCCGGTCCCTACAAGATCGCTGCCTTCGCCCCGGGCGCAACGATCCGCTACGAGTTGCGCGACGACTATTGGGGCAAGGACCTCAATGTGAATGTTGGCCAGAACAATTTCGGCTCGATCACTTACACCTATTTCGGCGACCGGGACGTCGAGTTCGAGGCCTTCCGGGCCGGCAACAGCGACTATTGGCAAGAGACGCAAGCGGCGCGCTGGGCGACCGGCTATGATTTCCCCGCCGTCAAGGACGGACGCGTGAAGAAGGAGGACGTCCCCAACGCGCTGCGCGCCACCGGCATCATGCAAGCCCTGGTACCGAACACGCGTCGCGATATCTTCAAGGATGAAAAGGTTCGCGAGGCGCTGAACTACGGCTTCGACTTCGAAGAACTGAACCGCACCGTCGCATTCAACACCTACAAGCGCATCGACAGCTATTTCTGGAACACCGAGCTCGCCTCCTCCGGACTGCCCCAAGGCCGCGAGCTTGAAATCCTTGATGGTCTCAAGGACAAGCTGTCACCTGCGGTCTTCACCACGCCTTATACCAATCCGGTCGGCGGCGATCCGCAGAAGAGCCGCGACAACCTGCGCAAGGCGATCGGGCTCTTCAGGGACGCCGGCTGGGAGATCAAGGGCAACCGTATGGTCAATACCAAGACCGGCAAGCCGATGAGCTTCGAGATCCTGCTGTCGAGCCCGATGCTGGAACGCTGGGCAGTGCCTTATACCAACAATCTGAAGAAGATCGGCATCGATGCGCGTGTCCGGACCGTCGATGCCTCGCAATACACCAACCGGGTGCGCAGCTTTGACTACGACATGATCTGGAACGTGTGGGCGGAGACGATGAACCCCGGCAACGAGCAGGCCGACTACTGGGGATCGGGATCGGCCAACCAGCAGGGTTCACGCAACTATGCGGGCATCGCCGATCCGGCGATCGATTCGCTGATCCGCATGGTGATCTTCGCCCCCAACCGCGACGAACAGGTAGCGGCGATCAAGGCGCTCGACCGCGTGCTCCTGGCGGGGCACTATGTCGTGCCACTGTTTTATCGCGGCACGCAGTCGATCGCCTATTGGGACACCATCACGCGGCCGGCCGAATATCCGACCTACGCGACCGGTTTCCCCGATGTCTGGTGGTCGAAGGACGCGAAATAGGCGGCCGGCGAGCAGGCTTGCATTGCCGGTGTGAGTGGGCTCCAAATGAACGATACGAATCAGGGCAAGGTGCAGCGCGCTTGGCCACACGACAAGGAGACCGCACGGATTGAACGGCGATAGACTGGACAGCGCTCGACGCAAGCCTTCCCGGAAGGGCCTTCACTGATGGGCGCCTATATCTTTCGCCGCCTGCTTTTGATGATCCCGACGATCATCGGCATCATGGCCATCTCCTTTACCGTCATCCAGTTCGCGCCCGGCGGTCCGGTCGAGCAGGTGATCGCGCAGCTGACCGGCGATGCGCAGGGCGCCGATTCTCGGCTTTCCGGTGGCGGCGGAGATCTTCTCGGCGGCGGGGGCCTTGACGAAGGCAGCTCGAAATACCGCGGCGCCCAGGGGCTCGATCCTGAGTTGATCGCCAAACTCGAAAAGCAGTTCGGCTTCGACAAGCCGCCGCTGACGCGCTTCGGCGAAATGATGTGGAACTACATCCGTTTCGACTTCGGCGAGAGCTTCTTTCGCAATACCTCCGTGCTTAACCTGATCAAGGAGAAGCTGCCGGTCTCGGCCTCGCTTGGCGTCTGGATCATGATCTTCTCCTACGGCATCTCGATCCCGCTCGGCATCCGCAAGGCTGTCAAAGACGGCTCGACTTTCGACGTCTGGACCTCGGGCGTCATCATCATCGGCTATGCGGTTCCGAGCTTCCTGTTCGGTATCCTGCTGATCGTGCTCTTTGCCGGCGGATCCTTCTATGACTGGTTCCCGCTGCGCGGCCTCGTCTCCGACAACTTCGACCAGCTCGCCTGGTGGCAGAAACCGCTCGACTACTTCTGGCACCTGACGCTGCCGCTGATCTCGCTCTCTCTTGCCGCCTTCGCGACGACGACGCTGCTCACCAAGAACTCCTTCATCGAGGAGATCAAGAAGCAATATGTGGTGACCGCCCGGGCCAAGGGCTTGAACGAACGGCAGGTGCTTTACGGCCATGTCTTCCGCAACGCCATGCTGATCATCATTGCCGGTTTCCCCGGCGCCTTCATCTCGGCCTTCTTCACTGGTTCGCTGCTGATCGAGAACATCTTCTCGCTCGATGGTCTGGGACGGCTCGGCTATCTCTCGGTCGTCAACCGCGAC
Organism: Rhizobium sp. YTU87027; assembly: GCF_050644135.1. Lineage (NCBI taxonomy): Bacteria > Pseudomonadati > Pseudomonadota > Alphaproteobacteria > Hyphomicrobiales > Rhizobiaceae > Rhizobium > Rhizobium sp. YTU87027. The sequence continues at coordinate 3,650,325 of NZ_CP098440.1, read as the reverse complement.
TATCCGATCGTCTTTGCGACGCTCTACATCTTCTCGCTGCTCGGCCTTTTCGTCAGCCTGATTTCCGACCTGATCTACACGTGGATCGACCCGCGCATCGACTTCGAGCGGAGGGAGGTCTGATGGACACCGCCGCCAATCCGACGACCGCAACGCCGGTCAAGCCGCCGCGCAAGGGCCTGCTGTCGCCGACCAACATCCGCCGCTGGAAGAATTTCAAGGCCAACCGGCGCGGTTACTGGTCCTTGTGGCTGTTCCTTGTGCTGTTCGTGCTCAGCCTGTTTGCCGAGTTCATCGCCAACGACCGGCCAATTATTGCCTCCTACAAGGGCGAGATCCTCTTCCCCGTCCTCGTCAACTATCCGGAAGAGAAGTTCGGCGGGTTCCTCGCCGAAACGGACTATCGCTCCGACGTCATCGCGGACGAAATCAATACCAATGGCTGGATGATCTGGCCGCCGATCCGCTACTCCTATCGCTCGGTCAATTCGAACATCCCGCATTCGGCACCGACCCCGCCCTTCTGGCTGATGAGCAAGGAAGAGCGCTGCTCCGGATATCCGCAGGGCGCGGCCGATCCGGGCTGCAATTTCGGCAATCTCAACTGGCTCGGCACGGACGATCAGGCACGAGACGTGCTTGCCCGCGTCATCTACGGCTTCCGCATCTCCGTTCTGTTCGGTCTGGTGCTGACGATCTGCTCGGCCATCATCGGCGTCACCGCCGGCGCGATCCAGGGCTATTTCGGCGGCTGGACGGACCTCTTGCTGCAGCGCTTCATCGAGATCTGGTCGTCGATGCCGGTGCTCTACATCCTGCTGATCATCGCCGCCATCCTGCCGCCCGGCTTCTTCGTGCTGCTCGGGATCATGCTGCTCTTCTCCTGGGTTGGTTTTGTCGGCGTCGTGCGTGCCGAATTCCTACGGGCGCGCAATTTCGAATATGTCCGTGCCGCCCGTGCGCTCGGGGTGAACAACCGGACGATCATGTGGCGCCACCTGCTGCCGAACGCGATGGTCGCGACGCTGACCTTCCTGCCGTTCATCCTGTCGGGCTCGATCACGACGCTGACCTCGCTCGACTTCCTCGGCTTCGGCATGCCGCCGGGTTCTCCTTCGCTCGGCGAGATGATCGCGCAGGGCAAGGCCAACCTGCAGGCGCCGTGGCTCGGGCTGACAGCGTTCTTCACCATGTCGATCATGCTGTCGCTCTTGATCTTCATCGGCGAGGCGGTTCGTGATGCATTCGATCCCAGGAAGACGTTTCAATGAGTGACGCTGCCGAAACACTGCTATCCGTTCGCGATCTCTCGGTGGCATTCCACCAGGCTGGCGATACATCGCTGGCTGTCGATCGCGTCTCCTTCGATATCCGCAAGGGTGAGGTCGTGGCGCTGGTCGGCGAATCCGGTTCGGGCAAATCGGTCTCCGCCAACTCGATCCTGCAGCTGCTCCCCTACCCCGCGGCCAGCCATCCCTCCGGCGAAATCCTGTTCAAGGGCAAGGACCTCCTGAAGGCATCCGACAAAGCGTTGCGCGAGGTGCGCGGCAACGACATCACGATGATCTTCCAGGAGCCGATGACCTCGCTCAACCCGCTGCACACGATCGAGAAGCAGATCGCGGAGATTCTCGAGTTGCACCAGGGCGTGACCGGACAGGCCGCGCGCACGCGAGTTCTCGAACTGCTGAACCAGGTGGGCATTCGCGAGCCGGAAAAGCGGCTGAAGGCCTATCCGCACGAACTCTCTGGCGGCCAGCGGCAACGCGTGATGATCGCCATGGCACTCGCCAACAGGCCGGAGCTGCTGATCGCGGACGAGCCGACGACCGCGCTCGACGTGACCGTGCAGGCACAGATCCTCGAACTGCTGCGGCAGCTGAAGGGCCAGCATGGCATGTCCATGCTCTTCATCACCCACGACCTCGGCATCGTTCGCAAGTTCGCCGATCGGGTCTGCGTCATGACCAAGGGTAAGATCGTCGAGACCGGTAGCGTGGAAGAAGTCTTCCGCAATCCGAAGCACGATTACACGCGGCATCTGCTGGCCTCCGAGCCACGTGGCGAACCGCCGCGTACCGACTCCTCGAAGCCCATCGTGATGCAGGGATCGGATATCCGCGTCTGGTTCCCGATCAAGGCCGGCCTCATGCGGAAGGTCGTCGATCATGTAAAGGCCGTCGACGGCATCGACCTTCAGCTGCGCGCTGGCCAAACGCTCGGCGTCGTCGGCGAATCCGGTTCCGGCAAGACAACACTCGGTCTGGCGTTGACGCGGCTGATTTCGTCGCAGGGCCGGATCAGCTTCGTCGGTAAGGATATAGCCAGCTATTCATTTACGGAAATGCGGCCTCTCCGCAACCAGCTGCAGGTCGTGTTCCAGGATCCCTACGGCTCGCTCAGCCCCCGCATGTCCGTCGGCGACATTATCGCGGAGGGACTGAAGGTACATGAGCGGGCGCTTTCCTACGAGGAGCGCGATCAGCGTGTCTGCTGGGCGCTGGAGGAAGTCGGGCTCGATCCGCTGACCCGCTGGCGGTATCCGCACGAATTCTCCGGCGGACAGCGCCAGCGCATCGCCATTGCCCGCGCCATGGTGCTGAAACCCCGCTTCGTGATGCTGGATGAGCCGACGTCCGCGCTCGACATGAGCGTCCAGGCGCAGGTCGTGGACCTCTTGCGCGATCTGCAGAAGAAGCATGATCTCGCCTACCTCTTCATCAGCCACGATCTCAAGGTGGTGAAAGCATTGGCGAACGACGTCATCGTCATGCGCTTCGGCAAGGTCGTCGAACAAGGGCCTTCCGCCAAGATCTTCAGTGCGCCCAAGGACGACTATACCAAGGCGCTGATGGCTGCCGCCTTCAACATCGAGGCGGTCCCGACACCCGCCGTCCAACAGTAAAGACTATCATGTCCGCAAAACCGCCCATTCTAGTCGATCTGAAGTTCGACCCTGACACCGTTGCCCGCATCCTCAAGACATCCTTTTTGGATCGCGGCAGCATCAATCTCGCCGATCCCACAAACAGGGATCGCGATCTGACCGGCATCGACTATGCGCTTCTCTGGAAGCCGGACGCGGATCTTTTCAGCCGCGCCCCCAATCTCAAGGTCATCTTCTCGGGTGGCGCCGGGGTCGACAGCTTCATGAACCTGCCGGGCTTGCCTGACGTCCCGATCGTTCGCTTCTCCGACCGCAGCCTGACGACCCGGATGAGCGAATGGGTGGTGATGCAGTGCCTCATGCACCTGCGGCAACAACATCAGCACGACAAAGATCAGCGCGCGCGTATCTGGGGCAAGCTGGTTCCGCCGGAAGCTGCCGAGATCACCGTCGGCATCATGGGCCTCGGCGTGCTCGGACAGGACGCGGCGTACAAGCTGAAGGTGATGGGTTTCAACGTCATCGGCTGGTCGCGCAGCCGCAAGGAGATCGACGGCATCGAGACATTCGATTTCGGTCAGCTCGACGATTTCCTGTCCAAGACGGATTTTCTCGTCGGCCTTCTGCCGCTAACGCCCGAGACCAGTAGCTTCTATAATGCGGCGCTGTTTTCAAAGCTGCGGCAGGGCGGCGCGCTCGGCAGACCGGTGTTCATCAATGCCGGCCGCGGCAAGAGCCAGGTGCAGAGCGACATTGTCGCCGCGGTTCAGGGCGGCGTGCTCGGCGGCGCCTCGATCGACGTCTTCGCCGTCGAGCCGCTGCCCTCCGATGATCCGCTCTGGGGGCTGGAGAATGTGTTCATCACACCGCACGATGCGGCGGTATCCGATGAGACGGCACTCTTCCGGCACGTCGAGCGCCAAATCGCCCGCTACGAGAGCGGTGAGCCTTTGCAATTCGTCGTCGACCGGCAGAGAGGTTACTGACGGCAGGAACCATGCCGCGCGCCGTTCGTTTTCCTCCGAGATGAGGCGCCGGGCTGATAAAGCTCACGCGGAAGGAGGAAGGCATGGCTCAGCAGACGGAACCGCGCTGGGAAAAGTCCGACAGTAAGCTCCACGCCGAAGAGACGATTTCGCCAGTCAAGACAAGGCAGGGCCGCATGGGCACCCGAGTTCTCATGGTTCTGATCGTCGCGTTGGCGCTTGCCTTCATCGTATGGATCCCCGTTGAAATCTGGGGCAAGAAGGAGGCTGCGGAGGTCGTACCGCAGCAACCTGGACAGCAAATTCAATCGCAACAGCCGGCACCGGCTACGCCGAATGCCCCCGCGCAATAGGAACGGGGCGGGTCAGGCGGTCACAAAAAAACATCCTGCCGGACCGCTGGCAGGATGCTTTTCTGATTGCTCTGGACTTTACCGGCTGATTTTTCGATAAGAAAGCGCACGAGCCGGTCTTCGTGCGTCGGCTTATGACGCGATGTGTCCGGTTTGGGAATGGGCGGAGTTCATGGCCAAGACCGATATCGCAAGGCGCGTTTACAATCACACCTGGAAGCTCGATCCGATCGTTCGCAGCCTGATCGACACAGATTTCTACAAGCTGCTCATGCTGCAGATGATCTGGAAGCTCTATCCTGACGTCAACGCCACATTCACGCTGATCAACCGCACCAAACGCGTGCTTTTGGCCGAAGAGATCGATGAGGGCGAGCTGCGCGAGCAACTTGATCATGCGCGTTCGTTGCGCCTTTCCAAGAAAGAGATGATCTGGCTCGCGGGTAACAGCTTCTACGGGCGCGCGCAGATCTTCGAGCCCGAGTTCCTGGCCTGGCTTTCGCATTTCCAGCTGCCCGAATACGAATTGTCGAAGCGCGATGGCCAATATGTGCTCGACTTCCACGGCTCGTGGAAGGACACGACCATGTGGGAAATTCCAGCACTCGCGATTATCAACGAGCTTCGGTCGCGCTCCGCCATGAAGGCGCTCGGGCCGTTTACGCTCGATGTGCTCTATGCCCGTGCCAAGGCACGGATGTGGGAAAAGGTGGAGCGCCTGCGCGCACTGCCGGGGCTACGCATCTCCGATTTCGGCACGCGCCGCCGCCATAGCTTCCTGTGGCAGCGCTGGTGTGTCGAGGCGCTGAAGGAAGGCATTGGTCCCGCCTTCACGGGCACCAGCAACGTCTTGCTCGCCATGGATTCCGATCTCGAAGCCGTGGGCACGAACGCCCACGAGCTGCCGATGGTGGCCGCGGCACTTGCCCAAACCGACGAGGAACTGCGTCGTTCGCCCTATAAGGTGTTGCGAGACTGGAACAAGCTCTACGGCGGAAACCTGCTGATCGTCCTTCCGGATGCCTTCGGCACTACCGCCTTCTTGCGCGATGCGCCCGAATGGGTCGCTGATTGGACGGGTTTCCGCCCGGATAGCGCGCCGCCTATCGAAGGCGGTGAGAAGATTATCGAATGGTGGAAGAAGATGGGCCGCGATCCGCGCCAGAAACTGCTGATCTTCTCGGACGGGCTTGATGTGGATGCCATCATCGACACCTACAAGCACTTCGAAGGCAAGGTGCGCATGAGCTTCGGCTGGGGCACCAACCTCACCAACGATTTTGCCGGCTGCGCGCCGACCGAGATCTCCGGGCTCAATCCCATCTCTGTCGTCTGCAAGGTCATCGACGCCAACGGCCGCCCCGCCGTCAAACTGTCAGACAATCCGCAGAAGGCGACCGGCGACCCGGCCGAGGTTCAGCGGTACCTGAAGTTCTTCGGAACCGAAGATCGCGTCGATCAGGCGGTGCTTGTCTAAGCGCGGCCCCCGCAATCTCTTCAGAGCCACGCGGGGAGCGAGATACAAGCTGGCAAAACGGGGTCACGGTCCCCATCTAGGGGGCAAGGCGCGGGCTGCCGATGGTTCACGCGCATCATTTCGCTGAAAGGACGATCCAATGACTGTAGAGCGTGCGGTACTGGCGGGCGGTTGCTTTTGGGGCATGCAGGATCTCATCAGACGCTATCCGGGCGTCGTCTCCACTCGCGTAGGCTACACCGGTGGTGAAGTAGCGAACGCCACTTACCGGAATCACGGAAACCACGCCGAGGCGATCGAGATCATGTTCGATCCCGTGAAGATCAGCTACCGCGACATTCTCGAGTTCTTCTTCCAGATACACGATCCCACGACACTCAACCGGCAAGGCAATGATCTCGGCGCCAGCTACAGATCGGCGATATTCTACGCCAACGACGAACAGCGGCTAACCGCCGAAGACACCATCGCTGATGTGAACGCATCGGGCCTGTGGCCCGGCAAGGTCGTTACCCAAGTGGTTCCGGCCAGCGACTTCTGGGAGGCGGAACCGGAGCACCAGGACTATCTGGAGCGCATTCCGAACGGCTACACCTGCCACTTTGTCCGGCCGGGGTGGAAGTTACCGAAGCGCGAGCAAAGCGCGGCGGCTGCCGGCTAAGACCGCGCAAACGTTCCGTTGCGCCGACTCAATATCGGATTGGGTCTGAATAAAAGAGGCCTTACCTCGGGCAAGGCCTCTTGCGGCTGTAACCGCACGTATGACCGCTATCGCCCGTATAAGGCTTGCCGCCAATTCGGTCTTTGAGGGAATGGTATGAAGCCGTTTGTTTTGCAAATGGCGGACAGAGAGGGATTCGAACCCTCGGTACGCTTTCACGTACACACGCGTTCCAGGCGTGCGCCTTCAACCACTCGGCCACCTGTCCTTTGGCGGTCTGCATCGGCGAAGATGCAAATCGTCGGAACGGCCGCGATATATACCGATGAATTTTTGCCGATCAACCCAAATCTAACAGTTTTTTGACTTCTTCCGGTAAAAGTGCGGCCAAGCCCTCCATTGCAGTCCCACCCGCCTGTCACTATGTTTTGTTGTAGGTAGCAAATGGCGCGGCTGGTCGGGCAAAATGCCCGGCGCGTTTGGTAGCCGGAGAGATCGATGCGTTTCCTTTTGCGTTTGGCTAGTCTTGTTGCGCTGGCTGTTGCCGTCATTGCCGGAACGATCGATTCCATTCAGTCCGTTGCCGCATCTTCCGTTGTTATCACGCCGATGGGCGACGCGTGGCAGGACCTGAGCCCCTCCTCGCTGGAAACGCTGCAATCGACCATCGCCTACTATATCCATCCGCGCTTTTACACGCTTGCCTTCCAGTGGCTGATGCTCCAGCCCGCCTTCGCCGTGTTCCTGGTGCTGTCGCTGCTGTTGTGGATGGCGGGTTACAAGAAGCCGCCGGTGGCCGGCCGCTTTGCGGCATAACAAATGGCCTTGGCTCGGAATTCGAACGAAGATTTCGGCCCAGCATCAGACCAATATCGGCCGCCCAACTGACTAGAAAAACCGCAACCCAACGATGATTTTGTGCAAAAATCAGCTCGCCTGAGCTGATTTTTGGCAATTGCGGCAAATTTTTACCAGTCGAAAAATTTCTCGTGAATTTTTTTTTGAGCCATGCAAGGATGCGCCCAGCCAGGCCTCCGGGGGGAGGTCGGTGGTTCCGCAGACACGCCTGAAACAGGCTTGCGGGAGGACCCAAACAAATAGAAACAATAGGGCTGCAACTCATGAAAAAATCCCTTCTGACTCTCCTGGCCGTGGCTGCAATGTCCACGACGGCGCTGGCCGCCGACGTCAAGCCGGCGCTCGTTTACGGCACCGGCGGGAAGTTCGATAAGTCTTTTAACGAAGCAGCCTTTAATGGCGCTGAGAAGTTCAAGAAAGAAACCGGCATCGCTTATCGCGACTTCGAGCCGACCGGCGACACCCAAGGCGAACAGGCGATCCGCAACTTCGCGAGCCGCGGCTTCAACCCGGTTATCGCCGTCTCCTTTGCCTGGACCTCGGCCATCGAGAAGGTCGCAGCTGAATTCCCCGACACCAAGTTTGTCATCGTTGATGCCGTTGTCGACAAGCCGAACGTCCGTTCTGTCGTCTACAAGGAAGAAGAAGGTTCCTTCCTCGTTGGTACTCTGGCAGGCCTCGCTTCAAAGACCGGCAAGGTCGGTTTCGTCGGCGGCATGGACATTCCGTTGATCCGCAAGTTCGAATGTGGCTATGAGCAGGGCGCACGCTCCGTCAAGTCCGATATCGAGGTGTTCCAGAACATGACCGGCACGACGGGCGCTGCCTGGAATGACCCGGTCCGTGGTGGCGAGCTCACCAAGAACCAGATCGATCAGGGCGCTGACGTCATCTACGCAGCAGCGGGCGCAACCGGCCTCGGCGTCTTGCAGACGGCTGCCGACAACAAGAAGCTCTCGATCGGCGTCGATAGCAACCAGAACCATCTTCACCCGGGCTCCGTCCTGACCTCGATGGTCAAGCGCGTCGACCTCGCCGTCTACAACGGCTTCAGCGACGTCAAGGCCGACAAGTTCACGGCTGGCGTCCTGGCGCTCGGCGTCAAGGAAGACGGCGTCGCCGCCGCCATGGACGAGAACAACAAGGCCCTGATCACGCCTGAAATGCAGGCCGCGCTCGACAAGGCCAAGGAAGGCATCATTGCGGGAACCGTCAAGGTTCACGACTACACGACGGACAATGCTTGCCCGAAGTGATCCGTGACTGAGACGGGCGTATGGCGGAGTTGTTCCGCCATACGCCCTTTTCGTATTTGGAGCCTGCTGTGACAGACACGCCCGCTATCGAACTTGTGGGCATCGACAAGAAATTCGGTGCCGTTCACGCCAACAAGGACATCAATCTTACCGTCGCCAAGGGAACGATTCACGGCATCATCGGGGAAAACGGTGCCGGTAAATCGACCTTGATGTCGATCATCTATGGTTTCTACCATGCCGACGCCGGTGAAATCCGCGTCAACGGCAATCCCGTCACCATCAAGGACAGCCAGGCTGCGATCGCGGCCGGGATCGGGATGGTGCACCAGCACTTCATGCTGGTCGACAATTTCACGGTGCTCGAGAACGTCATGCTCGGCGCCGAGGGCGGCGCGCTGCTCGCCAGGGGCGTTTCTTCCGCGCGCGCCGAATTGCGACGCCTGGAGAAGGATTACGGCCTCGAAGTCAATCCCGACGCGTTGATCGAAGAGCTTCCGGTCGGGCTGCAGCAACGCGTCGAAATCCTGAAGGCCATGTACCGCGGCGCCGAGATCCTGATCCTCGACGAGCCGACGGGTGTGCTCACTCCTGCTGAAGCGGACCATCTTTTCAAGATCCTTCGCGTCCTTCGCGACCAGGGCAAGACAGTCATTCTGATCACCCACAAGCTGCGCGAGATCATGGCGATCACCGACACGGTATCGGTCATGCGCCGCGGCGAGATGGTCGCAACCCGCAAGACATCCGAGACGACGGTCGAGGAGCTTGCCGAACTGATGGTCGGCCGCCGCGTGCTGCTGCGCGTGCAGAAGGGTGAAGCCAATCCAGGCAAGGTGATCCTGTCGGCCCGTAACCTGACCGTTAAGGACAATCGCGGCGTCACCATGGTCGACAACGTCTCCTTCGATGTCCGCGCCGGCGAGATTGTCGGCATTGCCGGCGTCGCCGGCAATGGGCAGTCCGAGCTACTGGAGGCGATATCAGGTATCCGCAAGCCGCATTCCGGCGATATTTTCCTCGACGGTCATCCGATCGACAAGGCCGATCCGGCGCGGCTGCGCGAGCTTGGTCTTGCCCACATTCCGGAAGACCGGCATCACATGGGGCTGGTGCTGAAATTCGAGGAATACGAGAATTCCGTTCTCGGCTACCATCGCAATCCCGGCTACAGCAAGGGTCCGCTGCTCGACCTCGACGCGATCCGCAAGGACGCGATGGAGAAGATCGAAAAATACGACATCCGTCCGCCGAACCCGCGGCTGAAGACCGCGAACTTCTCCGGCGGCAACCAGCAGAAGATCGTCGTAGCGCGCGAAATCGAGCGCGATCCGACAGCGCTGATCATCGGCCAGCCGACCCGCGGCGTCGATATCGGCGCCATCGAATTCATTCACCGCCGGATCATCGAGATGCGCGACGCGGGCAAAGCGATCCTGCTCGTCTCCGTCGAACTCGACGAAATCCGCGCCCTTTCAGACCGTATCCTTGTCATGTTTGCCGGCCACGTCGTCGGCGAGAAGACGCCCGATGCCGGTGAACAGACCCTCGGCCTGATGATGGCCGGCATTGCCGCGTGAGGTCTTGATGAGCACTGCTTCCGTTCCACTTCCAAACTGGATCAACTACGGCCTCATTCCGCTGTTGAACCTGCTCGTCGCCTTCCTGATCTCCGGCTTCGTCGTCTGGCTCATCGGGGAGAGCCCGCTAGCGGCCCTGTCGCTGCTGATTGAAGGCGCGCTCGGCAGCGGCGAAGGCATAGGCTTTACGCTCTACTACGCGACGAGCTTCATCTTCACCGGCCTCTCCGTTGCTGTTGCCATTCATGCCGGCCTGTTCAACATCGGCTCGGAAGGTCAGGCCTACCTCGGTGGCCTCGGCTGCGCACTGGTGGCGCTGACGCTCGACCACTATGTTCCATGGTACGTGACGATGCCGGTGGCGGTCGTCGGTGCTGGCCTCTTTGGCGCTGCCTGGGCCTTCATTCCCGCCTTCCTTCAGGCAAAGCGCGGCAGCCACATTGTCATCACCACCATCATGTTCAACTACATCGGCGCGGCGCTGATGGTGTATTTGCTGGTGCATGTGCTGATTGTGCCCGGCAAAATGGCGCCGGAAACCCGCACCTTCCTTGAAGGCGGACAGTTGCCGAAGCTCGGCTGGCTGATGAACCTGTTTGGCGCCAAGCTTGGCGCAGCCCCCTTCAACGTCTCGTTCCTCATCGCGCTTGCTGCCGCCTATTTCGTCTGGCTGCTGATCTGGCGCACCAAGCTCGGCTTCGAGATGCGGACGCTTGGCGTCAGCCAGAGCGCTGCGGCCTATGCCGGCATCCCCTACGCCCGTATCGTCATGATCGCCATGCTGCTGTCCGGCGCGCTGGCCGGCATGATGGCGCTGAACCCGGTGATGGGATCCTCTGCGCGTCTGCAGGTGGAGTTCGTCGGCGGCGCCGGTTTCGTCGGCATTGCCGTGTCGTTGATGGGGAGAAATCACCCTGTCGGGATCATCTTCTCGGCGATCCTCTTCGGCATCCTCTACCAGGGTGGCGACTGGATCTCCTTCGAGATGCCCAACATCACGCGCGAAATGATCCTGGTGATCCAGGGTCTCGTCATCCTCTTCGCCGGCGCGCTCGAATATATGTTCCGCCCCGCGATGGTTCGCGTCTACCAACAGTTCAAGGCCGCGTGAGGGGAACGGACGATGGATTACTATGACATCTTCATCAGCGTCCTGAGCTCCACGATCCGCCTGTCGATCCCGCTGATCTTCACGGCGCTGGCAGGTCTCTTCTCGGAGCGCGCCGGCATCTTCGATATCGGCCTTGAGGGCAAGATGCTCGGCTCGGCATTTGCAGCGGCCTGCGTCGCTTATCTGACCGGTTCGCCATGGCTCGGTCTCGGCGCCGGCATCGTCTGCTCCGTGGCGCTCAGCCTCGTGCACGGCTTCGCCTCGATCACCAATCGTGGCAACCAGATCATCTCGGGCGTGGCGATCAACTTCTTCGTCGCCGGTATCACGATCGTTCTCGGCGGCGCCTGGTTCGGCCAGGGCGGCCGCACGCCGCAGCTGCTTCCCGAGGCTCGCTTTGTGCCGATCGTGCTACCTGGCGCCGATGCCATCCGCGAAGTTCCAATCATCGGTCCGCTTTACGCCAACGTGATATCAGGCAACAACATCCTGACCTATCTCGCCTTCCTCGCGGTCCCGCTTTCCTGGTGGATTCTTTATCGCACGCGCTTTGGCCTGCGGCTGCGCGCCGTCGGCGAGAATCCGGGCGCGGTCGATACGGCGGGCATTTCGGTAAGCTGGCTGCGCTATCGCGCTGTCATGTGCGCAGGTATCCTCTGCGGCTTCTCCGGAACCTATCTGGCGATCGCGCAGTCAGCGGCCTTCATCAAGGACATGTCAGCCGGTAAAGGCTACATCGCACTTGCGGCGCTGGTCTTCGCGAAATGGAAGCCGGTGCCTGTCATGTTCGCCTGCCTGCTCTTCGGCTTCCTCGATGCGCTGGCAAACTTCATGCAAGGCAAGCACGTTCCTCTGATCGGCGAAGTTCCGGTGCAGATCTTCCAGGCGCTGCCCTATATCCTGACCTGCGTCCTGCTCGCCGGCTTCATCGGCGTGGCGATCCCGCCGAAGGCGGGTGGTGTCCCCTATACGAAGGAGCGTTGAGAACATGTCCCACGATCTTTTCGAGGCCGCTCGCGATGCCATGGCCTTCGCTCATGCTCCCTACTCGAAATTCCCCGTCGGCGCGGCGATCCGCGCCGAGGACGGCAGGGTTTATACCGGCGCCAACATCGAAAACCTGTCCTTCCCGCAAGGTTGGTGTGCGGAACCGACCGCCATCAGTGCGATGATCATGGGCGGTGCCAAGAAGATCGTCGAAATGGCTGTCATCGCCGAGAAGCTTCCGCTTTGCCCGCCCTGCGGCGGCTGCCGGCAGAAGATCTCGGAGTTCGCTTCCAAGGACACGAAGATCTATCTTTGCGATGAGGTCGGCGTGAAGAAGACGATGACTATGGAAGAGCTTTTGCCCTTCAGCTTCGAGACCGAACTCGGATGAGTGTCGCTCTCGATGTCCTCGCCGACAAGCTCGGCGGTCTTTCGCCGCGCGTGGGCATCGTGCTTGGTTCGGGCCTCGGTTCGCTGGTCGGCGAGCTGAAGGACGCGCACCGCATCCCTTATCATGACTTGCCGGGCTTCCCGGTCAGCGCTGTCTCCGGCCATGCCGGAGAAGTCGTCGCCGGTTCGCTTGGCGGTGTACCTGTGGTGATGTTGTCCGGCCGAGTTCATTTCTACGAGAAAGGTGACGCAGGCGCGATGCGACTGCCGATCGAAGTCCTGAAGGAACTCGGTATCGGGACCCTGATCCTGACCAATTCCGCGGGTTCGCTGCGGGACGACATGCCGCCCGGCTCGGTGATGCAGATCACCGACCACATAAACTATTCCGGCATGAATCCGCTGATCGGCGAGGAAAGCGACCGCCGCTTTGTCGGAATGACCAGCGCCTACGATGCAAGTCTTGCCGACAGGATGCGCAAGGCCGCCGAGACGCTTGGCATCCCCTTGTCGCAAGGCGTCTATATGTGGTTCTCCGGCCCGAGCTTCGAAACACCGGCCGAAATCCGCATGGCCCGCATCCTCGGTGCAGACGCGGTCGGGATGTCGACGGTTCCGGAGGTCATTATCGCACGAATGCTTGGCTTAAGGGTTGCGGCAGCGTCGGTAATCACCAACTATGGAGCGGGCATGACCGGCGGCGAACTGAGCCATGAGGAGACCAAAGATATGGCTCCGATCGGCGGAGCTCGCCTCGCCGCCATACTGAAAGAAATGATTGCAGGAGAACGCGAACAATGACCAACCATTCCATCAAGGAAACGGCCGCCGTCGCCCTCTCCCTCCTCGATCTCACGAACCTCAAGGACGATTGCACCGAGGCGCAGATCGACGCGCTGTGCGCTCGGGCTCAGACCCCCTATGGCAACACGGCAGCGATCTGCATCTGGCCGCGCTTCGTCGCTCGCGCTCGCGCCGTACTCGGCACAGGCCATCCGGTGCGGATTGCGACGGTGGTCAACTTCCCCTCGGGCGAGATGGAGGTGGCCGACGTTGCCGCTGAAACCCGCGAGGCGATTGCCGATGGCGCCGATGAAATCGACCTCGTCATCCCTTATCGCAAGTTCATGACCGGTAGCGGCAAGGCCGTCACCGACATGGTTGCCGCCGTCCGTTCCGAGTGCAAGGATCCGATCGTGCTGAAGGTCATTCTTGAGACCGGCGAAATTAAGGACACGGCGCTGATCCGTCGCGCCTCCGAACTCGCGATTGAAGCGGGGGCCGACTTCATTAAGACCTCCACGGGCAAGGTCTCCGTCAATGCGACCCTGGAAGCGGCCGACATCATGTTGCGGGTCATCCGCCAGAGTGGCCGAAAGGTCGGCTTCAAGCCGGCAGGCGGTATCGGTTCGGTGGCAGATGCAGCGCTTTATCTAAGCCTTGCAGAAACGATCATGGCACCCGACTGGCCGATGCCGTCCACCTTCCGTTTCGGCGCATCTGGGTTGCTCGACGACATTCTTGCCGTGCTCAGCGGCACGCAATCCGCACCCGCCGCCGCTTCGAGCTATTGACATGATCCCGCAGGAGATCATCCGCCAGAAACGAAACGGCGGAACGCTTTCCGAAGAGGATATCCAATCGTTCATTGCCGCACTTGCGTCCGGTCAGCTCTCCGAGGGGCAGATCGGCGCCTTCGCCATGGCGGTCTGGTTCAAGGGCATGTCCCGCGACGAGGTCGTGGCGCTGACGCTCGCGATGGCGCACTCGGGCGACATGCTGAGCTGGACTGACATAGACCGGCCGATCGCCGACAAGCACTCGACAGGCGGCGTTGGCGACAATGTTTCCTTGATGCTGGCACCGATTGCGGCGGCCTGCGGTTTGGCCGTTCCGATGATATCAGGTCGTGGTCTTGGCCATACCGGCGGGACACTGGACAAGCTCGAGGCTATTCCCGGCTATACCATCACCCCTGACGCCATGCTTTTCCGCAAGGTCGTGAAGGATGTGGGCTGTGCCATCATCGGCCAGACCGGAGCCCTTGCGCCTGCGGACGGCAAACTCTACGCCGTTCGGGATGTCACGGCGACCGTCGACTCGATCCCTCTCATCACCGCCTCCATTCTTTCAAAGAAGCTAGCGGCCGGGTTGCAGACCCTGGTGCTCGACGTCAAGGTCGGCACTGGCGCATTCATGGCCGAGCCGAAAGACGCAGAGATGCTGGCACGGGCGCTCGTCGATGTCGCCAATAGCGCAGGCGTGAAAACCTCGGCGCTGATCACCGACATGAACCAGCCACTCGCTGATGCCGCGGGAAACACCGTCGAGATCCGCAATTGTCTGGAATTTCTGGCTGGCAGGAAAAAGAACACGCGGCTTGAGGCAGCCGTTCTGGCTTTCGCGGCCGAGATGCTGATGAAATCAGGTGTCGTTTCGTCACTTCCGGAAGGTGAAACGAAGGCCGCGGACGCCATTTCCACAGGCAAGGCGGCCGAAAACTTCGCCCGCATGGTTCACCTACTCGGCGGCCCCTCGGATCTTCTGGAAGAGCCGGATAAATACCTCGCTGAAGCGCCAGTAACGAAAGCGGTTCCCGCGCCTCAGTCCGGTTGGCTTTCCGGCTGCGACGTACGGGAGATCGGCATGAGCGTCGTCGATCTCGGTGGCGGACGACGCCATCCCGACGACAGGATCGATCACCGCGTTGGCGTATCCGACATCCTGCCGCTCGGCACCCGCGTCGAGCGAGGTGATCCGATTGCGTTGGTGCATGCCGCCAGCGAGGACGCGGCAGATGCGGCAATCGCTGCCCTGGCTGCCAACTACAGGATCGGCGAAGGCCAACCTGCAATCCCGGCTGTCGTTTGCGAGCGCATCGTGGCTATTGCCCGAGGCTGAGAGCCTCCTTGGCCGGCGCGGACGAGAGCATCCTCCTTCAACAGGAAAGCAAGACCGCAGCGCAAGAGTTACACCTATGGCGCTGTGGAGGCGCCAAACACGACTTCGGCGGCTATTTCCCAACAAAAACAACCTTGAGATGCTTACGAGGCGAACAAATTCACCTCTACGATGAGTTCGCCGTTTACTTGCATCGCAATTGCGCAGAATATTAGCGCATGGGAGGAAGCCTTCGGGCCTTCGCTCTCTGTAAATTGCGCCCGAACGGCTCTCCTCTCTTGGCTCAAGGGAGGATTAATCATGAGGCGGACTTTGCTGTACGCGGCGTCGGCTGCGGTACTGTCATTGAGCGTAACGCATGCATTTGCGCAGTCGGGCGGCGTTGAGAAAGCTGTTGGCGGCTACGATTTTGCCGAAGCTGCCAAGGAAGCGCCCGAGACGAAAAACTTCCATTCGGCTGATGGTCATTTGACCTTCGCGATCGTGACGCATACGGCCGGCAATGGCTTTTTTGACCCCGTCTATGTTGGTGCAACCGTCGCCGGCAACATGATCGGTGCCAAGATTTTGCTGCTCGGCTCGGAATCACCGGTCGACGATCCGGCGCGCGAGATCGAGATCCTGAACCAGATCGTTCAGGACCCGACAATCGACGGCATCATCATGACGACGCCGCAGGTCGGCGCCTACAATGACATCGTCAAGGCTGCCGAGAAAGCCGGCATACCGATCGCCACAACCAACTCGTTTGATGCGACCATACTGCACCGCAGTGGCATAAGTCATACCGGCCAGGATGCTTCGGCCGCGGCGATCGGCGGCGAAGCGCTTGCCAAGTGCGTGCTTGACAGCGGTGCGACCAGCGGCTCGATCCTCCTGCCGTCGTCGACCGCGATGGGGAACATCGAGGTGAACAATCGCGTGACTGCCGCCTTCAACGCCATCGTCAAGACGTTGAAGGATGCCGGCAAGCTTGATGCCTTTAAGGTCGACGCCGGGCCGGAGAATGTCGGCATCGATACGAATCCGAATGATCCCGTCAACGCGCTGGTTTCGCTCTTCGAGTCCCGCGGCGATGCAGTCGGCGCCTTCACGGCTAACAACGTCTTCACGCCACCGCTCGTTAAGGCAGTCGCACAGATGGGCAAGACCGGTAAGTTCTGCGCCTTTGGTTTCGATCTCGGCCCGGCACAGCAGGAGGGTATCGCCGCTGGAAACCTGACCGGTTCGCTCGGACAGCAGCCCTTCCTGCAGGGCTTCTGGCCTGTCATGCAGCTTTATCTCCAGATCGATCGTGGCATTTCCGCCGCCAACCTGGACACGCGTGCCCAATTGGTAACGAAGGAAAACGTCGCAAAAGTTGGCAAGCGCTTCGAGAACTAACGCTTCGTAACGCCTAAGCTCGATGCGGGATGACGCAAGCCTCCCGCATCGCGACGGCAAGATTGATCGGCAGAAACCATGGCGCCAACGACGACATCGCTAGGCCGCGCACCGCCTCAGCTCGTCGGCGGCTGGGAGGCTGGGCTGCTGATATTCCTCGCCCTGCTCTACCTCGGCGGGGCTCTCGTCAATCCGGCCTTTTTTGGGTCTACGGAGGCCCTTCACGCACTTTTTCGCGATACATCCCGTGTCGGGATCATCGCGGTCGGCATGACCTTTGTCATCGCCAACAAGGATCTCGACCTGTCGGTAGGCTCCACCTACGGCCTGATCGCCGTGGTTTTTGCCAGGCTTTTTGCGTCGAACGTTTTCGACTTCGGCGTCATCGAGTCCGCAATCTCCTGTTTGTTGCTCGGCACAGCAATCGGCCTCATGAACGGCATCCTTGTAACGATCCTGAGAGTACCCGCCTTTATTGCGACGCTGACGATGCTTTTCATCGGTCGCGGCTTCGTTCTCGCGCTTACACACGGTCAAGCAATCTACTATTCCGGCAAGGCGAAAGACTATCCGTTCTTCTTTCATCTCGGCGAGATCAACGCCCTCGGTTTCAATAACCAGATCGCGATCTTCCTGCTGGTCGCCGTTGTCGGTGCCTATGTGCTTGCAAAGACCCGGTGGGGCTATGAGACCTTCGCGACCGGCGGCAACGAGCAGGCTGCTGCCTATGCGGGCATTAACACGCGGTGGGTGCGCATTCGCGCCTATCTGCTCTCGTCACTTTGCGCGACGCTCTCTGCTCTCCTGGCAGCGGCGCAGGACAAGGGTGTCACTCCTCTTTACGGTGTCAGCTGGGAACTTACCGTTATCGCATCTGTCGTCATCGGCGGCGCATCGATCCTCGGCGGGCGCGGCCGCGTGTTCGGGTCCTGCCTTGGCGCCGCGGTCGTTGTGCTGATCGACAAGGTGCTGCGTGAAGGTTGGCCGATCACGCGAACCGTCGTTATCGACGGAGAGAACGTTGCCGTCGGCGCCAGGTTCACCTTGCCCGCCGGTGCCGTGCTGGTTTTCCTGGGCCTGCTTCTTGTCACGGCCGTGCTGATCGAGCCCTTCCTCATTCGACGCCAGATCGCGGCCCGGTTCTGGGCCTGGCTCCGCGGCCGGCCGCCGCCACCGGCCTACGAGACCGGCGGCGTGGCCCTGGAAGGTGTCCAGACCAAAGGGGCGATGGCGACCGACATGGCGCTCTCCGCCACTGGGCTTGGCAAGTTCCTCGCGCGGCGCGACGCGCTGGCCATCATCCTGACTGTGGTGCTCTGGCTGACCGGCCTGGCGCTGAGGCCGGACTACTGGTGGAACCTGCCCAACACCTTTGCGATCCTGCTGAACTACACGGAACTGGCACTGATCACGGTCGGGCTTACCTATGTCATTGCCGCCGGCGATATCGATCTCTCCGTCGGGGCCGTGCTTGCGCTTGCCGGCAGCACCGCCGCCTATTTCCTGAAAGTACTGGGCGCCGATCCACTCACCGCGGTGGCGATGGGCCTGCTTGCCGGGACAGCTGCTGGCCTCGTCAATGCCGTCGTCACGGTCGGCTTCAAGCTGCCGGCCTTCATCGCTACGCTCGGCATGTTCTACATTGCCAGAGGCCTCGCCGCCTGGTTTGTCGCCGGCCAGCAACTGACCGGCTGGCCCGAAGGCTACAATCTGCTTGGCCGCAAGCTGAACGACGTTCTCCTGCATTTCGGCCTTTCGCTGCCGTCGGGAATCATCCGCACGGTAGCCGAGGTCGTCAGCATCCAGACGATCTTCATGTTCTTCGTTGCCCTCCTCGCCGGCATCATACTTGCCTACACACCGTTTGGACTGAAGGTCTGCGCCGCTGGCGGCAACGTCCGCGCGGCCGCTTACGCCGGCATCAACACCAACCGCGTGCGTTTCATCTCGCTGATGCTGGCGGCCCTCTGCGCGACCATGGCCGGAATCATCAACGTTGCATACTTCCGTAGCTTCAACCCGGTTGCTGGCCAGTTCCGAGAGCTTGATGCCATCGCCTCCGTCATCATCGGCGGCGGATCAATCTTCGGCGGCTATGGCACGATGATCGGCTCACTTGCCGGCGCGGCCGTGATCACGCTCGTCCGCGCGCTCCTGCAACTCAATGTCCAGGGCTTCAGCATGCCCCAGCACTGGATCAATGTCTTCATCGGGGTCATCCTCATCGCGGCAGTGCTGATCGACATATGGGTGCGTCAAGCCAATCTCTTCGCGCGCCTGCGGGCCCGTTTCGCAGCAACTGCGCCAACCGGAGAACGCATCCATGGCTGATGCGCAGCCCTTACAGCCGATCGTGGAAATGCGGGGCATCGAAAAGGCGTTCGGCGCCGTGCAAGCACTCCGCAAGGTCGATCTCATGCTCTATCCCGGCGAGATCCTCGGCCTGGTCGGGGACAATTCGGCCGGCAAGTCGACACTGATGAAAATCCTCACCGGCGCCTATCAGCGCGATTCCGGCGAAATCCTGGTTGCCGGGCAACCGGTGTACTTCAAGAGCCCGCACGAGAGTCGCGACGCAGGAATCGAGATGATCTATCAGGACTTCGCGCTCTGCGGGAACATGGATGTCGGCCAGAACATCTTTCTTGGCCGCTGGCCGCTCAGGGGGCCGTTCGTCGATCGACGAAAGATGTATGCCGAGGCGGACAGCGTTCTGAAACGGCTCAAAGTCGACGTGAATTCCGTCTATCAGAAGGTCGAGAGCCTGTCGGGCGGCCGCCAGCAATCCGTGGCGATCGCCCGCGCGATCTCATTTGAGCCGCGCGTCGTGATCCTCGACGAGCCGACCGCCAACCTTTCGGTAATGGCCACCGAGCGGCTACTCGAAACCATGCTGGAGCTGAAGAAGCAAGGCGTTGCCCAGATCATCATCTCGCATCGCCTGGTCGACATTTTTGCCGTCGGCGATCGCGTCATGGTTCTCAAGCGTGGTGAATATGTCGGCGACCGCTATGTCAAGAACACGGACGAGCATGAGGTCCTGGAGATCATTGTCTCCGGCACCCGGGAGAGCGCTCTCACCGCCGATCAGGCAAGAAGCACTCATCGGTCGCCGAGTTCCTGACGCCTATTGTTTCAAACTGAGGGATCCGTCTGCAACGGAATAGGAGGCAAGCTTCTTGAGGAAACTCATCCCGACAAGGGTGGAGGAAAGGGCCTCATCCTTCAGAACGAAGGCCTCTACGTCGCGAACGCGGATACCACCGATTTCCACCCGATCCAGTACGACGTGCGCTGCCTTTGTGGTGCCGTTGGCGGTATTGACCGAGTAGCGGAAATCAAGCTGGTTGCCGGTAAAGCCGAGCCGCCGGGCGAAGCTCTCGTTCAGGGCGACATAGGTTGCGCCGGTGTCGATCAGACCCTGCACCTGTCGACCGTTGATTCTGAAGTCTCCAGAATAGTGTCCCTGGGCATCGGCCCGCAGGCGCATTGTGCCGCCGTTGACGGTCGCCGCAGGCAGCTCTTCGGCGGTGCCGGTGACGAAGTTGGCCGAAGTGACCGCTTCGCTGCTGCGTTTTCCCAAGAGGGTAGGTATCTGTGTTGCAAACACCGCAGCGACGCTTGCAAAAATGACGGTACGCACGAGCATCGGGACAGAAATCCTTCCTGTATAAACCCCGCGTCATGCGTGGCCATGCTTACAGGTGCTACGCCATAATTGCTGACAAGTTGCTAATGCCGGCAAAGCAAATGGCCCGGCAAGCTTGTCCGGGCCATCAGCTGCATCGATTTGGTAAACGGATTGTGAATTACTTCGTGCCGTACATACGATCGCCGGCATCGCCGAGGCCGGGCACGATGTAGCCCTTCTCGTTCAGATGGCTGTCGATCGAGGCTGTAAATACGGGAACATCCGGATGCGCTTCGCGGAAGTTCCTGATGCCCTCGGGTGCGGCCAGGAGGCAGAGGAAGCGGATGTTGCGCGCGCCCCGCTCCTTGAGCTTGTCGATCGCCGCAATTGAGGAATTGCCGGTGGCCAGCATGGGATCGACGACGATGATCAGGCGCTCGGCAACATCCTCCGGAGCCTTGAAGTAATATTCGACAGGCTGCAGCGTTTCGTGGTCGCGGTAGACGCCGATATGCGACACGCGCGCCGAAGGCACGAGATCCAGCATGCCCTCGAGAAGACCGTTGCCGGCGCGAAGGATCGAGGCGAAGACAAGCTTCTTGCCTTCAAGGATCGGCGACTCCATCGTCTGCAGGGGCGTCTCGATGGTCTCCATCGTAAGCTCCAGATCGCGGGTCACTTCATAGCAGAGCAGCGTGGAGATTTCGCGCAGAAGCCGACGGAAACTTCCGGTCGATGTCTCCTTGCGCCGCATGATCGTGAGTTTGTGCTGCACAAGCGGGTGATCGATGACCGTTACGCCGTCCATGGCCGAGCCCTTTCTATCGTTGTTCTTATCGGATGTTTCTTCCATGGAAATTGCCTCCACCGCAAGAGCGGAGGCCATTTTGCAACGCTGATCCCCAGGGCGGGTAGATCACATCCGGGCAAAAAGCGCCTGTCGCGTCGCCTCGTCGACGAAGGCTGCCTCTATACCGGTTCGGGTCATTTCATCGATTGCGGCGTCGCTGAAGCCAAAGGCATGGGCGGCAAGCTCGTATTCGCGCTTCAACGACGTATGGAAGAACGGCGGGTCGTCCGAACTGATCGTCACGCGTACGCCGGCTTCCTTGAGTTTTCGCAGCGGGTGCGATGAGAAATCCGGAAAGACGTTCAGCGCAATGTTGGAGCCGGGACACACTTCCAGCACCGTTCCGAGATCAGCAAGCCGCTTCACGAGATCGATGTCCTCGATCGCTCGCACGCCATGTCCGACACGCGAGGGCCGGACAACGTCGAGCGCATCGGCAACACTGAAGGCACCGCACACTTCGCCCGCGTGTATGGTGAGGCCAAGCCCTGCATCGCGTGCGATGTCAAAGGCACGCGCGTAGTCGGCAACCCGCCCCATCCGTTCCTCGCCGGCGAGATTGAAGCCGGTAATAAGCGGATTCTTGGCCTTGGCCGCGTACGCGGCGGCACCGATGACACTTTCCGGCCCAAAATGACGCTCTCCGGTAACAATCAAACGCGCTTCGATGCCATTTTTCGCCTTTGCGCGACGAATACCTTCGCACACGCCCTCGATGTAAGCATCGGCACCAAGTCCGATCCGCTTGCCGTGATCAGGAGACACGATCAGCTCGCTGTAGATCGTGCCGATCGCTGCAAGCTCCTCAAGATAGGTCTCCGTCAGCAGTGCATAATCTTCTTCGGTCTTGTAGACCTCGGAGACCTTGTCGTAGCATTCCAGAAAACTTGCGAAATCATGCCAGACGTAGGTGCCATCGGCCAGGTAACGGTTGATGTCTATGTTGTATTTCCGGGCTTGGGCCAAGGTCAGTGCTGGCGGTGCTGCCCCTTCCAGATGGCAATGCAACTCGACCTTCTTCAAATGCGACGTCATAGAAAACTTCTCCCATGCGCCCCCATCGGGATGCGCAAATGGCGGGCGATCGTCTCGCCGATGTCCGCGTAAGTGGCGCGTATGCCGACATCGCGAGAACGCAGTCCTGGCCCGTAGGCAATGATCGGTACGCGCTCGCGTGTGTGATCCGTGCCACGCCACGTTGGGTCGCAGCCGTGATCAGCGGTCAGGATGACGAGATCGCCAGGCTTCAGCTTGCCGCCAACTTCCGGCAGCCTGGCGTCAAAGGCCTCGAGTGCTGCGGCATAGCCCGCTACATCCCGGCGATGGCCATAGACCATGTCGAAATCGACAAAGTTTGTGAAAACCAGGTCGCCATCCTCGGCGGTATCCATGGCGGCAAGGCTGGCGTCCATCAGCGCTTCATTGCCATTCGCCTTGACCACCCGTGACACCCCCTTATGCGCAAAGATATCACCGATCTTGCCAATGGCATGGACCTTGCGACCTTCCTTGACCAACCGGTCGAGCAGTGTCGGCTCCGGCGGCGGCACTGAAAAATCGCGCCGGTTTCCGGTCCGCTGAAACGTGGAAGCGGTTTCCCCGACAAATGGTCGGGCGATAACGCGGCCGATGTTATAGTCGTCCAGCAGCGCCCGCGCGATCGTGCAGAAGGTCATCAGCCTGTCGAGGCCGAAATGCGTCTCGTGTGCGGCAACCTGGAAGACGGAGTCGGACGAGGTGTAGCAGATCGGTTTCCCGGTCCGGATATGCTCTTCGCCATGCCGGGCAATGATATCAGTGCCGGAGGCATGACAATTGCCGAGAATTCCCGGAGCCTCGGCGGCCCTGCAGAGCGCCTCGACGAGCTGCTGCGGGAAGGCATCGCCTTCAGTCGGAAAATAACCCCAGTCGAATGTCACCGGCGTCCCCGCGATCTCCCAATGGCCGGACGGAGTGTCCTTGCCGCGCGAGACTTCGCTGGCTGAGCCGAACATCGCGTAGACCTTCTCCGGCACCGGCATCCCGGCCGGGAACCGGCCAGACGCCGCCTTCGCGAGATGGACCAGGCCAAGCGCCGACATGTTCGGAAGCTGCAGGGGGCCGGAGCGCAACCCCTCGCGATCGCCGGCACCTGCCGCACAGAATTCCGCGATGTGTCCGAGCGTATCGGCGCCCTCGTCCCCATAGGCAGCCGCATCCGGTGCCCCGCCGACACCAAATGAATCCAGAACAAAAAGAAAGGCTCGCGCCATGCTCCACCTAGCGACAGAAATTTGTCGGCCCACCCGTCGCGGGCCACTCCGCAAGCCTTATAACGGCAGAGCGGACTTGGCAAACGAGCTTGGGCGTCAGCAATCACTGCACGTGACAGAGGTGCTCGCACGAGGGAGATAGAAGTAACTGCGGCTGATCGTGATCGTGCTGCTATTCGGCACCAGGTTGGGCGCAAACAGGAACAGCTTATAAGGAATGCTCAGTTCCGTACGAACCAGAAAGATGTCGGCCTTCTTCATGTCGGTCGGCACCGTCGTGGCGGAATTCACGACGTATGGGCGGCTGCCATCCTGCGCCCACGACCATGCCACCGTCGGATTTGCACCACTATCGAGAGCGATACCCGTGATCTTGACCGTAAGGCCGGTCGAACCATATGGCACAAACACCGCGGAGGCGACCGAGGGCATATCGGCAAGCCAGGACTTGGTTACGCTTTTCTGCTGCGTCACGATATCCGTGATCATGCCGGCTGCGCGGCTTGCCCGCTTGCTCATGCTTAGGCCGATCGTGATCTCGAACGCTCCGACGTAGAGCATCACCAGGATCGGAAACAGGATGGCAAATTCAATCGCGCCGACGCCCTGCCGGTCGCCGATGAAGCGTCTTGCGAGTTGATGAAGCCGGATCAGTACGCCACGACCTGCCATCACGGGTACTGCTCATTCTGGAACGCCGTCGTGGCGACCATCAGAAAGTATGATGACGACCCATCGGTCGGGCGGACGTTTGTGATGTAAGGCCTGATCAGATCGGTTATGACCTGCCACCGGTAATAAGCGCGGACCATGTTGATCGTGCCAGAGCCGCCAGGCAGATATTTGAAGCTTGATGTTTTGATGTCCGCATAGGTGTCGGTGGACGTTCTGGGTATCGTGGTCGGAATGGCCGCAAATGTGGAGAAGTTCTGGACGTCGACGAAGAGCTTGCTGGGAGTGGCCACTTCCGTTGAAGAGCATGCGATCAGAATCGAAATTTCATTGCATAATGCTGTTCTAAACGCTGTCACGTTCGTGTTGGCAGGCGTGATTTGTCCGGTTCGCATCTTGCGGCTCATGGTATCGACCGCATTGGACAAGAGCTCCTCGCCTGCAAAGGCGACGAATGTCTCAATGATCGCAAAGACCACCATGAAATAGGGTATGGCGAGGAGTGCAAATTCGATAGCCGCCGCCCCGTCACGGGAACGCGCAAAAGCGATTAATCGCAGCCCTTTCCGTCGATGGCGGCAGGAGGCTGCGTCCGCGACTTGATCCACTTCCTTCATGGCATGCATCCGGGGACAGCTACGACTGCACCTTTGTAAGGCGCGATCGTTGATTTTCCGTTTCAAGCCGGATCAGAAGTTTAACAGAGGCTAACAAACGAGAGGCGGTGGCTGACTATTGAGCTGCCGCTGCAGCCTCGGTCCCTTGCTGGCTATGTTGTTCGCAATTGGGCGTGCAGGAAAGGACCGAACGCTCCGTTTGCCGAAACACGCGCACTGTGTTTGCTTCGTCGATCGACACGAGGATGCTTTCGTCCAGAATTGCATTGCCGTCGACGTCGAGCAGCACAAGGTTGGTTGTTCCGAAGCTGCGTCCGGTGAGCACGATCGTTTTTGCATCGGCGACGGTAGCATCCGCAACCTTGGCGTTACCGACGATCACCTTGCTCACCGGGCGATCGAGCTTCAGGACTCGCGCTTGGTCCATATAGACCCGCAGAACATCCTGCTGCGCGACCGCGGTTTCGCTAAAGCCGACGGCGGCAAGAAAGCTGGCCAGGATAATCCTCTTGCCACTCGGCAACATTTTGATTCTCTCTCAAGAGTTACGGCGATTTTACGAAACAGAATGAGAAAAATTGGTGAATGAAGCTTTAATTCCATTTCAGTTCCGTCCGCAATCCGGACTTGACGCGCCATTTGGAGACACCATTACGCGAACGGAGGCCTATTTGAGCGCCATTTTGAATTATCGGCGGGACATCCCTAGGTTTCGCGAGTCTCAACTACTAAACGGCACGCAGCCTTTTCCCTAAAGTTCTAAGCAATGACGCAAGCAGATACTTACCGTTCTCAAGTGTTGGTCGACGTTTACGAAGTGGTAACTCTACTCTTTAAGTTGATGGAAACAGGGCAGCGCTAAATTGTGGCAATCCGATCAACGGCAACAGTTGGCGGACGTGCTGAACATCAACTGGAGTTAGGAGTTACCATGACCAAGCTTGTTAGCCGTTTTCTGAAGGACGAATCCGGGGCGACCGCAATTGAATACGGCCTGATCGCCGCGCTGATTTCCGTCGCGCTGATCACCGGCGCAACCGCACTGGGCAGCAAACTGAACAACGTCTTCACCGGCATTTCCACTAAGATGGATGATG
This sequence comes from Rhizobium sp. YTU87027, assembly GCF_050644135.1. Lineage (NCBI taxonomy): Bacteria > Pseudomonadati > Pseudomonadota > Alphaproteobacteria > Hyphomicrobiales > Rhizobiaceae > Rhizobium > Rhizobium sp. YTU87027. The sequence continues at coordinate 3,624,376 of NZ_CP098440.1, read as the reverse complement.
CCTGCACGACCGGCGGCGTCACCGGTTGCTGATGCCAAGCCGCCTCTGAGAAAAGAAGCCGTCCTGACATGCTCAGGACGGCTTTGTATTTTGTTCGGCTAATGAGGTAAATCGGGTCATGACTTCAAGTGTCATCATTACCATCTTTCCCATGTGCCTGGCATTCGCGGCGGTGATGGACACGTTAACGATGACCATCCCGAACCGCATCTCAGCAATTCTATTGCTGTCTTTCCTTGCGCTGGCTCCCTTCGTTGGCATGGATTGGCAGGCGTTCGGCTACCATCTACTCGGTGGCGCCGTTGTGTTTGCTTGCTGCTTTGTCTTCTTCGCCCTCAACGTTATGGGTGGAGGGGATGCCAAGCTACTGACTGCCGCAGCCGTGTGGTTCGGTTTCGGAGAACCGCTGGTAGAATTCATTGGCTATGTCGGCATTATGGGTGGCCTTCTGACCGCAGCTATCCTCATGGTGCGAACGCAGAGCAACGTGATTACGACAATCGGGTTGCGAGTACCGGATTCGCTTCTTGTCGCCAAGAAGATCCCCTACGGAGTTGCTATCGCCGCGGGCGGTTTTATTTCCTTTCCGTCCTCACCGCTTTTCATTGCCGCTTTGCAAAACATGAAATGAAGGCGCTTAAATCTCTGTTAACCTAAAATCAAAGCCTTTCATTAACCATAATTATACCAATTGCGGGCCATCCTCCGGGGCAAATAGCGCGAATCCCCGAGGAACGTTCGATGAAACCCGCCCGCCTTATGATACTTGGAGTGGCCGTCGTTGCCGCCGGCCTTGCCGGCGTGCTGGCGATGAGCCTCGCGGGCCGTGGTTCAGTCGTCACCCGGGTTCAGTCGGTCGTCGAGAAGGAGCCGACTGTCAACGTGCTCGTCTCCGGCGCCAATCTGCCGGTCGGCGCACGATTGGATGACAAAGCGGTTCACTGGATGGGATGGCCGCAGAGTGGCGTCGTCCAGGGCTTTATCACCGAATCCGACAAGCCCGATGCGCTGAAGGATATGCAGGGCGCCGTCGTTCGCCTTCCGATCTTCGAGGGCGAACCGATCCGCGCGGAAAAGATCGCCGACTCGAACAGCCGCATCATGTCCTCGCTCCTGCCTTCCGGGAAACGTGCTGTCGCAACCGAAATTTCGGTTGCGACAGGTGCCGGCGGTTTCATCCTGCCGAACGACCGCGTCGATGTCATCATGGTCCGCAAGTCCAAGGAAGCCGACAAATATCTGACCGAGACGGTGCTCAGCAATGTGCGCGTGCTGGCGATCGACCAGCAGATCCAGGAAAAGGAAGATGGCTCCAAAGCCGTGGTCGGTACCACGGCAACGCTGGAGCTGACCCCCGACCAGACCAAGGTACTGGCCGTTGCGCAGCAAATGGCCGATCGGCTGTCGCTGGCATTGCGCTCCGTCGCCGACGCCCAGGAGCAAGACACCAGCGCTGCAGACTACCTGCTCAGCGGCGACAACGGCAGCGCCCTCGTCCAAGTCATTAAATCAGGCTCAATCGTTACAGACAGCAGCAGCGCGCCGAAGGCCGAGTAAAGGAAATGGGAATGGGCAATCTGAAGCGCCATATGAAGCCCTTGACGGCAGGGTGCTTGTCCTTTGCGATCGGGTTTACCGGCGCCGCGCCGGGCGTCTTCGTCCCGCTCTTCGGCCCGAGCGCAGCATGGGCCAATTCCGACGGTATGGTCACGATAACCCAGACGGGTCCCGGTGCTCATCGCAGCCTGAAACTCGGTTTGAAGAAGGCGATCGTCGTCGATCTTCCCGCCGATGCTCACGATATCCTGGTGTCGGACCCTTCCATGGCCGACGCAGTCACCCGCAGTTCGCGGCGCATCTATCTCTTCGGCAAAACCGTAGGACAGACGAACATCTTCATTTTCGGCGCCGATGGCCAGCAGATCGTCAGTCTCGATATCGCGATCGAGCGCGACGTCGCGGGCCTGGAAGCTAACCTTCGGCGCTTCATCCCCGATTCCTGCATCAAGGTCGAGATCGTCTCTGACAACATCGTGCTGACCGGTACGGTTCGCACACCGCAGGATGCAGCCCAGGCCGCGGATCTGGCACAAGTATTTTTGAAAGGCGGTGAAGCAACGACGCGCACGGAAACCGCTACGGGCTCGGGCGGAGACGGCTCCGTGGCACTGTTCGCCGAAGGTCGCCAAGTTTCGCAGGTGGTCAACCTCCTGCAGATCCAGGGCGAAGATCAGGTGACGTTGAAAGTCACCATCGCCGAAGTTCGTCGTGAGGTGCTGAAGCAGCTCGGCTTCGACAATCTGGTTTCGAATTCGGGGGGTCTTTCGGTCGCCCAACTGGGCTCCCCTAGCGCTGATAGCGCTACCGCTGTCGTGGGTGGCGGTCTAGCCGCCCTCTTCAAGAGCTCGATCGGAAAATACGACATTTCGACCTATCTGAACGCGCTCGAGCAGGCCAAGGTGGTCAAGACGCTGGCGGAGCCGACCTTGACGGCCATTTCCGGCCAGGCAGCGACCTTCAATTCCGGCGGCCAGGTGCTCTATTCGACGACCGACAGTGATGGTAACACGACAATTGTCCCTTACAACTACGGCATCAATCTCGCCTTCAAGCCTGTAGTGCTTTCCTCCGGCCGCATCAGCCTGGAGATCAAGACGAACGTCTCTGAGCCTGCACCCTCGGTGTCCGGCTCGACGCCAACCTATCAACGCCGCTCTGCGGAGACCTCCATCGAGCTTCCCTCCGGCGGCTCGATCGCGCTTGCTGGCCTGATCCGCGACAACGTTTCGCAGACTTCGAATGGTACGCCCGGCGTCAACAAGATCCCGCTGCTTGGCACACTGTTCCGGCAGCGCACGGTCGAGCGTGACGAGACCGAGCTGGTGATCATCGCAACGCCCTATCTCGTCCGCCCGGTTGCCCGCAATCAGCTCAACCGTCCGGACGACAACTTCAGCCCGGAAAACGATGCTTCGGCTTTCCTGCTCAATCGCGTCAACAAGGTTTACGGCGGCCGCGAAACACCCGTGGCCGACGCTCAATTCCATGGCTCCATCGGGTTCATCTACAAATGAGCGCGGCTGGATCAACAATGGCCCAACACAGAGATCAGCAGATGGCCCACAAACAGCGCACTGCGCATGAAACTCGCCTTTCGAGATCGCTTGTGACCGTGGTCGCCGTGGCGGCCGCCCTGCTTTCCGGCTGCGCCTCCCACGACGAACTGACGACCGGCGGCATTCCGGACGATTATCGTCAGCGCCACCCGATCGTGGTTGCGGAAGCCGAGCAGTCGGTCGATATCCCGGTCGCTTCGACGGACCGCCGCCTCAACATCGCCCAGCGCGACATGATCCGCGGCTTCGCGCAGAACTATACCTCGAGGGCCACCGGACCGGTCTACTTGCTGACGCCCGAAGGGTCGCCCAATGCAGCGGCCGCCCGTCAGCTGCGCGGCCAGGTGCGCGCCGAACTGTCGGCCCGCGGCATCGCGAGCTCGAAGATCGTCAACAGCACCTACGCGGCCAACGGTGCTGGAGACGCGGCTCCGATCCGTCTGACCTTCGTCGGAACGACGGCGATGACTTCGCAGTGCGGTCAATGGCCGAGAGACATGATCAACGATTTCAACAACCAGAATTACTACAATTTCGGCTGCGCAACGCAAAACAACCTGGCCGCCCAGATAGCGAACCCTGAAGACCTGATCGCGCCTCGCGGCATGACCCCGATTGATGCGACCCGTCGCAACGCCGCGATCAAAGAGTATCGCGAAACGACAAGCACGATCGAAGACCTCAGCAGCAGCTCCAGCACCTTCTGATCAGTTTAGGACCGAACGATGAGTACAGTCGAATACGAGATCAAGAACACGACGGAGCTGCGCAACGCCGAGGATGCCATTCGCATGGCCGAACTCGAGAACATGCGCCCACTCCCTCGCATCTCGGTCCATGCCTTCTGCGAGAGCGAAGAATTGCAGCGGGTCATGGAGCGCTGCAGCCATGATCGCCGTATGTCCAAGGTCGGCTTGCGGATCACCAGCGGCGGCATTGCGGCTGCCGCAAACATGTTCGCGACAGCACCAACGCCAAATCTGATCATTCTCGAAACCAAGGCAGGAGCAGCGAGCCTGCTCAGCGAGCTAGCGCCGCTTGCCGCCGTTTGCGACCCTTCCACCAAGGTCATCATCGTCGGCTACTACAACGACATCCCGCTTTACCGCGAACTCGTACGCAATGGGATTTCCGAATATATGGTCCAGCCCGTCGCCATGCCGGACATCATGGCGGCAATGGCGACGATCTTCGTCGACCCGGACGCGGAACCGCTTGGCCGCAGCATCGCCTTCATCGGTGCCAAGGGCGGCGTCGGCGCCTCGACGATCGCCCACAATTGCGCTTTCGGCATCTCCAGCCTGTTTTCGACGGAAACGATCCTGGCCGATCTCGATCTGCCCTATGGCACGGCCAATATCGACTTTGACCAGGACCCGACCCAGGGTATCGCCGAGGCCGTCTATGCGCCCGACCGTCTGGATGAAGTATTTCTCGATCGCTTGCTGACGAAGTGCTCCGAGCATCTGTCGCTGCTTGCAGCCCCTTCCCTTCTCGACCGCGCCTATGATTTCGAGCCACAGGCATTCCAGCCTGTCCTCGATGTCCTTCAGCGCAACGCGCCCATCACTGTCCTCGACGTGCCGCACGCCTGGTCGGAATGGACGCGATCCGTATTGGGCAGCGTCGACGAGGTCGTCATCTGCGCGTCCCCCGATCTTGCCAACTTGCGCAACGCCAAGAACATGATGGACGCACTGCGAAAGATGCGGCCCAACGACAAGATGCCACATCTCGTGCTCAACCAGGTCGGCATGCCGAAACGACCGGAGATCAGCCCGTCCGATTTCTGCGAACCGCTGGAAACCGACCCGATCGCAATCATCCCCTTCGATGCCAACCTCTTCGGCAACGCGGCCAATAGCGGCCGGATGATTTCGGAAATGGATGCGAAATCGCCGACGGCGGAAACATTTTCGCAGATTTCGCACATCGTGACCGGGCGGATCGCCCTCAAGAAAGCACGCAAGGGTGGGTTGCTCGGCCTGCTGAAGCGCAAGTGACGCCCGCCAAGATCGGATTGGAATAAGGCATGTTCGGAAAACGCGGAAACGAGGGTTTTGGCAAGGCAGGCGGCACGATGGCGCCGCCTTTGCCGGTTCAGCAGCCCTCTGCGTCTGCCCCTGCGCTTCTGGTCGAACCGCAGCGTGAGCCTTCGCGCCAGCAGGTTTCGCCGCCGCCGATGCAGACGCCGCAGCGCAAGCGCCCGACTCGTACGGACGAGTATTACGATACGAAGGCGCAGGTCTTTTCCGCGCTAATCGATACGATCGATCTTTCGCAGCTTGCCAAGCTCGACGGAGAAAGTGCGCGCGAAGAAATCCGCGACATCGTCAACGACATCATCACGATCAAGAACTTCGCGATGTCGATCTCCGAGCAGGAAGAACTGCTCGAAGATATCTGCAACGATGTTCTCGGCTACGGTCCGCTCGAGCCGCTGCTGGCCAGAGACGACATCGCCGACATTATGGTCAACGGTGCCGGTCAGACCTTCATCGAAGTCGGCGGCAAGACGATCGAATCCGAAATCCGCTTCCGCGACAATTCGCAGCTGCTGTCGATCTGCCAGAGAATCGTTAGCCAGGTTGGCCGTCGCGTCGATGAATCAAGCCCGATCTGCGACGCCCGTCTGCCCGACGGTTCTCGTGTCAACGTCATCGCGCCACCGCTCGCCATCGACGGACCGGCACTCACGATCCGTAAGTTCAAGAAGGACAAGCTGAACCTCGAGCAGCTCGTTCGCTTCGGCGCCATCACGCCGGAAGGCGCGACGCTGCTGCAGATCATCGGCCGCGTCCGCTGCAACGTCGTCATTTCAGGCGGCACCGGCTCGGGCAAGACGACGCTGCTCAACTGCCTGACCCGCTACATCGACACAGACGAGCGCGTCATCACATGCGAAGACACGGCCGAGCTGCAGCTGCAGCAACCGCATGTGGTGCGTCTGGAAACCCGCCCACCGAACATCGAAGGCGAAGGCGAGATCACCATGCGCGATCTCGTCAAGAACTGCCTGCGTATGCGACCGGAACGCATCATCGTCGGCGAAGTGCGCGGACCGGAGGTCTTTGACCTGCTGCAGGCAATGAACACTGGTCACGATGGCTCCATGGGCACGATCCACTCAAACTCGCCACGCGAATGCCTCAGCCGTATCGAGTCGATGATCGCAATGGGCGGCTTCACGCTGCCGGCAAAGACTGTGCGCGAAATCATCTCGGGTTCGATCGATATCATCGTCCAGGCGGCGCGCCTGCGCGATGGATCGCGTCGCATCACGCAGATTACCGAAGTGATCGGGATGGAAGGCGACGTCATCATCACCCAGGACCTGATGCGCTACGAAATCGAGGGCGAAGACGCGTCCGGCCGCCTGATCGGACGGCACAAGTCGACCGGCATCGGCAAGCCGCATTTCTGGGATCGCGCACGCTACTTCAACGAAGAAAAGCGCCTTGCCGCCGCCCTCGACGAAATGGAAGCCAAGTCTAAGGATTAGTGAGATGTTCGGGTTCGATCCTGTCGTGCTGGCCATTGTCGTGCTTGCCGCCGTCGCGGCGGGTGCGGTTTGCTATGGCCTTCTCTTCGCGCAGATCGAGACCGAAAAGAAATCGGCCAACCGCGTTAACCGTGTCGTCTCGGCCGAGGCAGACAAGGCCAACGTCAAGGCGGCCCGTGACCGCTTCCAGGAAATGTCGAGGCGCCGCAAGTCGGTGCAGGACAATTTGAAGGACCTTGAGAAGCGCCAGCAGGAAAACACCAAGAAGAAGCTGTCGCTGAAGTCGAGACTGACGCAGGCCGGTCTGCGGATCACACCGGGGCGCTTTTACGTGTTCAGCGCGATTTTCGCCCTTGTCCTGATGTTCTTCGCCTTCCTCGCCGACGCCCCTGTCATGGTCGTGCTCGGCCTGCCCATCATCGCCGGGGTCGGGCTGCCGCGCTGGGTGATTGGCTTTCTGATCAAGCGGCGTCAGAACAAGTTCCTCGACGAGTTTCCCAATGCGCTCGATGTCATCGTGCGCTCGATCAAGTCTGGCCTGCCATTGAACGACGCCATCCGGCTCATTGCCAACGAGGGCAAGGATCCCGTGAAGAGCGAGTTTCGCCGTGTCGTCGAATCGCAGCAGGTGGGTCTCAGCGTACCGGATGCCTGCGCGCGCATGAGCAATTACATGCCTCTGCAGGAAGTGAGCTTCTTTGCGATCGTCATCGCGATCCAGTCACAGGCCGGCGGCAACCTCTCGGAGGCTATCGGCAACCTCGCCAAGGTGTTGCGTGACAGAAAGAAAATGAAGGCGAAGGTCAAGGCGCTGTCGATGGAAGCCAAGGCCTCTGCCGTCATCATCGGCGCTCTGCCGTTCATCGTTGCGACACTTGTCTATCTAACGTCTCCCCAATACATGTTGATCCTGTTCACCGACCCCCGTGGCCATCTGATCATGGGCGCCTCAGCGGTCTGGATGTCGATCGGCATTTTCGTCATGCGCAACATGGTCAATTTCGACATCTGATGGAGGACGGGCCGTGTCATCTGATCTCGCTGCCAAACTGACAGACCCCGCCATGCTGATTGCGGTGCTGGTCGCGATCGCTGTATTCGCCAGCCTTTATACCGTCGCCATTCCTTTCTTCGAACGTGGCGACCTCAACAAGCGCATGAAGGCTGTTTCCACGGAACGCGAACAGATCCGCGCCCGCGAACGTGCGCGCATGAACGCCGATGCAGCGGGAAAAGGCTCGCTTCGCGCCCAGAACAACCGTTCTGTCCGCCAGATCGTCGAGAAGTTTAACCTTCGCGAGGCACTGGTCGACGAAAACACCATGAACAAACTCCGCGCTGCCGGGTTCCGCTCGGAAAATGCGCTGAATATGTTCCTCGTGGCGCGCTTCCTGCTGCCATTCCTGTTCTTCGGCCTTGCGATCTTCTGGGTCTTCGGTCTCGATCACCTGGCCGACAAACCAACGATGATGCGCTTTCTCCTGACACTTGGCGTCGCCTATGTGGGCTTTTATGCGCCGAATATCTTCATCTCCAATCAGATGTCGAAGCGCCAGCACTCCATCAAGCGTGCCTGGCCCGACGCTCTCGACCTGATGCTGATCTGCGTCGAGTCGGGTATCTCGATCGAGGCAGCCATGCGTCGTGTCTCAGAAGAACTTGGCGAGGCGTCTCCGCCGCTGGCAGAAGAAATGATCCTGACGACGGCCGAGCTTTCCTTCCTTCCCGATCGGCGTGTTGCGCTGGAGAACCTCGGCCTGCGCACGCAGATCCCATTGGTGCAATCGGTCACCCAGGCGCTGATCCAGGCCGATCGCTACGGCACACCGGTTTCGCAGGCGCTACGCGTGCTGGCACAGGAAGGCCGCGACGAACGCATGAACGAGGCCGAGAAAAAGGCCGCCGCACTGCCGCCGAAGCTTACCGTCCCGATGATCCTGTTCTTCCTTCCAGTTCTGGTCGCCGTTATTCTTGGCCCGGCCGGCATCCAGGTGGCCGATCGCTTCTAGGCTTCCATTTCCACAGGGCTGGTCATCTCAGAGCATTACGCATAGGTTGGGCGCATCTCCATGAGCCGGCAGGAGCCATTGATGTCGTCCCTGAGCATCTTCCTGAGTATCATCGCTGCTCTTTCTATCGGGGCGATGAGCCCCGGCCCAAGTTTTGTTCTCGTTTCACGTATTGCGATGTCGCGTTCACGTCTCGACGGGCTTGCGGCGGCGCTAGGGATGGGCATTGGCGGCGTTGCCTTCAGCGTGTTGGCGCTGGCGGGGCTGACCGCGCTGCTCTCGCAATTCGAATGGCTCTATCTGGCTCTGAAGGTGGCTGGCGGAGCCTATCTCGTCTACATCGCCCTCAAGATCTGGCGGGGGGCGCGAGAGCCGATCCATGTCGGCGATGCGGGCAGCGATCGTCGCGCGCTCCCGCGAAGCTTTACCACCGCCCTCCTGACACAGGTCAGCAACCCAAAGACGATCGTCGTCTACGCAAGCATCTTTGCAGCTTTGCTGCCGAAGACGGTTCCACTCGGGCTTATCTTCGCAGTGCCTATCGGCGTCTTTGCCGTAGAAGCCGGCTGGTACACAGTCGTGGCGCTCGTATTCTCCGCAAAACATCCGAGACGGCTATACCTCGCTGCGAAGACATGGATCGATCGCCTGGCCGGTACGGTCATGGCCGGTCTTGGCGCACAGCTCGTCGCATCGGGACTGGCCGGCCGCTAAGGTCAGTTGGTGCTGGTGGGGGCGCTGCTGCCGCTATCCTTGGCCGCAAGCTTCTGCCAGGAATTCTGTTGCGACAGCATCGAGCGCAGATAGGCGACGTTGGCATCGGCCTGCTGCTGCGAAAGCTCTCCGCGCGCAATCTTCTCCGCCTCGGGAAACCGGCCCTGAAGACCAATGACCAGTGCGAGATTCTGGCGGACCCGGCTGTCGGCCGTGGGCTGCCCTGCAGCCTGGCGCAAATAGGTCTCGGCTGTCCGGAGGTCGCCGGTCAGCACATAGGACATGCCGAGGTTGGACAGGATCGATGCCTCGCCCGGCTGGATATCGAGCGCTTCACGATAACGCTGCCGCGCCTCGGTGGAGCGGCCGAGCTGATCGAGGATCGCGCCCTCCGCCGATGTGAGCTTCCAGTCGGGACGATCAGGGGTCTGAGCGCGACCGATCGTATCGAGCGCCTGCTGCAATTGCCCGGCGGCAGCCTGAGCCTTTCCGTAGGCCGCCAGGACGGTTCGATCGGTCGGGTTGGCAATGGCAACCTGCTGCATGACCGCAAGCGCCTGGGCGTCGCGGCCTTGCATGCGCAACAGGTTCGCATAGTTCACGCCGTTGACGGCATCGCGGGGGTTCTTCTCGTAGGCCTGCCCAATGCTCTCAGTCGAGCTGCGCAGCTCGGCCTCGTTCATTGTTTCGGCCGGCTTGGTGGGTTTCGGTATGGATCCCGTCGTCATCCGGTCCTTGGTCGTCGTGCAGCCTGCAAGCGCCAGGACGACGAGCGCGGTCGCGACGCCCTGAAAAATACGGGTTTTGGTAAGAGTATTGGCCGAAGCAGGCATCGTGCGTCCCTGAGATCCGAAATCGGCGTCTGACCTCAAAGCGGAACAGGGAAAGGCTTTGACGCAATCTTCACTCCAGCAATAGTCTGTTAACCCTAACGGACCGTTAAGACGCGATTCCCGGACGCCCCCAAAGGATACCCATGGCACCTTATCAGTTCATCGAGAGACCCACCCCCTTCAACAGCAAGGGCGGCTCGACCCTGCCGATCTTTGCCGTCACCCCCGCGCATATCGAAACCGGCACGATCGATCCGATCGCGCTCGATTGGGCCAAGAAGGCGGGCTATAAGGCCGAGAGCGGCTCGTTGCTGTTGATCCCGACAGAAGACGGTCATCTTGGTGGCGCGCTGTTCGGGCTCGGCACCAATCCGTCTGAACAACCCTACATCACGGGTAAGCTTGCGCGTACTCTGCCGGCTGGCGACTGGCATATCGAAACGGCGCCGCTGACGGCCAACCGCCTCTCGCTCGGCTTTGGCCTCGGCAGCTACCGCTTCGACCGTTACAAATCGGAGAAGTCTTCGGCTCCGACGCTGATGATCCCGCGTGATGCCGACGGCGCGGATATCAAGCGGCAGCTGGCGGGGGTTTTCCTGGCACGCGACCTGATCAATACGCCGACGAACGACATGGGGCCGAACGAACTGGAAGCGGCCTTCCGCGGTCTGGCGGCACACTATAAGGCCGAAATCAATGTCGTCAGCGGCGACGACCTCCGCCAGAACTTCCCGCTCGTTCATACCGTCGGCCGTGCCAGCGCGGACGCGCCACGTCTGCTCGAATTGCGTTGGGGCAAGAAAGGGCACCGCAAGATCACACTCGTCGGCAAGGGGGTCTGTTTCGATACCGGCGGCCTCGATATCAAGCCGGCGTCCTCGATGCTGCTGATGAAGAAGGACATGGGCGGCGCGGCAAACGTCATGGGCCTGGCGCTGATGATCATGGACGCCAAGCTCAAGGTCGATCTCAGGGTGATCGTTCCCGTCGTCGAAAACTCGATCTCGTCCAATGCCTTCCGTCCGGGTGACATCTACCGGAGCCGCAAGGGGTTGACGGTGCAGATCGACAATACCGACGCGGAAGGCCGGTTGATCCTCGCCGACGCGCTTGCCTATGCGGATGAGGATGCGCCCGACCTCCTGATCGACATGGCGACGCTCACGGGTGCTGCCCGGGTCGCCCTCGGCCCGGACCTTCCGCCCTTCTTCACCGACGACACCGAGCTTGCCCAGGACCTGACCGAAGCAAGCCTCGAGACGGATGATCCCCTGTGGCGGCTACCGCTCTATGCCGGCTATGAAAAGGATATTCGCGCCAAGTTCGCCGACATCACGAACGCGCCGGCGGGCGGCATGGCCGGTGCAATTACCGCTGCCCTGTTCCTCAAGCGCTTCGTCTCAAACACCACGAGCTGGGCCCATTTCGATATCTACGGCTGGGCGCCTTCCGAACGACCGCACTCCCCGGGTGGCGGCGAGGCGCAGGCAATTCGTGCGCTCTACCACCACATCCGGCAGAGCGTGCGCTAAACGGCGATCGTTAAAATTTTATTCACCGTGACGGGCGGCAAAACCTGCCGCCCCATTGCGTCGCACAGTGCACTGCCGGAAAATGGAACGCGGGCGTAACGAGTTTTCCGGAGGACCCATGCCGATCGAACTGACGGCTTCGCAGGCGTTGGGCCTGTGGCATGGTGTGACGCTCGATCAGGTGAGGCTCGACGATCGCGATTTGACGTTGCGCCAAATGGCGATCCTGCTGCATATCTATCTCGTGCCGCCGCCGCATACCGTACGCGGCCTGGCTGCGACGCTCAACGTGACCAAGCCCGTGATCACCCGGGCACTGGATACGATGGGAGATATGGGTCTGGTCGACCGTGTGCGCGACGAACGCGACCGGCGAAACGTCGTGATAAAACGCACCGTCGGAGGCGCGCTCTATCTGGAAAAGCTTGGCGATCTGGTGCGCGACAAAGGTCGCCGCCTGACGCCGTGAAAGGGATACGATGACGATGCTTGATCGCCGCCTGCATGCCTACCGACCGGATCTTGCCGAGGCGAGGCTGGAAGGACGCGTGGAAGCCCTGCGGTTCGTTTCTGGCACGCCGGGCCGCGTCACCGTGCCGGTCATTGGATTGCGACCCGCGCCGGATCTGACCAAGGGAATCGATACCGAACTACTGCTGGGCGAGGACGTCACCGTGTTCGACCGCGCAGACGGCTGGTGCTGGGTCAAGGCTGCCTCGGACGGCTATGTCGGCTATCTGCCAGAAACTGCCCTTTCGGACGCGCTGGCTGAGCCCACGCATATCGTCACGGTTCAGCGGACGTTTCTCTATCTGGAGGCCGAGCTGCGCAACCCCTACAAGAGCATCCTGTCCATGGGCAGCAGGGTCCGGATCGTCGGGGAAGCCGAAACGCGCGGCAACCGCTATGCGATGCTGGAAGATGGGACGGCGATCTTTGCCAAGCACCTGCAGCCGATTGAGGCTGGCGAAGGCGGGGACTATGTCGACGTCGCAACCCGGTTCCTTGAGACCCCCTATCTCTGGGGCGGCCGCTCCGGACTTGGCATCGATTGTTCCGGCCTTGTGCAGCTTTCGATGCTGATGACGGGGCGAAGCGCGCCGCGCGACACCGACATGCAGTCGGCAACCCTTGGCGTGCCGATCGACCGCTCCGAACTCTGCCGTGGCGACCTGGTTTTCTGGAAGGGTCACGTTGCGATCCTGGAGAACCCGGAGACAATCATTCACGCCAACGGCCATACGATGACTGTTGCCCGCGAAAACTTCGAGGATGCCATCAAGCGCATCGGCTGGCTGTACGAGCAGCCGACTGGCTATCGCCGTCCGGTCATTTGACCGGCGGCTTCGGCCATGACCTCACCCCGCCTGTCCAGGTCTCAAGAGCCTTCGACAACCTCAGCACAAGCATATCATCGAAGCGCGGACCGACGATCTGCAAGCCGATCGGCATTCCCGATGGCGAGAAACCGCAATTGATCGATGCGGCGGGCTGCTCCGACATGTTCCATGGCACCGTGAAGCAGATGTGCTCGAAGGGACGTGCGGGATCGTTCGTCGGCGAAGCCCATTCCGCCGGATAGGAAACGATAGGATTGGTCGGTGAAAGTACGGCATCGACCCTCGTGAACAGTCTGCCGCAGCTTTTGCGCATCTCGATCGTCTGATTGAAGCCCCTGACGGCATCGGCGCCGCTGATGGAGGCGCCGCCCTCGGCCCATGTGTAGATGTAGGGCAGAATCTTGCTTCGACGCTCCGGGCTCAAGTTCTCGATATCGCCCCAGAAGCGGGAACGCCAGAATGTGTCCAGCCCGTCGAGCATTGCCCGCGTCATAACGGGCTGAACCGGTATGACAATTGCGCCCGCATCTTCAAATCGCTGACCAGCAGCCTCGACCGCCGCACGCACCTGATCGTCGACGGCAAGGCCACATCCGGCATCGAGCATCAACCCAATCTTCAGGCCGTGGAGATCGGCGTTGAGGTCCATCCAGTCGATATCGTTCGGGGGCAGGCTGGTGCCGTCGCGCCAGTCCGGACGCGAGAGCGTCGCCATTGCATAGGCGGCATCCTCGACGGTCCGCGTCATCGGTCCGGCGCAGCGACCGACATAGAACGGATCGACCGGAATGCGGCCGTGGCTCGGCTTGAAGCCAAAGGTTCCTGTCCATCCAGCCGGCAGCCGCACCGATCCACCGATATCGGTACCGACGTGCAGAGGTCCGTAGCCCGCCGCCGCCGCTGCAGAGGCCCCGGCGCTTGAGCCTCCAGGGTTCTGTGACGTATCCCAGGGATTGCGGCTCAGATGATGGAAGCTAGAAAGGCCCGAGGAGAGCATCCCGTAGTCCGGGCATGTCGTCTTCGCAAAGAGCACCGCGCCGTCTTCGCGCAATCTTGCCGCCGCAGGAGCATCCTCTGTCGCAGGCACCAATTCGGTGGCTCTGGTCCCGAGCGGCACTGGCTGCCCCTTGGTGGCGATAAGCTCCTTCAGCGTCGCCGGGATACCATCGAGCACGCCAAGTGTCGCGCCCCGCATCCAGCGGTCGGTTGACGCTTGTGCCTGCTTGCGCGCCGCCTCCGGATCATAAGCGTAAAGGGCACAGATTGTAGGCTCCCACGCCTTAATGTGCCGTTCCAACGCCAGCCAGTACTCGAGCGGGGAAAGGCTTCGATCAGCGAAACGCTGCCTCAGTTCGCGGATCGTTAAGTCGGTTTCGGACATGGCATTGTCATCCGGGCCTGTGGTTTCGAAGACTAACGGCGGTTCGCCTCGCGAGGATCGAGCATGTCGCGCAGACCGTCGCCGAGCATGTTGAAGCCGAAGACGCAGAGCGCGATGGCAAGGCCGGGCAGGATTGCGAACCATGGCGCAACCACCAGGTAGGTTTGTGCGTCGGCAAGCATACGACCCCATGTCGGCGCTGGCGGCGCAATGCCGAGGCCAAGGAAACTGAGCCCCGCCTCCGTCAACACCGCCAACCCCAGCTGGATCGTCGCCTGGACAATGATCTGGCTCATGATGTTCGGCAGCACATGGCGGACGGAGATCGTGAAGCGGCTATTTCCGATTGCACGGGCCGCGAGCACATAGTCCCGGCTCCAGGCCTGGAGGCCTGTCGCCAGCGTGACGCGGGCAAAGACGGGAATCATGAAGGTCGCGATGGCGATGATAGCGGTAAGCCGGCCCGGGCCCAGAAAAGCCCCCAGCATCATGGCCGAGAGGATCGGCGGCAGGGCGAAGACAACATCGCAGGCACGCATCAGCAGAGCCTCGAACGGCCCACGAACGGCCGCCGCCGCGATGCCGGCGACGGAACCGAGCGCCCCCCCGATCGCGACGGCGGCAATGGCGATCGACAGAGAGTTCCAGCAACCGACCATCAGCATCGAGAGAATATCGCGGCCGAACTGGTCGGTCCCGAGAACGCCGAATGCAAGAGGCGGCTGCAGCTTGTAAATGATCTGCATCTTCGCCGGCGGCAGCGGTGTCCAGACCAGCGACAGCAGTGCGACGGCGATCAGGAACGCGATGATACCACCGCCGAACATCAGATTCGTTCTCCGGCTAATTTCAAATCGCCGGCGCCGGACCCTCATTTGATCGGAGACAATGGGTGCCATGTCAGACGCCTTTCCGCAAGCGCGGGTCGATCGCCAGATAGGAGAGATCGACGATGAAATTCATGACGATGACAAGCGCGGCGAAGAACAGCACGACATCCTGCATGACGATGATGTCGCGTTGCGACAACGCCTGATAGGCAAGGCGGCCGAGGCCCGGAAGGTTGAAGACGTTTTCGACAAGAACCGCGCCCGCGACCAGGAAGGTGAACTGCAGGCCGAGGATCGTCAGGACGGGAACGAGGGCATTTGGCACCGAATGGCGCCACAGGACCCGCCGCTTCGACAGTCCCTTGGCAAGCGCCGTTCGGGTGAAATCCTCGTTCAGAGTTTCCAGGACGGCAGAACGCGTTACGCGCGTCAGGACGGCGGCCTGCGGCAAGGCAAGCGCTACCGCTGGCATAACGAGCGCCTTAAGAGCCGGCCAAATGCCGGCGTCCCACCCCGGGAAGCCTCCGGCCGGCATCCAGCCGAGCGCCGTCGAGAAGAGCATGATCAGCAACAACGCCACCCAGAAACCGGGAACGGCGATGCCGATCTGCGAAAATACGGAAGCCACGGCATCGGGTAGCCCACCGCGATGCGCGGCCGCAAGCACGCCCAGCGGGATGGCGACGGCGACGGAGAGCGCGATTGCCATCAGCGCCAGCGGCAGCGTGACCGCCAGCCTCTCAAGGATCAGCCCGGCCACCGGCACGCCGTAGGTATAGGATTGACCGAGATTGCCTCCGAATACGCCAGCGAGCCACTCTCCATAGCGCCACAAAAGCGGCTGATCGAGCCCAAGCTCGTGGCGAAGGGTTGCGAGCGTTTCCGGCGAGGCCGACGTACCGAGCATGATGGAGGCCGGATCACCCGGCAGCAGGTCCATCACGACGAAGATGAGCAAGGAAACGACAGCGAGCGTAGCGATGAGACCAGCGAGGCGACGGGACAGAAGCGTTATCATTTCACGTCCGGTTCTATTCGCCGCCTCGCCATCTCACTCATCCGCAATCAGTCTTCCCAGGAGACGTTGGTGAGGACGTTCGAGGGAATGGGCTCGTTCTCCCAGAGACCCTTCAATTTCTTGTCCCCGACGCCCAATTTGGGCATGACGAAGAGATAGAGCGCCGGTACGTCCTCGGCCAGAATCTTCTGAGCCTCACCGTAGACCTTGGCTTGCGCCGCCGGATCCGCCGTTTCCTGCACCTTCTTCATCAGTTCGTTGAAAGCCGGATTCTTGTAATTGAAGTAGTATGGATCACGGGCGTAGATGTCGATGTCGAGCGGTTCGGCGTGCGCGACGATCGTCATCTCATAGGCGCGATCCTTCATGACATCCTGCACCCACTTGGCCGGAAACTCGCTCGGCTCGATGTTCATCGTCACGCCGATTTCGGCGAACATCGCCTGCATAACCTGCGCGCTCCGCGGCGCATAGGCCATTTGCGGCGACTTGATCGTGAAGGTGAAACCATTGGGGTAGCCGGCTTCGGCCAGCAGCGCCTTGGCCTTTTCGGGATCATACGGCAGGACGCCGGTGAGATCGAGATAGCCCGGGTCATTCGGCGTGTAGTGGCTGCCGATTGGCGTGCCAAGCCCCGACCATGCGCCGTCGACGACAGTCTTCCGGTCGATCGCCATCATCAGCGCCTGACGCACGCGCTTGTCGTCGAATGGCTTCTTCGCGTTGTTCATGCCGGCCACGACCTTGAGCTCGGTGTTGCCGATCCTGGTCGCCAGCCTGGCGTCGCCGTCAAACGAATTCATCAACTCGGGAGCCGCGAACTCGGGAATGGCGTCGACATCACCCGACTTCAACGCCGCGGCCTGGGCCTGCGGATCGGCGATGAAGCGAAAGGTCACTTTGTCGAGCTTTACCGCAACGTCCTTGTTCCAATAGTCAGCGTTCTTCTCTAGCTCGACCTTGTCGCCCTTCGCCCAGTTCACGAACTTGAACGGCCCGGTGCCAACGGGCGTCGTCTTATCCGCGGCCGCAGACTTCGGGCCCACCATGACGGAGGCCGGCCAACCGAGCCAATAGAGGAGGCTTCCAGTCGGCGCGGAGAGTTTGAGCACCAGCGTCTCCGGGTCGGGCGTCTCGATGGAAGCGATCGAAGCGAAGAAGCGCTTTTGCGGGTTTACCGAGTCGGCACCGCGGGCGCGATCAAGCGCGAATTTCGCTGCGGCGGAATCGAAAGCTTCGCCGTCATGGAATTTAGCGCCGGTCTGCAGCTTGAACGTATAGGTGAGACCGTCTGTAGAGACCTCCCAGCTTTTGGCGAGTTGCGGCTGGATCTTGCCGGCCTCGTCGATCGTTACAAGGCCTTCGAAAACGTTCTGCCAAGTGACCTGACCGATCGCGACAGGGGCTGCGATCGTCGGATCGAGGCCGGTCGGCTCCACCGTGATACCAAGCGTCAGCGTGGTCTTGGCGGCTTCCGCCGGCGTAAGTCCCAGCAAGACGAGGCCGACCGAAGCGGCCGCGCCGAGATAGAGTCGCCGAACCAGCCGCGCCGACGGCGCGAGCGAAACCTTCATCATTCTGTTCCCCTATCTGGCCGCCGACGTGGCGACGGCCTTTGAAAGCTAAGGTGTCATTCTCTGAGTGCACACACAATGGCGATTATGTGTTCTCAGTGTAGCCGAAACTGCTACACTCGAAGGCATCCTCTGAGCAAGTCCATGGGGGCTAATCTTTTGGCTTCAAGCTTGTTCCCGCGCGCTCCCGCATGAACCGCTCGATAAAATCGACCAGTTTTGTCGCCGCAAAGGAAAGCTGACGGTCCGGAGCGACGCAGAGATCGACATAGGTGCGTATCGCATTCTTGCCGGCCAAGGGAATGGCGCGGAGCTGGCCTGCCTCGATCTCGCGACGAACGGTCAATGCCGGCAACAGAGTCACTGCGGCGCCGCTCAGAACCAGTTCCTTGAGCATTTCGAGCGAACTGGCGACGAACACGGGCTCGACATCGAGGCCATCCTTTTCGATGCGTGCGTCGAAAGCCTGGCGGAAACCGAAAGACTGGTCGGGAAGCGCCAAGGAGTAGTCGGCGATATCCTTCAGCGCGATCTCGGACCGATCCGCAGCCGCATGCGCCGGGGAAACGATCAGGTCATAGGCGATTTCCGAGCGTAGCCGCACTTTCGTACCGGAGAGCGGTGGTGCGAACAGCGTCACCGCGATATCGGCTTCGGCGCCGTTGACCGCTTCGATCGCCTGCCGAGCGCTGGTAATCGCGACCTCGAAGCGCAGCTTCGGATATTTCAGGCTGAACTCCGCCAAAGCCGGAGCAAGCAGATTGGCGACGGTGGCACCGTTGGCATAGATGCTGACCCGGCCGCGCTGCAACCCTTTCAGGTCTTCGATGAGCTGGCCGACGTGATCAAGTTCGCGCAGCGTCCGTCCGGCACGGGCCGCTAGCAATTCCCCGGCCGCCGTCAGTTTCACCCCGCGGGCGCTGCGTTCCACAAGCGGCGCGCCGAAGTGATATTCAAGGTTCTCGATCTGCCGGCTGATCGCCGTCGGCGCGACGTTCAGATTTTCCGCAGCCTGGCGCATGGAGTTGGTGCGCACCAGCTCGTCGAAGTACATCAGGGCACGGATCTGCATGTCATGGTCTCCGCCGCTTCAGGCAATATCGCCCTGTTTAGGCGATCTTGCGCGATCCGGGTAGCGGTCTCGCCAAGCTTGTTGCGCACCAGCGACCGGAAGTGCGGTGGCCTCGTAGACTCCACGTGCGATGGCGCGGGCCATCACAGTTGTGGCAAAATGGCAAAGCTCGAGAAAAGCGGGAAGCTCCGGCCGCGGCCTTTTGCCCGTAGAGGCGGCAAGGACCGTGTCGCCATCAAGCGGCAGATGAGCTGGCAGCAGGGCGCGCGCGAAGCCATCATGGGCCATGATCGCCAGGCGATGAGCCTCCTGCTTTGTCAACTCGGCATCGGTGACAATGGCGCCGATCGTGGTCGCCGTGGTGTTCATGCCTTTCAGCCGCATGCGGGTGTCCGCGTCAGAGATCAGAGAGGGCAAGCCGAGGCCGCCAAACTCTGCATTCTGCTCGAAAGGTGCTGACCAGAAATGCGGCCCCTCGCCCACCGTCGCCGAACCGAGCGCATTAACGGCAACGATCGCGGCGATCTTCAGGCCGGCGCTGGTTTCGGCGCTTGCCGAGCCGAGCCCGCCTTTGAAGGTCGCCGTGGTCGCTCCCGCGCCCGCACCAACGGTCCCGAGGGCGAAGCGCCCCTTGGCTGCTGCCTTGAAAGCTTCGTAGCCCATGTCGCGATAGGGCGACTGCAGACCCCAGTCCTTGTCACCACCGTTGAGAAGGTCCATCAGGATTGCCTGGGGAACGATCGGCACCTTGACATCGCCGACCGGAAAGCCTCGACCGGCTTCCCGCAGGCCCGCCTGGACGCCGCCCGCTGCGTCGAGACCGAAAGCCGAGCCGCCCGAGAGCACGAAGGCATCGACAGCACCGACCGTCATCGACGGATCGAGAAGGGTGGTATCGCGACCGCCAGGAGCGCCGCCCAGCACCGCGCCGGAGGCGGTAGCGGGCTCGTCGAAGACGACTGCAGTCACACCCGAGCCGAGCTTCAAATCCGTCGCGTTTCCGACCAAGACGCCTTCAATGTCGGTGATCAGATTGAGCACGCACGCCATCCTTATTTCTGCAGGTGCGCGCGATAGGACCGCAACCGCGATCAAAAGACAAGACCGGCCTCACCTTTGGGTAAGACCGGTCTGAAATCTGTCAGGGCTAGTTAAGCCATACGTCATGCCCTCAGGCATGGATGGGCTTCGGGTGACGGCGGGTCATCAGATCATGGATGGCGAGCTTCACTTCCGCCGGCGAGCTGAAATGTTGCTCGTCCAGATCGTGAACATGAAACTTCACTGCGATGAACTTCAGCCGGTTTTCATCCGGGATGACGATCCCGACGGGAACGCCTGCGTACTCGATTACTTCTTTTTTCATGCGTAGAACTCCTGCCGCGCGGTATGCGCTGGCGATGGCGAATTGACTTGTCTGATTCCGTTAAGGGTGGACGAAGGTCACATTCGACAGTTCGGGCGGGAGAGGGCGCCCGGACGGTCATTGCCAAGCACGGAGCGCCCGAGGAAATTGGCGAGAATATCGATGTCAGTCATGTCTCGTTCCTTTCTCTGGCGTTGCGCTTGCTTGAGGCCCTGGCTTTCCAGGGCCGGCGATGACTGCGCTATTAATCTACTTCATTTGTAGACTATAGTTAACAGCCTATCAGAAACATATTCCTAAACGTGTCAAAATATCGACCATTCGGAAAATTTCATTCCATCATGTTCGAATTGACTGAAAGAACCCTATCAAGTCTTTGTGCAATCCGCGTGACAGTCCGAAGCTCTCTTTCGATCACGGAGCAGACATAGGAAGCGTCACTGATTCCGGCAATGGGGCATTTGATTAAAAATGCGAAGTCGCGAAATGACCGAAATGGTTAACGCGGCATCCGCGGCCTACCATCCCTCCGAAAGCACCTTTTCCAGCATGTCGACGAAGAAATCGGCGCTCTCGGCGGTCAGGCAGAGGGGCGGCTTGATCTTCAACACGTTCAGGTGATCACCGGTCGGCTGCATCAGGACACCCAGATCAAGGAGCCTGCTGCAGATTGCCGCGGTCTCTTCCGTCGCCGGCTCCAGTGTCGTTCTGTCGCGGACCAGCTCGAGGCCGAGATAGAGCCCCATGCCGTGCACCGCGCCGACGATCCGATAGCTGTCGATCAGCGCGACCAGACGGCTCTTGAGATGATCGCCGACATCGCGCGCGTTCTCCTGCAGCCTTTCGTCGGTCATGATATCGAGCACGGTCATACCCGTGACACAACTGACCGGGCTGCCGCCGGTGGATGAGAAGAAATAGCCTTCCTTCTCCAGCGATTCGGCGATGGCTCTAGTCGTGATCACAGCGCCCAGTGGATGTCCGTTCCCCATGCCCTTCGCGATCGTGATGATATCGGGGACGACGCCCTGCTGCTCGAAGCCCCAGAAATGGTGCCCAAGCCGTCCATAACCCACCTGCACTTCGTCAGCGATGCAGACGCCGCCGCGAGCCCGCACCTGCCCATAAACAGCGGCGAGATAACCGTCGGGAAGCGATATGCCACCGGCATTCCCGTAAACCGATTCGGCGATGAAGCCGGCCAACCCCTCGCCTTTTACGTCGATGGCTTCCAGGGCCTCGAACACCGCTTCCAGATAGCCGGACGTAGAATCTGAACCACGGAAGGCGCCGCGATAGGTGTTCGGCGAGAGAACCGCATGGACCCAATCGGGCCGCGTCGTCAGGGCCTGCGGATTGTCGGCGATTGACGTGGAGACCGCGTCGCTTGCAACCGACCATCCGTGATAAGCCTCGAGAAGGCTGAGCATATGCCTGGAACCCGTATGCGCGGAGGCGAGCCGCAGGGCAAGGTCATTCGCTTCCGATCCGCTGTTGACGAGGAACACCGCGTCCAGCCCTTCCGGGGCAAGTGACGCAAGGCGCTCCGAAAACTCCGCAATGGCGGCATAGTGAAAACGTGAATTGGTATTCAGTCGCAACCATTGCTCGCTGATCGCCTCTGCGAGACGAGGGTGGCCGTGACCAAGAATAGTGACGTTATTGAGCATGTCGAGATAGGCGCGCCCCTCGACATCGAACATGTGCTCCTTCCAGCCACGCTCCATCTGCAGTGGCGCCTCGTAGTAGTTCTTCTGCGGCTTTGCGAGATGAGCCAGCCTGAGCGCGTACAATTCGTCGGACACCGGCTTCGGCGCATTCACGTCGGGGCCGAGAAGGGCGGCCGGCGACGGGCATAGTTCCAACCAGGCGACCGCTTCCTGCGGGGCGCAAAACAGCGGCGGTTCCGCGCCCTGCAGGGTGGAGAGCTGCACGCGCAACCCACCGAGAGAGCCGTCTTCGCCAGAGACCGCCCCAATCGACTGCCCGGCTTCGACTTCCGCTTCATCCTCCAGCGACGGCTCAATTCCGTCGAGATGAAGGCTGATGCCCTCGCCTGCCAGAATGAAATGGTGGTTCTTCCAACTGGCCTTGCCGGCGAATGGAGCGGCAACCACGCTGCCGCCTGCGAGGCAAATGTCGGAATGCAGTGTGAAGGTTGAAGACGGGGTAGCGCTCCGAAGTTTCGCGCGCGACAATCGGTATTCGCCATAGCGCGTCGCCGCGGTGCCGGTCTCTGCCGCCGCGCGGGCGAGCAGGCGCCAATCGATATCGGCCTGCGACCAGTTGCCTGCAGCGAAATGCGGACTCTGGACACCGAGATCGACAAAGGAAATGGTCGCCGGGTCGATCTCAGGCAACAAAGGATGCCAACCCTCCGTCGACAGGGCCGCCGTTTTTATGCCGACTGCCTTCAGGACAGCGATCTCCATCAATTCGAACGGCACGGAGACCGCTGTGTCGAATATGCGGCGCTCCAGCTCGAGGTTGCCGCGAACATAGTCGTTTTCGGGGTCGATCGAAATCTGCTGCTCGCTGCTGGCGACAAGAATGACTGCGCGCGCAACGACGAGCGGCCAGAGGGCACGCAACTCCTCTTCCGTGAGCGGGTAGACCTCGTGATATGCCTTTACAGCAGGAAGAATGTAGAACGGATGACCATCCGCCTGATGCAGAAGCGAGGCGCAGGTGACCGCCAGGTCCCCAATCAACCAGCCGCGGATGATATCGCCGAAATCGATGACACCGTCCGGAACCAGGTGGCCACGATCGTCGCGACGGCTGACGACGTTGTCGCCGGTCACATCGTGATGCACGGCTTGCAGACGCAGGGACGGCGCCAGGGGTTGGATTCGCCGAACGGCCGATACCATCGTCTTGGCGATGCGATCGCGCGCGGCGCTGTCGGTGATCGCCGACAGCAGCTGCACGGCGACCGGGCCGGCGCGGCGCAAATCCCATTGCAGGCTGCGATCGAGACCGGAATGCGTGAAGTCGGCGAGCGACTGTGCCAGGCGTGCGCAGAGGGCGCCAAGTGCTGCGACCGACTCCTTCGGCAAATACTTGCGATGAGTGAGCCCCTCGCCTTCCAGATACTCCAGCAGCCGAACCTGATAGGTCTGATCGCGGACGGTGACGGCGATGATATCCTGACCGTCGGTCGACGGGATGACCCGCGGGACGCGCGGTGCACCCTCCTTCATGCTGAGGTGGTGGATGGCCGCGTTCTGCGCCTCGAGCTCCAGTGTCTGGTAGGCGACGTGGCAGATTTTCAGCACATAGCGCCGCTCGTCGGTATCGAGACGATAGTTGCGATCCTGTTGGCTGCCGAGCTCGGTGATCGCTCCCGACAGGCCATAGCGTGACTGAACAATGTCGCCGGCTTCTGCGGCCGTCACGTCAGGGCGTGGCAACGTCGCGCGATCGGCAAGCGTCTCGTCAGTCATGGCATCCCCCCGCGGCATGATTCGATTTTGCAGACTAAGCAGATAATCGAATCCATGCCACCGGCAAGCGAGGAGATCTCACTCGTTCAACTGGATAGCCGCCGCAGCGGTCAGCCCATGCGCTCGGAGGCGTAGCTACCCGGGCTTGCCGGGAAGACGATCGTGCGGTTGCCGTTCAGGAAAACGCGGCGGTGAATATGCGCATGGATGGCGCGGGCCAGCACCTGGCTCTCGACGTCGCGGCCGATGGAGACGTAGTCGTCAGCGCTCTGGGCGTGGGTGATGCGGGCGGTATCCTGCTCGATGATCGGACCTTCATCGAGGTCCGCCGTTACATAATGCGCGGTGGCCCCAATCAGCTTCACGCCGCGCTCGTAGGCCTGCTTGTAGGGGTTGGCGCCCTTGAAGCTCGGCAGGAAGGAGTGATGAATGTTGATGATCCTGCCCGACATCTTGCGGCACATCGCGTCGGAAAGGACCTGCATGTAGCGGGCAAGCACGATAAGCTCGGTGCCGGTCTGATCCACGAGGTCGAGGAGCTGGGCCTCGGCCTGCGGCTTGTTTTCCTTCGTCACCTTGATGTGGTGGAACGGAATGTCGTGGTTCACCACGACCTTCTGATAATCGAAATGATTGGAGACCACGCCGACAATGTCGATCGGCAGCGCGCCGATTTTCCAACGGTAGAGCAGGTCATTCAAACAGTGGCCGAAGCGCGACACCATCAGGAGCACCTTCATGTGGCTGTTGCCATCATGGATTTCGGCGTCCATTTCGAATTTCTCGGCGACCGGCTTGAAGCCTTCCGTCAGCGCCGCAAGACCGACGCCTTCTTCCGAAATGAAGCTGACGCGGGTGAAGAACTTGCCGGTATCGAGGTCATCGAACTGCGACGAGTCGATGATGTTGCAACCCTGATCCGCCAGGTAGTTCGCAATCGCCGCCACGATCCCGCGCGTCGACTTGCACGTCACCGTCAATACATAGCTCGTCATCTGTTCCGTCCTTCTTGCGGCACCTGCTGGCCGGCCTGCTTAAATCAAACCGAAAGCAGCGAATAGAGAGCCGCGCCTTCATTCGTGCAACTATTTGCAAGGAAAACCGTCAGAAGCTTGCAAGCTCCTAGCGTCTCCCCGTCGCAATCAACTTACGGCAGCGCGCGCAAAACTCCGTTCCGCTTGCGTCGTCAAGACGCGTATCCCCGCCGTATGGCGCAGCGCAGGTATCTTGCTTCAGCGAAGTCACATTTGCGAGATGACCGCCGGCAGACGGATCCGCTTGCTTGATGTCGATTGCCGGCGGGCTTACATCCATGGGAGAGGATGACGTCCAGATCCGGCGAGGCGACAGGATGCGGTTCGCAAGAGTGTTGTTAACAGCCGTGGCAGTCGGCGCAAGCACGACGCCGGGAGTGAGCTTCGCCACGGACTGGCGGCGCGCCGGAGAAGCTCATGCCCAATCGGTCTATCCCTATGCGAACCTGCCGGGCGTCAAGGCAAAGCCGGAGCCGAAGGACGAGGAACAATATGACTGCCGGACGGAAACGCGGCCGCTTCGCCGCGGATACGACAAGATTTTCCGGACCGGCGGCTTACCGACCCTCGTCTATGTCTGCGATCGTGACGGCGTGGAGAGCGTCGGGACGCAGGTGCCGCTGCGCGGACACTATCAGCCGGTCCGCTGAAACCGCGATAGCCATCAGCGGGAAATGAATCTGAATTGTCGGAAAACATTGAGACCAATCGCCAAACGATGACGTCGTTTCCTTGGCAAGGTCTTTTCGGAGAAGAAACAGGAAGCCGTTGGTATCGGCTTTCACTTTGCATTTGTTAGGGAAATGGTGCCCAGAAGAGGACTCGAACCTCCACGCCTCGCGGCACAGGTACCTGAAACCTGCGCGTCTACCAATTCCGCCATCTGGGCGACGGAGAGCCATGTACGGGCGTGGCCTCTTGCTGTCAACAGGGTTTTTGAAGTTTTCCTGACGGGCAGCAAAAAAGTCGTTGATGCCGGTGTATGTTGACGAGGGCGCAATCTGAGGCGGCGGTAGCGATCGACAGAATCCGCCCTATATGTGCAGCAAGAAAGGATCGTCCGATGCCCGGCCTTCACAATCTCTACCTGATTGCGCTCTTCTCGCTGCTGCCCTATGCGGCGTTTGCGATGCCGCTTGGCGCCTTTTCGCCCGTCGCCGTCCAATCGGACATCGTCCGCGTGGGGTCGACCATGTGCGATGCGCGCGGTTGCTTTACCTTCGGGCCGATACAATCGTTCCGCCCGTCCTACGTCCAGCCAAACTATCGGCCGCCGACGGCCACCGGCCCGACCTACTATCGGCCAGCCGCGCGGGGCCCCGCACCACTTTATTACGATCCGCCGCCAGTGCGCACGGTGCAGCCGAAGACGCAAGGACGACAATTCCACGTGGATTGGTGCCGCAATCAGTATCGGACCTACAATCCGAAGACCGACCGATTCCTGACCTTCGAAGGCATCTACAAGACCTGCAATTCGCCCTACGACTAGGCTCAGCTTTCCAGCGAGGCGCGATCGACGTGACCGAGATCCCGGCCGGGTTCGATGATGTCGCGGACGCGCTGCTTCAGTTCCTTCGGACCGGGAAAGCCGCCGTCGCGCTTGCGCTCCCAGATCAGGTCGCCATCGACCCGGATTTCGAAATTGCCGCCGGTGCCGGGAATGAGCGCCACTTCGCCAAGGCTGTCGGCGAAGGTCTGCAGAAGTTCCTGCGCCATCCAGCCGGCGCGCAGCAGCCAGTTGCATTGGGTGCAGTAGAGGATCGTCACGCGGGCTTTCTTGTCGCTCATATCAGGGGTTTCCTTTCGTCACTCCGATTTAGGAACTGCCGCGGCGTGGCGCAATCCGTATTGCAATCGCCAGGCGCTTGGTGTTCCTCTCCAAGGCTAAGGTCATACTGGAGATGCTGATGCGGGTCGCCGTCATCGAAAACATGAAGAGTACGCCGCTCGGCTCGCTGGGCGCGGCTCTGGCTGAGGCCAATGCCGAGATTGAGCACTTCCACCCGTGGATTGACGGCAAGCTGCCAACAGGCATTGCCGATCACGACGCGCTGGTGGTGCTCGGCGGCGAACAGAATGCGATCGACGACGCGAACTATCCCTACCTGCCAGCACTTGCGCAGTTGATGCGCGATTTCACTGAGGCCGACAAGGCGGTGCTCGGCATCTGCCTCGGGGCGCAGATCCTGGCGCGCGCCTACGGTGCGCAAAACCACCTGAATGCCGGACTGGAGTTTGGCTGGCACTCGGTCGCCAAGTCAGAGGATGGGCAGGCGGATCCGTTGCTATCGGGGCTGACAGACGATTTCATGACATTCCAGTGGCATAGTGACACCTTCACCCTGCCGCAGGGTGCGACGCGTGTTGCAGTCAGCGAGCTCACGCAGAACCAGGCGTTTCGTATCGGGCGCGCGGCCTACGGCGCTCAGTTCCACTTCGAGGCCAGCGCTTCTGTCATCGACAGCTGGAAGGGCGAGTTTGCGGAATCGATCGAACAGATGGAGCCGGGCTGGCATGAACGCTACCCGGCGCTTGCTTCCGCGCATGCCGCGGCGTCAGATGCCACCGGCCTTGCCATCGGACGCAATTGGGTCCGCATGATCCGAGCGGAAGTCCGATCGCAACGCAAGCTGGCCGTCGCCGGCGTGTAAGCCGGCGACCTGACATCCCCTAGCCGGGCTAGATGGCGGAGCGGACCCAGACGAGCATTTCGCCGGGCGCGCGGTTGTCCCACAGGTGGTACGGCACAAAGCGGGCCGTACCCTTTCCGGCTGCCGGCGGCTTGGTCCGATAGAGCGTCGCACCCCAATCCGACTCATCCTTGGTCACGGCGATATCGAGAGCCACCGCACCACCGAGTTCGGCGATCTCAGCCGTCTTCGCCGATATGTCCTCGCCAAGCCTGATTCCGTTCAGGCCTGCGCCGTTGTCCGTCGCCTCGACGCAATAGACGAGCGGGCCGCGCATCAGGGCGGTGCGGCCGGCATCTTGACGCACCAGTGGGTTTGCCCAGAGCGCGCGTGTTTCCAGTGGGATGTTGAGGTCGATCTTGTCGCCATCGCGCCATTCGCGCTCGATACGGGCGTAGCCATCGACGTCGACCGAGCCAATGCTGATCGGCTCACCATTGACCGCAAGCGTAGCGCCATTTGCCCATTCAGGTATGCGCAGCGAAACGGCAAACCGCGCCGACTTGCTTGCCTTGATGTCGAAGTGAACCGCGCCATGCCAGGGGTAGCGGGTCTTCTGGGTCAGCTCGACATCCGTGCCGGTAATCTTGAACCGGGCCTTGCCTTCTCCGTAGAGATGGACGGCAATCTCGTCGTCCGCGACCCCGTACATGTAGGAGCCGATAGAGGCGAGCAGGCGGGCGATATTCGGCGGGCAGCAGGGGCAATGGTGCCAGATCCAGCGGTGGTGCTTGCCGGCGCTTTCCAGCGGGTTCTCGTAAAAGAACGTCTTGCCGTCGAGCGAGAGGCCGGCCATTGCGCCGTTATAAAGCGCCTGCTCCATAATGTCGGCATAGCGGCGGTTCGGGCCACGTCCGAGCATGCGGTTCGCCCAAAAGACCAGACCGACGGAGGCGCAGGTTTCGGCATAGGCGCTTTCGTTCGGCAGATCATAATAGTCGGTGAAGCCTTCGTTGGCCGCCGCCGGCCCGATGCCGCCGGTGACATACATCTGCTTGGTCGTCAGGTCGTCCCAGAGGGTCTCGAGGGCGCCGGTCAGGCTGTCATCATTATACTCAGTCGCGATGTCGGCCATGCCGGAATAGAGATACATGGCGCGAACGGCGTGGCCGACGACCTTCTTCTGCTCGCGAACCGGCTGATGCGCTTGGCCGTATTCATAAGTCTTCTGATGGAAGTCGGCTGCACTGCGGCCATCGCGGATCGCTTCTTCGGTGAAGAAATGCGGCTCCGTGCCACGCTCGTCCACAAAGAACTTGGCAAGGTCCAGATACTTCTTCTCGCCGGTCACACGCGCAAGTTTGACCAGTGCCAGCTCGATCTCCTCGTGGCCGCAATAACCCGGCATCTTGCCTGGGCCATGGCCGAAGACAGTAATCATGTAATCGGCAAAACGACACATGATATCGACCAACTTGCGCTTGCCGGTGGCCTGATAGTAGGCAACCGCCCCCTCCATCAGGTGGCCTGCGCAATAAAGTTCGTGGTGGTCGCGCAGGTTGGTCCAGCGGCGGTCGGGCTGAACCCGTTGGAACCAGGCGTTCACATAGCCGTCCTTGTCCTGCAGCTTTTCGTACATGTCGACGATGGCATCGACGCGGGCTTCCAGTGCGCGATTGGCGCGGCGATAGAGCGAATAGGCGACGGTCTCGATGGACTTGCCGAGGTCGCTGTCCCAGAACATCTGCGTCGAGCCACCCCAGGGACCGATCGGGATGACAACGCCGGGGCTCGGCTTGGTAATGTCGATCGCCTGCAGCATGCCGGCTTCGACGCAACGGTCGAGCAGCGTTTCAGCGGTGGAATCGCAGATCGCGTCCTGGCGCTCCCCGAACAGGCCGTTCACGTCGACATCAGGCACGGGAAGCGGACGAAACTGGCGGTCTCTTTTCAACTTGTTCATGGCTTGATCCATCT
This sequence comes from Rhizobium sp. YTU87027, assembly GCF_050644135.1. NCBI lineage: Bacteria > Pseudomonadati > Pseudomonadota > Alphaproteobacteria > Hyphomicrobiales > Rhizobiaceae > Rhizobium > Rhizobium sp. YTU87027. The sequence goes on along the minus strand of NZ_CP098440.1, from coordinate 3,594,999 downwards.
TTCTTCGGAAGTCATTTCACTGCGCCGGCCATGAGCCCGCGCATGTAGTAGCGTTGCAGAAGCAGGAAAACGATGAGGCAGGGGATCGTCATGACGGCGACACCCGCCTGCACGGCGCCCCAGTTGATCGCGCCCAGACGACCGGCGCGCACGGCCATCATCAGGACGGGCAGCGTGTATTTCTCGTTGCTGGAAAGCAGCACGAGCGCAGCCAGGAATTCGTTCCAGGCATTGAGGAAGGCAAAGATCGCCACCGTCGCCACACCCGGCAGCACGAGCGGCAGCAGGACCAGCACAAGCATCTTCAGGTCATGGGCGCCGTCGATACGCGCGGCTTCCTCGATCTCCTTCGGCACCGCGTCGAAGGCGTTACGCATCATGAACACCGAGAACGGCAGTTGCAGGGTCACATAGACCAGCGTCAAACCGAACAGTGAATTGTTGAGCCCGAGCTTGGCGAGGATGATGAAGAGCGGCGTCAGGATCGACTGGAAGGGGATCATCAGCGTCGCGATGATCAGGATGAAGAAGACGTTCTTCATCGGGAAACGATAGCGCGAGAAACCGTAGCCGGCGAGCAGGCTGATGACCACGGTCAGCACCACTGTCGCAACGGACACGATGAGCGAATTGAGGGTGTGCTGCAAAATGCCGGCACCGAAACTGTCGAGCGAGCGATAGGAATCGAAGCTGATACCGTTCGTCGGCCATGGCGGCAGCGGTGGCAGCCGCGCCTCCGTGCCATGCCGGAGTGAGGCCAGCAACGTGATCACAAAGGGAGCGAGAAAGAAGATGGCGATGGCTATGCCGGTGCCGTGATAGGCGGCCTGCGCACGGATAACACGGCTTCGCTTGCGACCAGTGACGAGGCTCATCAGCGCTCCTCCCCGACACGCAGCAGCCAAAGCTGCACAACACTGATGACCACGAGAATGGCCAGAAGTGCAATGGACAGCGCCGCGCCGTATCCGAGATTGAAGGACACGAACGACTGGTTGAAGATATAGTAGACGACGGAGATCATTCGGTTTTGCGGCCCGCCTGAGGTCATGATGTAGAACTGGTCGAAGGCGAGGATCGAGCCGGTCACGGAAATGATCAGCGCGAGCGCGATCGTGCGGCGCATCAGCGGCAGCGTCAGAAAGCGGAAGCGCTGCCACCAGTTGGCGCCATCGACGACGGCAGCCTCGGTCAGGTCGGTCGGAATCGCCTGCAGCCCGGTCAGCAGGATGATCATTGTAAAGCCGGCTATCTTCCACACGACCATGACGCAGATCGTCAGGAATGCGCTGTCGAAGGTGGCAAGCAGATTGGGGCTCTTCTCGACCAGTCCGAGTGCCTTCAGGGCGGGACCGATGAAACCGCTGTCGACGTTGGCGAGCCATACCCAAAGCAGCGACGCCGACGCCAGACCGACGACGACGGGTAGAAAGATGACGGTGCGATAAGTGCTGACGAAGGCCCGCTGCCGCTCGACAAAAAGGGCAAGCGGAAAGGCGACCGCGAAGATCAGGATCGTCACGATGACCGTGTAGTAGGCGGTGAAGTTCAGCGCCGCGACGAAGCGGCCGTCATTGAACATGCGGAGATAGTTGTTGAAGCCGATCCAGCGCTGGGCCCCCATCAGCGGCCAGTTGTGAAGGCTCATCCAGGCGGTGAAGCCCACCGGCAGCACGAAGAACACGATCACCAAAAGCATCGCCGGAGCGATATAGAGGAGGCCCGTCCATTCCGGTCGTGGGGCACGTCTGCGCACGCATGCTGTCTGCTTTCGACCCGTCACGGTCATCGAAACACTCCGCATCATTCCTGATAAAATCGGCCGGAGGACTGCCACCATCCTCCGGCCACGGCCTTGGGAGATTACTGGCCGCTGTCGATGATAGACTGCATCTCCGACTGCGCGTTCTTGAAGGCACCGTCGACATCGTCACCGAAGATGGCGGCGTTGGTGAAGGTCGCCCACGGACCGTTGGCGCTGTTGACCAGATCGTTGAACTGCAGCGTGTAGGGCGTTTTGGCGACCGAAATGGCCTTCAAGCCGACCTGCATCCGCGGATCGAGCCCCTCGAGCACCTTGTCGGCGATATCACCGCGGGTCGGCAGGCTGCCGTACTTCGCCATGACTTTCTGGCCATCCATCGAATAGATGTATTCGAGGAATTCCTTGACGGCGTCGATCTTCTTGGTGCCCTTGGTGATGACGAAGTTGTCACCGCCGGCAAACGAAGAAGGCTTGCCGTCAACGCCCGGAATGAGGGTCACGCCGAAGTTGATGTCGGGATGCTCGGTGACGAGCGTGCCGATTGCAAAGGCGCCGAGGCTCTGCTGACCGATCTTGCCATTGGTGAAGGTCAAGAAGTTGGCGCCGTTGTCGCTGGCAGCGCTCGCCGGGACAAGGTCCTTCTTCACCATGTCGCGATAGTAATCGACCGCCTTGCGCATCTGCGGGGTATCGAGCGTCGCCGTTTTGCCGTCGGCCGACAGGATGTCAGCGCCGGCACCCCAGGTGAGCGGCGTGAACGTGAAGATCATGCAGCCGCCGCAGCCGCCGCCGGAGAAATAGAAGCCGTAGGTGTCATCACCGAGCTTGCGGATCTTCTCGGCGTTGGCGGTGATTTCCTCCCAGGTCGCGGGCGCCTTTTCAGGATCGAGACCCGCCTTCTTATAGAGGTCCTTGTTCCAGGCGAAGACCGACGTCTCGACCGACAGCGGCAAACCGTAGACGCGATCCTGATAGGTACCGAGGCGGACGTGCGACGGCGATAGCGAATTAAAATAGGGCAGCTTCTTTGCCCAGTCCGTCAGGTCTTCCAGCTGTCCCGCGGCGGCAAAGGCCGGGTTGTAGATGAGATCCATCGACAGTGCGTCCGGCGCCTGGCCGCCAGCGATGGCGGTTGCGTATTTCTGGACGAGTTCCGAGAACGGCACCTCGGTCGCGACGACCTGGTTCTCGTGGCTGGAGTTGTAGGCTTCGACAACCTTCTTGAAGGACTCGCCGATACCTGTGCGAACCCACATTTCGACTTTCTCGGCGGCCGACGCTCCGGACACCAGGCATAGGGTGGCAACGCTTGTCGCAGCCAACAGACGCTTAATCATGGCACTCCTCCCAAATTGGCGCACTCCTCCGCGCCGGTTCCTCATCTCCTGGGGCTTTGGGCCCCGCATGACTGCCGCACCACAAGCCGGCACGGCAATTTCCTGACACCCGGCTCCACCGGGCGACCCTCCGCCAGCGCCAGAACCGTCAACCCGGCCTGGCGTCCCAGTTCCTTCAACTCCATATCGACGGAAGTGAGCGGCGGCCGCGTCTGGCCAGCGACAATCTCCCAATTGTCGAACCCGACCACGGAAACATCCTCAGGCACCCGAATACCGCGCTCGCGCAGCGCATCCACCGCGCCACGGGCGATCTGATCGTTGCCGCAGAAGATCGCGTCCGGTTTTTCACCCTCTCCGTTCCAGATCTCCGCGACGGCTTCGTGGCCCCAGGATTCCGCCCAATGGCCAAACCTGACGAGCCCCTCCCCACCGATCACCTCGCGATAGGCGTCGGCGCGCTCGCGAACAGAGAAGAAGCTCTCAGGCCCGGTCACATGGGCAATCCGCCGACGGCCCATTTTGACCAGCCATTCCACCGCCAACCGCGCACCCTGCGCATCGTCGGAGCGGAAGGTGACGCTTGACGGCGTCCCCTCCGTGAACGCGTAGACGACAGGCACGTGCAGGTTCGACAGATCGACCGGAAGCTGCCGGTCCAGTCGCTTCCCGGTAGCGATGATCCCGTCCACCTGCTTTTCCAACATGGCATCGACATGGATCTGGCCAAGCGCCGGATCATCTTCGATTGCACAAAGAAAAACCGACACGCCATGATCGACGAGCGCTTCGGAAATGCCGGCCATCACAGGCAGCGTGAAGCGCCCGTAGGTATCGTTGGTCAGCAGCCCGACTGTGAAACTGCGCTTGCTCAGCAGACCGCGGGCGAGCGCATTCGGGCGGAAGCCGACCTCGCCAGCAATGCGCTTGACCCGCTCCCGGGTTTCGGCGCTCATACGGCCGGTTTCATTCAAAGCCTTGGAAGCGGTGGAAATGCTGACGCCCGCCGCCGCTGCGACGTCGTGGATGGTGATCCGGCCTCTTTTTCCTCCCGCGATGTTCACCGCGCTCCTCCTCATTTGTGGATGAGAAAAGCTTTTCCCATCTTCATCGTCAAGTGAGAAAAGGTTTTCTCATGCAAAAAATCATACAATTGTCATCGAGGCATCGAGAACGACCGGCAACAAAGAAAATCGCGGCAGACTGACGCCCGCCGCGATCCAGAACTTAAGCGATGTAGGGTGCAATCAGCCCTTGATCGTCGCCTTGCCTTCTTCCAGGAGCCGTGCCGCTGCCTCCGCAGGCGTCGTGCGCTCGAATGCGAGCTCATCGGCGATCGGACGGAAGACGCGCTGATCGAACTGCGTCGAGCCGAGCGGCGCAGGCGCCGGATACTCGCCGACCTGATTTTTCAGCAGGTTGATATACTTCACAGTGTCCTGTTCGGTCGGATTGAGGTGGGGGAGAATCGCCTCGCGCACGACAGGCGACATCGGCACGCCGCGCTCGACGCCAAGGATCTTGCCAGCGTCCACATCGTTGACGAAGAAGTCGATGAACTTGGCCGCAGCCTCGCCGTTCTTTGTCGTCGCGCCGATGCTCCAGATCAGAGCCGGGCGATAGTAGTGGCCGGACGGGCCACCTTTCTTCTCGCGCGGCAGGAGTGTGATTGCCAGCTTGTTCTTGGAGATCAGCTGATAGCCGACGAGCTGGTTGGAATACGCCATGCCCATGGCTGACTTGCCAAGCGCGAGGCAGTTCGTGTCGATCGTGTTCTGGTCCAGCGTCTGAACATCAGCTGCAACCGTGCCGCCCTTCTTCCGCAGGTCTTCCCAGTAGGTGAACCAGGCCGTTGCGTCGTCAACACTGAAGCCGAGCTTGCCGTCGGCATAGAGGCTCTTGCCGCGCTGGCGCAGCCATGCATCGAAGACGTAAGCGTAGCGAGCACCGTAAGGACCGCCCCAGTAGTTATCCTTGCCTCCGGCCTTCGTCAGTTCGACCGCGAGCTTGGCGTACTCATCCCAGGTCAGATCCGCGGTCGGTACGGGGATGCCCGCTTTGTCAAAAGCAGTCTGGTCGAAGAACAGGGCGAAAGAGTTGAGGCCGAGACCGACGCCGTAGAGCTTGCCATCCACCGTTGTCAGCTTCAGTACGTCCTTGCCGAAGGAATCGACCTTCAATGTCGTGGGCACGAACGCGTCCAGCGCCAGGCAGGCGCCGCGCTTGGAGTAGTCCGAGATCGTTCCCGGCTCGAGTTGGAACACGTCCGCAATCGCGCGACCGGCCATCTGTGTCGACAGCTTCGTCCAGTAGCCATCGCCGCTCAGCGACTCGCCGACGATCGATACGCCTGCGTTCTTGCTTTCATAGAGCTTCGCGACATCGAGCGTGCGCTTGGCGCGATCGTTTGAGCCCCACCACATGGCGCGCAGCTTGGCGTCTTCCGCAAAGGCGGGAATTGCGCTTCCGGCACCGAAGGCTAGCCCGGCAGCGACGCCAGCCGAACCCATCAGAAATGAACGGCGATTGACCTGCATTTTTCATCCTCCTCTTTCATCGCCCGCCGTCCTCCAACGGCTCATTGGGCTTATGCGGGGTAGATTACGCAAAAAAATTCTCAATGCAACAAATTATCTTTTCTTGCAAATTTGCATAATTTGCATAATCTTCCTCGTATGAACGAGAACAAGACCAAAAAACTGAGACAGGCCGACATCGCGACGATGGCCGGCGTATCTGTATCCACGGTATCCCGCGTGCTCGCAAACGAGCCCGGCATCAGCGAAAGCGTGCGCCAGCATATTCTCAAGGTGGCGGCCGAGAACGGTTACTCTGCCCGCACCGCAAGCGGCGCGCTGCGCGGCACCCTCGCCTTGATTGCAAGCGATGGGGTCACAGGCGGGCTTAGCGTCTTCTACGAAGGAATCGTCGAAGGGTTGCGCGCCGGCGCCCTCGACGCCGGTCTCCCCTTCGAGGTGCGGCTGATCCGCGAGCACAGGGCGACACCCGACGTGGTTCACGAGTATATGCAGACGGCCGGCGCCGGTGGTTTGTTTCTGGTCGGAATTGATCCGAGCGCCGAGCTGCGCGCCTGGCTCGAGGACGCAGCGATCCCGACGGTACTGGTCAACGGCACCGATCCGCAATTGAAGATCGACGGCGCTTCGCCCTCGAACTTCTTCGGCGCATATGAAGCGACAACCCGCCTGCTGAATGCCGGCCACCGCAAGATCCTGCATCTGACGGGCTCGCATCGAAACACCATCCGCGAGCGCGTGCGGGGCTTCAAGGCAGCAATTGCCGAGGTCGACGGCGCCGAAGGGCATCTTGTGTCGATGACTTTCAAGGGCAGCGCAACTCACGAGGCGCATGAGCTGACGTCTTACGTGCTCGCGGAGAAAGCCGGCTTCACCGCCGCCTTCTGCATGAACGACTTCATTGCCGTCGGCGTTCTGGAAGCAGTGACCGAGGCCGGACTACGGGTGCCTGAGGATTTCGCCATCGTCGGCTTTGATGACCTTCCCTGCGCGCTGATGACCAACCCGCCGCTGTCGACCATGCGCGTGGATCGCGTGGCGCTGGGCAGGGAGGCAGTCTGCCTCATGGTTGCGCGTTTCAAGGATCGCACCGCCCCTGCCCGCCAGATTTGCCATGCCGTTGTCCCAATTGCCGGCGGCACCGTCCCGAACCCCTGACATGAGCAATGCCGATGACCTATGACACCGCCAGTGCAAATCCGCTTGCCAACAATCCGCTGAAGACGCGCGAGGACATGGCGCGCGCGCTTCGCGACCTCTTCGATCCGCTGCTCCCCTACTTCTCCGCAGGTAATGCCCGCGTCCGGCTCGACGGCGCCGCTGCACATTTCGACCGCGCTGCAGCGGATCTCGAGGGCTTTGCGCGGCCGCTCTGGGGGCTGGCACCCTTCGGTGCCGGCGGCGGCGACTTTGCCGAATGGCATCGTTTTGCCGAGGGCATTGCTAACGGCACGGATCCAAAGCATCCGGAATATTGGGGAACGGTCAACGGCCGTGACCAGCGCATGGTGGAGCTTGCGGCGCTCGGTTTTGCTCTGGCGCTCGTGCCGGAAAGGGTCTGGGAGCCGCTTGGCGGCCGGGCGCGCGACAACGTCGTTGCCTATCTCAAGCATGCGCGGCAGTTCGACTATGCCGACAACAACTGGAAATTCTTCCGCATCTTCGTTGACATCGCGCTCGACCGCGTCGGCGCCAATTTCGATCGCAGCCTGACCAAGCAATATCTCGAAGAGCTTGAGGGCTTCTATATCGGCGACGGCTGGTACCGTGACGGCAACGTCCGCCGGATCGACCACTACATTCCGTTCGCCATGCACTTCTACGGCCTGATCTATTCCAAGCTCGTCGATGACGACTATGCAAGGCGCTACCGCGAACGCGCCCTCCTCTTTGCAAACGACTTCAGGCACTGGTTCGGCGCCGATGGGGCGACCATCCCGTTTGGCCGCAGCCTGACCTATCGCTTCGCTTGCGCCGGCTTCTGGTCGGCGCTTGCCTTTGCCGATCTTGAAGCGCTGCCTTGGGGCGAGATCAAGAGCCTGTGCCTTCAGCACCTGCGCTGGTGGAAGGACAAGCCGATGACCAATCGTGACGGCATTCTGTCGATCGGGTTCGGCTATCCCAACCTGCTGATGTCAGAGAACTACAATTCGGCCGGTTCGCCCTACTGGGCCTTCAAAGCATTCCTGCCGCTTGCCCTGGCCGAGGATCATCCCTTCTGGACAGCCGCGGAAGCGCCACCGGTTGAAACGGCGAGCGTCCTGCCGCAGCGCCATCCAGGCATGGTGCTGATGCGTGATCGTGGCGATGTCGTCGCGCTTTCCTCCGGCCAGGAGAACCTGCAAATGCGGTTCGGCACAGAGAAATACGCGAAATTCGCCTATTCCAGCCGCTATGGGTTCAGCGTCGAATCCGACGAGCGCAACTTCGCGGGCGCAGCCTTTGATTCTGCCCTCGCCTTCAGCGATGACGGCGTGCACTACCGCGTTCGCGAGACCAACCGGGAAGCCAAGCTTGCGGGTGAGGTTCTTTACTCCAAGTGGTCGCCACTCCCGGATGTGGGTGTCGAAACCTGGCTGGTGCCGGCTGCGCCCTGGCACATCCGCGTCCACCGGATCAACACGCCCCGACCGCTACAGACGGCGGAGGGTGGCTTTGCGATCGCGCGCCGGGATTTCGAACTCGACACGCTAGTCGCGGAGGGCTCGAGCGCCTATGCGATCGGCGAAGACGACTTCAGCGGCATTCTCGACATCGGCTCCGCTGTACCGCGCACGGGCCTGACGCAGAAGGCGCCGCCGAACACCAACATGATCGTCGCCAAGACGCTTGTGCCGCAATTGCGTGGCAAGATACCGGCCGGCCAGACGATCCTGGTGACCGCTGTCCTCGCCGCGAATGATACCGGCACCCTGCTCGGCGCCTGGGCCACTCCGCCGAGAGCCCCCGATATTGCCGAACTCGAAGCGCTTGTCGCGAAAGAAGGGATCCGCGTCAGTGCCATCGAGGCTCCGGGGCAGTTGCCATGAAGCACCCCTTCATCGCGCTTGCGATGCAGCCTTCGCGCACGGAACATGTTCTCTCTCCTGACGCCCTACGCCGGCTGGGCGAAGTCGGACGCGTGCTCGACCCCGAACCGCTCGAGTGCTTCGACAGCGACCGGGCCAAGCGCATTCTCGCCGAGACGGAAGTGCTGATTACCGGTTGGGGTGCGCCCTATGTTGGGCGGGAGATCCTTGCGGATGCTCCACGCCTGCGGCTGATCGCGCATGCGGCCGGAACCGTGAAAGGCATTGTCGACGAGCAGATATTCGATGCCGGCATTGCCGTGACCCACGCGGCCGAGGCGAACTCCGTTCCGGTTGCGGAGTTCACGCTTGCGGCAATCATCTTTGCCGGCAAGCAGGTGTTCGGCTTCCGCGACCTCTATGTGGCGGATCGCAATCGCGACCGGACACACGCGATGCAGCGGCTGGCAATCGGCAACTATCGCCGAACGGTCGGTATTGTCGGAGCGTCACGCATCGGTCGGCGCGTCATCGAACTACTGCGGCCCTTTCAATACCGCGTGCTTCTCTTCGATCCCACGATCGATACCGGTGAGGCAATCGACCTTGGAACAGAGAAGGTCGATCTGACCACGCTAATGAAGCAGTCGGATATCGTCAGCCTGCACGCACCATCATTGCCGTCAACGCGTCATATGATTGGAGCCGAAGAACTATTGTTGCTGAAGGACGGCGCGACATTGATCAACACAGCACGCGGCTCCTTGATCGACGAGACGGCACTGTTGAAGACGCTTGCCGCCGGACGGATCGACGCAATCATCGACGTGACCGAGCCGGAAATACCGGAGCCGATGTCCGCCTTTTACGATCTGCCGAATGTCTTCCTGACACCGCACATCGCCGGCGCCGTCGGACTGGAGCGCGGGCGGCTTGGAGACATGGCAGTCGATGAAATAGAGCGGTTCATCAAAGGCGAACCGCTCCTCTATCAGATCCTGCGCCGCGATCTGGCACTTATCGCTTAGCCGGCTTTCAAACCGGCCGGCGCGCTGCCTGCGACAATCTCCGGCATCAGGTCGGAGATCTTCACGACCTTGCCCGTGCGCGAGCTTGTCAAAGCGGCAATGCCGCACAGTACAGACATGGCGCCGGCGCGCGTGCCGGCACGTTGACCGAGCTTGTCTTCCATACCCTGCTTGAAGATCATGTTGCGCATGCGGTCGTCGCCGCCGTAGTGGCCGCCCGCCGAATGCGGCACGACGATGCGTTCGACGGCGGGCTTGTCCTTCGGGAAGTTGCGCACGAGCAGGATGGTGTCTTCGTCGGGCGTTTCCCAGGGCTGCTTCTCGTATTGACGTAACTCGATGCGCCCATGCGTGCCGTTGAAGGCGATGTGGTGGCCTTCGATCGGCTGGAAGGTGTTCAGCGAATAGGAGACGTGGACATTGTTCTTGTAACGGATGCTGACGACCATCGTGTCGGGGATGTCGATATCCTCGCGATAGACGCAGCCGTCGCGGAAATAGCCGTCGATCTTCGACGGATCTTCGTAAAGCGATTCGAGAAAAGGATCAGCTTCGAGGTCGAGGTAGTAGTCGCACTCGCCGGTGTGCGGACAGAGCTTGCAGCGCAGGCCGCGGAACGGCCCCTTGCGGCCGTAATTCTGGAGATCCGCAAAGGAGGTAACGGCATCCGGATCGCTGTCGAGATACCAGTTCAGGAGATCGAAGTGGTGCGTCGCCTTATGCACGAAAAGACTGCCGGAGTTTTCCGTATAGGCATGCCAGCGGCGGAAATAGTCTGCGCCGTGCTTGGTGTCGAGGTACCAGTGGAAGTCGACCGAGGTGACGCGGCCGATCTCGCCAGCGTTCAGCAGTTCCTTGATCTTGGCGGCCGTCGGCGCATAGCGATAGTTGAAGGAGACATCCACGCGCTTGCCTGTACGCTTTTCGGTGTCGAGGATACGGCGGATCTTGTCGACCGCCGTGGTCATCGGCTTTTCCGTGATGACATCGATGCCGGCTTCCAGCGCACGAACGACGATATCGTCATGGGTATAATCAGGCGTACAGACTATGACGAGATCGACCTGTTGTTCGGCGAGCATGGCGTCGATATTCTCGTAGATCGGCACATTGCTGCCGATCATCGTTCGGGCCCGTTCGGCACGCAGCGAATTGGTGTCGACGATCGCGACGAGATCCACATGCTCGCGCCAGCCGGCAAGCAGTTCCTTGCCCCACATGGTGGTTCCGCGGTTTCCCGTTCCGATCAAGGCAAAGCGACGTTTCTCCATCGTATGATCCTCCTTCATGCGTCATGAAACGAAAATTGGTCCGATGCCCAACAAGTCGCGGCTCCCCAATCTGCGGACCACATCAGGCTGTAACTAAACAGTTACCTGATGACAGACACCGTCCACTGTCAATAGCCGATCGCGAATTTCGCGGATCAGGCGGAAATCGACGCGAGGGTCACGTGAACGATGTGTCGCTCCCAGGCGTCGAGATTGCCCGGTTCGACCAGGTCGCGACCGAAGATCGTCGAAAGCGTATACTGGTTGGAGAGGTAGAAGTATCCGAGCGAGGCAATCGTCAGGTAGACATTCAGCGGATCGGCGCTGGGAATAAAGACCCCGGCCTTCTTGCCGCGCTCCAGCACCTCGGCAAGTTCCCCGATCAAATGCGAATGCAGCTCCTTGAGCCGAACGGATTGGCGCAGCCAGCGGGCGCGATGAAGGTTTTCGGTCCCGAGCAAGCTGAGGAATTCCGGATGCTTGAGAAAGTAACGCCAGGTGAAAAGCGCAAGCTCGCCAATGCCTTCCTGCGGCGTGCGATCACCGATATGGAGCTCGCGCTCGGCCGTGCGAATGCCGACATAGGCCTCCTCGAGCACCCTGAGATAGAGTTGCTCCTTGTCGCCGAAATAGTGGTAAAGCATCCGCTTGTTTGTACCGGCGCGCTCCGCGATCGCATCGACACGAGCCCCGCCCATGCCGTTCTCGGCGAACTCCTTGGTCGCCGCCTCGAGGATGGCCGCACGGGTCCGTTCTGGATCGCGCTGCAAAACACGCTCGGGCGATTGGCGCCTGACTCGCTTCTTTTCCCCACTTCCGCCGGCGCCTTCCATCGGCCCACCTTTCTTATTTCCCCATTGCGCTCATAGTACGTTGCGAGCGAATTGTAAAAAACGAGAAGCATGAGAAGCACTATCACATCAGCGCTTGACAGCCTCAATGCTTCTCCATAGCTTGTAACCAATTAGTTATTTGTTGCAAGAGAAACCAGCAAGGAACGTGTGGAGGCGTTCCCCAAGGGAGGAGGAGAACAGATGACACTACGCGTAAGCAGACGTAATTTCATGGCGGGGGGAGCAACGCTTCTTTCGATGTCCGCACTGGGTTCGAAGGCCTTTGCCGCCGATACCCGCCTGCGGCTTCTGTGGTGGGGTTCGCAGCCGCGCGCTGACCGCACCAACAAGGTTTCGCAGCTCTATCAGACGAAGAATGCGGGAACCTCGATCACCGGCGAATTCCTCGGATGGGGGGACTATTGGCCACGCCTGGCGACCCAGGTCGCCGGCCGCAATGCCCCCGACGTCATCCAGATGGACTACCGCTACATCGTTGAATATGCGCGGCGCGGCGCGCTTGCCCCGCTCGAATCCTATATGCCGGCCAAGCTCAATCTCAGCGATTTCGATCCGGCGCAAATCGAGGGCGGCAGCGTCGACGGCCATTTCTACGGCGTCAGCCTCGGCGCAAACTCCGCAGCGACGGTTCTGAACACAACCGCGTTCCAAGAGGCCGGCGTCAATCTGCCGACGCAGGCAACCACCTGGGAGGAATTCGGCAAGATCGGTGCCGAGATCACCAAGGCTGGCAAGCGCAAAGGCTTCTATGGCTTTGCCGACGGCAGCGGCAACGAACCGCTCCTGGAAAACTATCTCCGCCAGCGCGGCAAGGCACTCTACACGGCCGATTCCAAGATTGCTTTCGGCGCCGAAGAGGCGTCCGAATGGTTCGATATGTGGAACAAGTTCCGCGAAGCGAAGGCCTGCGTGCCACCCGACGTTCAGGCGCTCTACAAGGACACGATCGACACCAGCCCTGTCACTCTCGGCAAGGCCGCAGTCGACTACGCGCACAGCAACCAATTCGTCGGCTTCCAGGCTGTCAGCAAAGACAAGCTGGCGCTAAACAACTATCCGCGCATCAAGGCCGATTCAAAGGGCGGCCACTACCGCAAGCCGTCCATGTTCTTCTCGGTGTCTTCGCAGTCGAAGGTCATCGACCAGGCCGTCGATTACGTCAACTTCTTCGTCACCAACCCCGATGCCGCTCTGGCGCTAGACGTCGAACGCGGTATTCCGGAATCGAAGGCGATGCGCGACGTTGTGGCCGCCAAGCTCGATGCGACGGGCAAGATCCCCCTCGACTATGTCAGCGGTCTCGGTGACCTTGCCGGCAAACTACCACCGCCGCCGCCCTCTGGCGCCGGTGAAGGACAGGTGGTGCTGCGCACCATCTCCGAGCAGGTCGCGTTCGGTCAGCTCTCGCCGAGCGATGGCGGCAAGCAACTGGTCGACGAGATCAGCCGCATTCTCGCCAAAGGCTGACGCGGATGAGTGATGTGATGCGCACGACCGCCCCGGACGCAATCAAGAGTAAATACGGGGCGGCGGCCGAGGGGCGTTTCAAACGCCTCTGGGCCGCCAATGCCCCCGGCTACCTCTTCCTTCTGCCGTGGCTGATCGGCTTCTTCGGGCTGACGCTCGGACCGGCCGTAATCTCGCTCTACCTTTCGTTCACGGATTTCGACATGATCCGCTCGGCCGAGTGGGTGGGAGCGGCAAACTATGTGCGCATCGCAACCGCCGATCCGAAATTTGCTGCGGCAATGAAGGTCACGCTGACTTATGTGGTCCTGTCGGTACCCTTCAAGCTGACCTTCGCGCTGCTGGTCGCGATGGCTCTCAACAAAGGCGTCCGCGGCCTGCCGCTCTACCGCGCGATCTTCTACCTGCCGTCACTGCTTGGCGGCAGCGTGGCGATCGCCGTCCTCTGGCGACAGCTCTTCGCCGGCGATGGCCTGGTCAATGCCGCGCTTGCCCATTTGGGTATCCAAGGTCCGAGCTGGATCTCGCATCCGAGCTATTCGATCTACACGCTGGTGGCGCTGAGCGTCTGGCAGTTCGGTTCGCCGATGATCATCTTCCTAGCCGGCCTGCGCCAGATTCCGACCGATATGTATGAGGCCGCCAGCCTCGACGGCGCATCCAAGTTCCGGCAGTTCTACAAGATCACGCTGCCGCTGCTGACGCCTGTTATCTTCTTTAACGCCGTTGTTCAGACGATCGATGCCTTCAAGGCTTTCACACCGGCCTTCATCATCTCCGGCGGCACCGGCGGACCGATCAACTCGACGCTGTTCTACACACTCTATCTCTATCAGGAGGCTTTCGGAAACTTCCGTATGGGCTACGCCTCGGCGCTCGCTTGGATTCTCGTGCTGATCATCGCGATCTTCACGGCGTTTTCCTTCCTGACCTCGCGTTACTGGGTGCACTACGATGACTAACGGAATCACATCAGCTGTTGCGGCACCACCTTCCGACATCACCAAACGAAGCCTTCCGGCGTCAATTGCGATCCATACGCTGCTGATCCTCGGCTCATTGCTGATGCTCTATCCGCTGCTGTGGATGGTCTCGGCCTCGGTCCGCCCGGAAAACGAGATCTTCTCCTCGACCTCGCTCATTCCGTCGTCGACCGATTTCTCGTCCTATGTGCGGGGCTGGACCGGGCTCGACATCACCTTCGGCCGGTTCTTCTGGAACTCGCTCGTTATCTCGGTGCTGACTGTCATCGGCAATGTCGTCGCCTGTTCGCTCGCAGCCTATGCCTTTGCACGCCTGCGTTTTGCCGGCCGGAACTTCTGGTTCGCAATCATGCTCGGCACGCTGATGATCCCGTATCACGTGACGCTCATTCCGCAGTATGTGCTGTTTCTCAATCTCGGCTGGGTAAATACGATCCTGCCGCTCGTGGTGCCGAAATTCCTGGCAAGCGATGCTTTCTTCATCTTCCTGATGGTGCAGTTCTTCCGCGGCATTCCGCGCGAGCTCGACGAAGCCGCGATGATGGACGGCTGCAGCGCCTGGCGCATCTATTGGAAGATCATGCTGCCATTGTCGCTCCCGGTGCTCGCGACCGCCGCGATCTTCTCCTTCATCTGGACCTGGGACGACTTCTTCGGCCCGCTGATCTACTTGAACGACATGAACACCTATACGATCCAGCTCGGTCTGCGCACCTTCGTCGACTCGACCAGCGCATCGGACTGGGGCGGCCTGTTCGCCATGTCAACGCTGACGCTGGTGCCGGTGTTCCTGTTCTTCCTGTTCTTCCAGCGGCTGCTGATCGAAGGCATCGCTACGACAGGCATGAAGCGCTGATGCAGTTACGGATATAGATCAATGAGTATCAAGAGAGTTGCGATCGTTGGCTGCGGCATCGGCCGTTCCCACATCGTCGAAGGCTACCTGCCGCATCCGGAAAAGTTCAAGGTCGTGGCGATCTGCGACCTCAACGAAGAGCGGCTGCGCGAGATCGGCGACGAGTTCGACATCGCCAAGCGCACGACCTCGTTTGCCGATGTGCTTGATGACGAGAGCGTCGACATCGTCGACATCTGCACGCCGCCCGGCATTCACCTGGAGCAGGTGGTGGCAGCGCTGGCAGCGGGCAAGCATGTCATCTGCGAGAAGCCGCTGACCGGCTCACTTTCCGGGGTCGACACGATCATGCAGGCGGAGAAGGCAGCCAAGGGAACGCTGATGCCGATCTTTCAGTATCGCTACGGCGACGGCATCGAGAAGGCGAAGCGGATCATCGAGGCCGGTATCGCAGGCAAGCCCTACATGGGCTCGGTGGAGACATTTTGGCTGCGCACGCCCGAATACTATTCCGTGCCGTGGCGCGGCAAATGGGCGACCGAGCTTGGCGGTGTGCTGGTAACCCATGCGCTGCACCTGCATGACATGCTGCTGCACCTGATGGGGCCGGTTTCGAAGGTCTTCGGCCGCGTCGCGACCCGGGTCAACGATATCGAGGTCGAGGACTGCGCTTCGGCAAGCCTTTTGATGCAAAACGGCGCCTTCGTGTCGCTCTCCTGCACACTCGGTTCGCAGGAGCAGATCAGCCGCCTGCGGCTGCATTTCGAGAACGTCACCTTCGAGAGCAACCACGAGCCCTATTCGCCGGGCAAGGATCCGTGGAAGATCATCGCCGCCAATGACGAGGTTCAGGCGCGCATCGACGCCGTCATCGGCGACTGGCAGCCGGTGGCGCCGCGTTTCACCACCCAGATGGAGCACTTTCACGCCTATCTCACCGGCAACAGGCCGCTGCCGGTGACGACAAGGGACGCGCGCCGCGCGCTGGAACTCGTCACCGCGATCTATCAATCGTCCGATACCGGCAGCGAAGTCATCCTGCCGATCGGATCGGACAGCCCGAAGTACGCCGATTGGCGTGCTCGCACGAAGTAACGGACCAGGGAGGATCCTGAGATCATGGCAACAAGCGTCGTTCTCCAGAAGGTCGAAAAGCGCTACGGCGCCCTTGATGTTATCCACGGCATCGACCTGAAGATCGATCCCGGCGAGTTCGCGGTCTTTGTCGGCCCCTCGGGCTGCGGCAAGTCCACGCTGCTGCGCATGATTGCGGGTCTGGAAGAGATCACCGGCGGTGCGCTTCTGCTCGACAACGAGCGGATGAACGAGGTGGCGCCGGCCAAGCGCGGCATCGCGATGGTGTTCCAGTCCTATGCGCTCTATCCGCACATGTCCGTTTACAAGAACCTTGCCTTCGGGCTTGAGACCGCCGGTTACAAGAAGGCCGAGATTCAGCCGAAGGTAAAGCGCGCCGCTGAAATCCTGCAGATCGAGAAGCTGCTGGAACGCAAGCCGAAGGCGCTCTCTGGCGGTCAGCGCCAACGCGTGGCGATCGGCCGCGCGATCGTGCGCGAGCCGCGCATCTTCCTCTTCGACGAGCCGCTCTCCAACCTCGACGCGGAACTGCGCGTGCAGATGCGCGTCGAGATCTCCCGCCTGCACCGCAGCCTCGGCAACACCATGATCTACGTCACCCACGACCAGGTGGAGGCCATGACCATGGCCGACAAGATCGTGGTGCTGAACTCCGGCCGCATCGAACAGGTCGGAGCGCCGCTCGACCTCTACAACAATCCCGCCAACCGCTTCGTGGCGGGCTTTATCGGCAGCCCGAAGATGAACTTCCTGCAGGCGCGCGTCGAGCAAGTCGGTGAGGCCGAGACGATCATCAACGTCTGCGGCAACGCCGTTCGCCTGCCGCGGCGGCTGAAGGCCGAAGCCGGCCAGACCATCACCTTCGGCATCCGTCCGGAACATCTTTCCGTACTCGAAAGTAGCGGCATCACGCTTGCGACTGTTAACATCGACCTCGTCGAGAATCTTGGCGGCGCCACCATGCTCTATGCGAAGACGCCGGACGGACAGCAGCTGACGATTGCGCTCGACGGACAGCAGAAGGTCGAACGCGGAACGAACGTGAAAGCGTCCTTCGACCCGGCGCGGTGTCACGTCTTCGACGCATCAGGCGCCGCCATCTAGCATGCTTGACAGCTGATCCCGCTCTGGCCATGATTTCAATAAGATAGGCCGCGAAGGGGAAAAGCGTGACGCCTGAAGATCGGATTCATGCGCTTGGCATCTGGCAGGGTCCGATCGAAATTGTGCCTATTACCGGCGGCATTACCAACCGGAACTATCTGGTGCGGGATCGCACGGTTCGACGGGTTGTCCGGCTGGGTGAAGATATTCCGGTCCACCATATCAGCCGGCAGAACGAGCTTGCCGCAAGCCAGGCTGCACATGCCGCAGGGCTTTCGCCCGAAGTCATTCATCACGCGCCGGGTGTGCTCGTCCTCGACTACATCGAGTCGGAGGCGCTCACGCCCGAGGACATTCGGCGCCCCGAGATGTTGGAGCGGGTCATCCCGCTGGTGCGGGCCTGCCACCATGACATCGCCCGTGAATTTCGCGGTGCGGCGGCGATCTTCTGGGTGTTCCATGTCATTCGCGATTACATCGCCAATCTGGAGGCCGCCAACAGTCGCTATTGCCAGCTTTTCCCGGATCTACTCGCCAAGGCCGAAAGGCTGGAGGTGGCGGGCGGCCCGTTCGAGATCGCCTTCGGGCACAACGACATGCTGGCCGCCAATTTCCTCGATGATGGCAAGCGGCTGTGGCTGATCGACTGGGATTATGCGGGGTTCAACACTCCGCTCTTCGATCTGGGCGGCCTTGCCTCCAACAGCGAGTTTTCCGAAGCGGCCGAGCGATCCATGCTCGAGGCCTACTACCGGATGCCGCTGAGTGCTGATCTCTGGCGGCGCTACCAGGCCATGAAATGCGCGTCGCTGCTGCGCGAGACATTATGGAGCATGGTCTCCGAAATCCACTCCACCATCGACTTCGACTACGCCGGCTATACGGCCGAGAACTTAGCGCGCTTCGAGCGCGCCTATGACGCTTTTGAACAGGATCGGTAATATGACGAAGGAATTGCCAAAGACCGCCAAGGCGGTCGTCATCGGCGGCGGGATCATCGGCTGCTCGACGGCCTACCATCTCGGCAAGCTCGGCTGGACGGACACCGTGCTGCTCGAGCGGAAGAAACTGACTTCGGGTACGACCTTCCATGCGGCCGGCCTCGTCGGCCAGTTGCGCACCAGCGCCAATATTACCCAGCTGCTCGGCTATTCCGTCGATCTCTACAAGAAGCTCGAGGCCGAAACGGGCCTTGGCACCGGCTGGAAGATGAATGGGGGCCTGCGCCTTGCCTGCAACGAGGAGCGCTGGACCGAGGTCAAGCGGCAGGCGACGACCGCGCAATCCTTCGGGCTCGACATGCAACTGCTGACGCCGCAGGAGGCCTTCGATCTCTGGCCGCTGATGACAATAGACGACCTCGTCGGTGCCGCCTACCTGCCGACCGATGGCCAGGCCAATCCGTCCGACATCACGCAGGCACTTGCGAAGGGCGCCCGCATGTCCGGCGTTTCGATCTTCGAGGATACCGAGGTTATCGACCTCGAGATCGACAAGGGCCGGATCCGCGCTGTCATTACCGAGCATGGGCGGATCGAGTGCGAACGCGTCGTCGTCTGCGCCGGGCAGTGGACGCGAGCCTTTGCCGCCCGCTTCGGCGTCAATGTGCCGCTCGTCTCCGTCGAGCACCAGTATATCATCACCGAGTCTTTTGGTGTTCCCTCGAACCTGCCGACGCTGCGCGATCCCGATCGGCTGACCTACTACAAGGAAGAGGTCGGCGGCATCGTTATGGGCGGCTATGAGCCGAACCCGATCCCATGGGCCAGGGGCGGTATTCCCGAGGGCTTCCACTACACGCTGCTCGACAGCAATTTCGAGCATTTCGAACAGATCATGGAACAGGCACTCGGCCGCGTCCCGGCGCTCGAAACCGTCGGCGTCAAACAGCTGCTGAACGGGCCGGAGAGCTTTACGCCAGATGGCAATTTCATTCTCGGCGAAGCGCCGGAGCTGAAGAACTTCTTTGTCGGCGCCGGCTTCAACGCCTTCGGCATCGCGTCCGGTGGAGGCGCCGGCATGGCGTTGGCCGAATGGGTTGCCAAGGGCGAACCGCCCTACGACCTCTGGCCGGTCGATATCCGCCGCTTCGGACGTCCGCACTTCGATACGGACTGGGTGCGCACCCGCACGCTGGAAGCCTACGGCAAGCACTACACGCTGGCCTTCCCCTTCGAGGAGTATTCCAGCGGTCGGCCGTGCCGCAAATCGCCGCTCTACGACCGTCTGAAGGCGCAGGGCGCCTGTTTCGGCGAAAAGCTTGGATGGGAGCGGCCGAACTGGTTTGCCGATCTCTTCGCCAACGAGGAGCCCAAGGATATCTACACCTACGGCCGCCAGAATTGGTTCGAGGCCGTCGGGCGCGAGCACAAGGCCGTGCGTGAAGCCGCCGTGATCTTCGATCAGACGTCTTTCGCCAAATTCGTGTTGAAGGGGCGCGATGCCGAGGCTGCGCTTTCGTGGATTGCCTCCAACGATGCGGCAAAACCGGTCGGCTCGCTCGTCTACACGCAGATGCTGAACGACAAGGGCGGTATCGAATGCGATCTCACCTGCGCGCGCGTGGCCGACGACGAGTATTACATCGTGACCGGCACCGGTTTCGCGACGCATGACTTCGATTGGATCGCACGCAATATTCCTGACGGGATGCACTCGGAGCTCGTCGACGTCACGTCCGCCTATTCCGTTCTTTCGCTGATGGGGCCGAATGCGCGCGCAGTGCTGGAGAAGGTGACAAACAGCGACGTTTCCAACGCCGCATTCCCGTTCGGCCGCATCAAGACCATCGGTATCGCCGCCTGCCCGGTTCGGGCGCTGCGCATCACCTATGTCGGGGAACTCGGCTACGAGCTGCATGTGCCGATCGAATACGCAACGACTGTTTATGACGCGCTGATGGCGGCGGGTGCTCCGCTGCAGCTCACCAACGCCGGCTATCGCGCCATCGAAAGCTGCCGCCTTGAGAAGGGCTATCGCGCCTGGGGTTCGGATATCGGTCCGGATCACACGCCCATCGAAGCCGGGCTTGGCTGGGCCGTGAAGACCAGGAAGAGCACGCCGTTTCGCGGCCGCGAGGCGATCGAACGGCAACTCGCCTCTGGCGTCAATAAGATGCTGGCCTGCTTCGTGCCTGATGATCCCGATGTCGTGCTGCTTGGCCGCGAGACGATCTACCGCGACGGCAAGCGCGTCGGCTGGCTCTCCAGCGGCGGCTTCGGCTACACGGTCGGCAAGCCGATCGGCTACGGCTATGTGCGCAACCCGGAAGGCGTAAGCGAAGACTTCGTTCTATCAGGCAGCTACGAACTCGACGTGGCGCGCGAACGCGTCCCCTGCCGGGTCTCGCTGAAGCCGTTGTACGATCCGGAGATGGCGCGGGTGAAGGCATAGGCACTGAGTCCCACTAGGCCGCCATTCATGTGCTTGTCACGGGAATCCAGCCACCGCGCGTCGGCGCGGTGAATGACCATAACCCGTGGAAAAGAATCTCCTGCGCCCAAGGATTTGGGCGCGCTGGATCCCTGTGGCAAGCACAGGGATGACGGCTGGGGGCGGGCAACCCGGCAAAAAACAGCTACCAGGGGGGATGCGAGGGTAGCGATCACCTGCCTGAAAAAATCGCCTGCGGCTATGACATCTGTCGCAGGCCCTTTCTCAAAACAGCGGGAGCTTGTTGTCCTGGATCAGGATTTCCAGCTTGTTCGCCACATCCTCCGTCCAGGCGATGTTGACGGTCAGCGCTGACGGGAAAAGGCCAGGTAGCCCGAACAGCGCTTTCGACACGGCGCCGCCGTTGCGCGGCACGTCGGCCAGCAATGCCGCAATTTCCGCCGCGCGGGGGTCGCGCAATTCGTAACGTTCGCCGTTCCTGTCAACGCCAAGGGCATAGCGCATCCACGCAGCCACCGCGATCGCGTAGGTCTCAGCCTTCGCGCCATGCGTCAAAGCCTCAGTCGCGGGCTCCAGAAGACGCTGCGGCAGTTTCTGCGTGCCGTCCATGGCGATCTGATAGGTGCGGTGGGCGATCGCCTTGTTTGCAAAGCGTGCGATCAACTCGTCCGCATAGGCCTCGAGATCGATGCCGGGCACGGGATCGAGCGTGGCGGCGGCCGCATTCATGTGACGGCGTGCCAGGCCTGCCAGGCCGGTATCATCCATGACGTCGCGGATAAATTCATAGCCGCCTATATACCCGAGATAGGCGAGCAGCGAATGCGCGCCATTGAGCATCCGCAACTTCATCTTTTCGTAAGCGGAGACCTCCTCGACCATCAAGGCTCCGGCCTTTTCCCATTCCGGGCGGCCGTTGGCGAAGTGATCCTCGATCACCCATTGCGTGAAAGGCTCGGTCTCGATCGCCGCCAGATCCTGCCTGCCAGTCAGCCTTTCGGCATCGCGATAGGTGGCATCCGTGCTTGCCGGCGTGATGCGATCGACCATGGTCGACGGGAACGGTACATTCTCCTCGATCCACTGCCTCAGTTCCGGATCGATGCGACCGGCAAACTCGAGCACGAGCCGCTTCAAGACGGCGCCGTTGCTTGGCAGGTTATCGCAGCTGAGCGGTGTGAACGGCGCGATGCCTTTGGCGCGGCGGCGCGCAAGACCTTCGATGAGATAGCCGATGACGCCGCGGGGCGCATGGCGGTTGGCGAGGTCGGCGGCAATGTCGGGGTGTTTCAGGTCGAGCCCGCCCGTCGCGGAATCGAAGCCATAAGCCTTCTCCGTTACCGTCAGGCTGACGATGCGGATAGCCGGATCCTCGAGTCTTGCAATTAGGTCGCCGGGATTGCGGGTCGCGACATGAGCGCGCAGGATCGGGCCGATGACATGCGCGGTCGTGCCAGACGTATCGCGCACGAGCATCGTGTAGAGCCCGTTCTGTTCGTTCAGGTGATCGGCGACGTCGGCCGTACGCAGGCTCGCGACCTCGATGCCCCAATCGCCACCCGCGACCGCAATCGCGGCATCGGTAAACGGCGCGAAGTGGGCGCGAAAGAACGCACCGGGACCGAGATGCAGGATGCCCGACTTAAGCGCCTTGCGATCATAGGCCGGAAGCTTGGCGGTCGGCGCCAGGCCGGAAAGGCTCGTCAGACGTTCGGTCACAGCTTGTATGCCTTCTTCGCGTTTCCGTAGGAGAGTTCGCCGGCGACGATCTCGGCTTCCTTGCGCGTCATGCGGTGTTCCGTCACGAACTGCGCCAGGAAGCGGCAGACCTCGCGGCGCCAGACATCGTGGCGGGCCGGTATCGACAGAAGAGCGCGCGTATCGTCGTTGAAGCCCGCCAGGTTGGCGAAGCCGGCCGTCTCAACCACCTGATCGAGATAGCGGCGAATGCCGTTCGGGCTGTCGTGGAACCACCAGGGCGGGCCGATCATCAGGCACGGCCAATGGCCGGCCATCGGCGCCAGCTCGCGCGCATAGGTCGTCTCGTCGAGGGTAAACAGGAGCACACGCAATCCCGGTGCATGGCCGTACTTTGACAGCATGGCCGAGAGGCCGCCGACCCAATCGGTCGGCGTCGGAATGTCCGCGCCCATATTTGGGCCGCGGGTCTGGAACAGTTCGCGATCGGTGTTGCGGCGCGAGCCGGCGTGGATCTGCATCGTCATGCCGTCTTCGGCCGAAAGCCCGGCCATTTCGGTCAGCATCTGGCCGCGGAAGAGTTCCGCCTCCTCGGCGCTCAGCGTGCCCTTGTGCACCTTGTCGAGCAGGCGCTGCTTGTCGGCCAGCGGCAGGTCCGCCGTAAAGGCCGTCTGCACGCCATGGTCGGTGGCGGTCGCGCCGAATTGGCGGAAATAGGCACGGCGCTTGCGGTGGGCATCGATCAGCCCATCCCACTTGGTCACGTCGCAATCGGTCAGTTCACCAAGCCGAACCAGGTTTTCGCGGAAGCTGACCGCATCCGGGTCGGTGATGCTATCCGGCCGATAGGTGGTGCGGACGCGGCCGATCCAGCCGTCTTCCGCCATCTTCTGGTGATGCACCAGCGGATCGAGCGCGCCTTCCGTCGTGGCAATCGTCTCGATGCCGAAACGCTTGTGCAGGGCGCGCGGGCGGAACTCCGGCAGCGCCAGCTGCGCATTGATATGGTCGTAGAGCGCATCTGCATTTTCAGGCGTCAGCGGCTCTTCGCAGCCGAGCACGGCCGACATTGCATGGTCGACCCAGAGGCTCGACGGCGTGCCACGGAAGAGATGGTACTGCGCGGCAAAGGCGCGCCAGATGTCGCGGCCCTTGGCGACCGGCTTGCCGTCGAGGCGCGGAACGCCGAGATCATCGAGCTTGACGCCGACGCTATGCAACATGCGGAAGAGATAGTGATCCGGAATGACGAGCAGCGAGGACGCGTCTTCGAACGGCTTGTCGTCGGCAAACCATGACGGCTCGGTATGCCCGTGCGGGCTTACGATCGGCAGCGCGCGAACCGTCTCGTAAAGGTCCCGCGCGATCGTGCGTGTTGCCGGATCGGCCGGAAAGAGCCGGTCCGGATGAAGAAAGCCGTTTCCAACATCCATGAGAATTCCTCCTGAGAGCTACCGGCCTACCCCACAAGACGGAACGCGGCAAGGGCTTTTAGTAACCAAACGGTTCGCTTTTGTGAATCGCTCCATTCGACCCTCGAAATGATTGACCGCGCGGACTATTTCCGCTTTTCAGATGCGGACGAAATTGGCCGCTTGCGGCAAGGAGGTTCCATGTCCGAAGAGACAAGCCGCGTGACGAAGCTCGAGGAAATCGTTGCCCACCAGGCAAAGACGATCGAAGAGCTATCCGACCAGCTGGCCGAACAATGGAAGGTCGTGGAGCAGACGCGCGCCAAGCTCGACAGGCTGACGGAGCGGTTTCTGTCGCTTGAGGAGCAATCGCTGGAGGCCCCGGCAATTACGCGGCCGCCGCACTACTAAGCAAAGCTCCCGCCCTTGTTATTGGCGGCCGGAATACCTATTACAGGGGCGTGAGGACGACCTCCCCCTCCATGGGCATCAACTCGGGACGACCCGAACATTCCCAATGGGGGTAATTATGCGGAAAACCGCAGACCGTGTCCGTCACGCCATCAGCTTCGAACTCATCGGATTAGCGCTCGTCACGCCGCTCGGGGCGCTGGCCTTCGGCATGCCCATGGCCGACATCGGCGTGATCGGCGTTGTCGGCGCGACGCTGGCGACGCTTTGGAACTACATCTATAATCTGGGATTCGACCACCTGATGCAGCGCCTGAGTGGCAGCACGCTGAAGAGTGTCGCAATCCGCGTGCTGCATGCCGTCATGTTCGAGGTCGGGTTGCTGCTGGCGCTATTGCCGATGATTGCCTGGTACCTCAGCATCAGTGTCGTTCAAGCGCTGATGATGGATGTATCCTTCGCGCTTTTCTACATGGTCTACGCCTTCGTCTTCAACTGGGCCTATGACCGGGTCTTCCCGCTGCCGGACTGGGGGCCGGCCGCACAAAGCTAAACCTTTTTGCAACCGAAAGAAAAAGGGACCACCGATACCGGCGATCCCTTTGCACTTTCGAGGCGTGAGCGATCTAGCACCTAGAGGTTGCCCATGCAGAGATATTTCATCTCGAGATAGTCGTCGGCGCCGTGACGCGATCCCTCGCGGCCAAGGCCGGATTGCTTGATGCCGCCGAACGGAGCCGTTTCCGCCGACATGAGGCCGGTGTTGATGCCGACCATGCCGTATTCCAGCGCCTCGGCGACGCGCCAGACCTTTTTCAGATCGCCGGCGAAGAAATAGGCGGCAAGACCGAACTCGGTGTCGTTGGCCTGCGCGATCACATCTTCCACAGTATCGAAACGGAAGAGCGGGGCGACCGGACCGAAGGTCTCTTCGCGCGCGACCGTCATCTCGCGGGTAACACCGGTGAGCACTGTTGGCGTGAAGAAGGTGCCGGCACCCTCGATGCGCTTGCCGCCCGTGACGATCCTCGCGCCCTTCGACACCGCATCCGCGACGTGGCTTTCCACCTTCGCCAGTCCCTGCTCATCGATCAACGGGCCGATCGTCACGCCAGCCTTGAAGCCGTCGCCGACGGACATTTCTCCCACCTTCGCGGCGAGCTTGGCGGCAAAGGCATCGTAGACGCCGGATTGCACGTAGAGGCGGTTGGCGCAGACACAGGTCTGACCGGCATTGCGATACTTCGACGCGAGAGCACCCTCGACCGCCGCATCCAGATCCGCATCGTCGAAGACGATGAAGGGCGCATTGCCGCCGAGTTCGAGGCTGATCTTCTTGATCTGATCGGCGCACTGGCGCATCAGGATGCGGCCAACCTCCGTCGAGCCGGTGAAGCTGATCTTGCGCACCTTGTCGTTGCCACAGAGTTCCTTGCCGATCGCCGGGCCGTCTTCGCCAACGATGACGTTAAAGACGCCGGCGGGAATACCAGCCTGCTCGGCAAGAACGGCAAGCGCCAGCGCCGACAGCGGCGTCTGTTCGGCCGGCTTGGAAACGACGGTGCAGCCAACGGCGAGCGCCGGAGCGATCTTGCGGGTGATCATCGCGGCCGGGAAATTCCAGGGCGTGATGGTGCCAACGACACCAACGGGCTGCTTGATGACGATCATGCGCTTGTCGTTCGAGGGCGCGGGGATCGTTTCGCCATAGATACGCTTGGCTTCCTCCGCATACCATTCGACATAGGCTGCGGCGTAAAGAATTTCGCCGCGAGCCTCCGCGAAGGGCTTGCCCATTTCGGCCGTCAGGATCGCCGCCAGCTCATCGGCATGGGCGACCATCAGGTCGAACCACTTGCGCAGGATCCCGGCGCGCTCCTTGGCAGGGCGCGCGGCCCAGGCCGGCTGCGCGGCATAAGCAGCATCGATCGCTTCTCGCGTTTCGGTGCCCCCCATGTCCGGTAGCGAGGCCAGCAGTTCGCCAGTCGCGGGATTGAGGACGTCAAAGGTCTTGGTCGCGCCGCCTTCCGTCCAGACGCCGTTGATGTAACCGGCGTCGCGCAGGAAAGGCGAAGAGAAGGGGACGTGTTTTGTCAGTGCAGTCGTGAATGCCATGTCATGTAACTCCAGGCAAAGGGGCTATCGCCTCACTTGCCGCTTGCTTCGAGGATCGAGGCTTCCAGAATGTCGAGTGCTTCGCCGAAGACATTGTCCTGAATGGTGATCGGCGCGAGGAAGCGAATGACGTTTCCATGGACGCCGCAGGTCAGAAGGATCAGGCCCTTCTCGAGCGCGATCAGGCGGACTTTGTTGGCAAATTCGGCGCTCGGCACGTTCGTCGTCTTGTCGTTGAACTCGACGGCGTTCATGAAGCCCGGGCCGCGGATGTCGACGATCTCGGGCGCCTTCTCGCGAAGCGATTCGAGGCGCTGCTTGAGCCGGCTGCCAAGCTGGTTGGCGCGGTCGCAGAGACCTTCGTCCTTGATGACATCAAGAACAGCATGGGCGGCCGCGATGCCGAGCGGATTGCCGCCATAGGTGCCGCCAAGACCGCCCGGTCCCGGCGCATCCATGATCTCTGCACGACCGGTGACGGCTGCGAGCGGGAAGCCGCCAGCAAGGCTCTTTGCCATGGTCATCAGGTCAGGGGCGACCTCATGGTGATCCATCGCGAACAGCTTTCCTGTGCGGGCAAAACCGGTCTGGACCTCATCGGCGATGAGCAGGATGCCGTGCTGGTCGCAGAGTTCGCGCAATGCCTTCATGAAGGAAACGGGCACCGAGTAGAAACCACCCTCGCCCTGGACCGGCTCGATGATGATGGCGGCGACGCGCTGCGGATCGACGTCGGCGGCAAACAGCTTCTTCAGCGCGGCGAGCGACTGATCCGGCGTCACACCATGGAGTTCGACCGGGAACGGAACGTGGAAGACATCGCCCGGCATTGCGCCGAAGCCGACCTTGTAGGGCACGACCTTGCCTGTCAGCGCCATTCCCATGAAGGTACGGCCATGGAAGCCGCCGCCGAAAGCGATGACGGCGGAACGACCGGTCGCAGCGCGAGCGATCTTCACGGCATTCTCAACGGCCTCGGCACCCGTCGTGACGAAGATCGTCTTCTTTTCGAAATTGCCCGGCGTCAGCGCATTCAGGCGCTCGGCGAGGTGCACGTAGTTCTCGTAGGGAACGACCTGGTGGCAGGTGTGGGTGAAGTGATCGAGCTGTTCCTTGACGGCAGCGATCACGCGCGGGTGGCGATGACCGGTGTTGAGAACGGCGATACCTGCCGCGAAGTCGATATAGCGGCGACCTTCCTTGTCCCAGATTTCAGCATTCTCTGCGCGGTCGGCATAGATCTGCGTGGTCATGCCAACGCCGCGCGAAATGGCAGCATTCTTCCGGTCTGTAAGAGTGGTCGCGGTCATCGGGGGGTTCCTGCGCTCTGGAATCAGTTGAAAACGATCTTGCATAACTTCTGCAAGATATGTACAAAACTCCTACATTTTTCCTGCAAGAAAGCAAGCGGCATTTTCCGCTTCAAACCGTGGTCGTTTTCGGCGATGGTCGACTCAAGAAAAGAAGGCCGGAGACGGCCTCAAGAAGACAAACGAACCGGGAATATTTGGCTTATGAACAATGGGACGCCCGTGCGCTACAAGGTAGCGGAGGCGGCAAAATCAGCGGGCGTTTCCGCATCCACCTTGCGTCTTTGGGAAAGCCAGGGGCTTGTCGTTCCGGACCGCTCGGACACCGGACACCGGCAATACAGCACCGAAGACGTCGCGCGAATAAAGAAGATAGCCTGGTATCGAACCGAGCGCGGCTTAAATCCAGCTGCCATTCGCGCGGCGTTGGAAAGCGAAGAGCCGTCGGAAAACTCGGATCCAGCGGACGCGTCGGATCTCGGACGGCGGCTGCGCAGCCTGCGCCATGGCGCGGGTAGGACGCTGGATCAGGTCGCGAGCGACATCGGCATTGCTGCCTCGACGCTGTCGACGCTCGAGCGCACGTCCCAGGGGGTGAGCTTCAAGACGCTCCACGACCTCGCCGAATATTACGGCACCACCGTTTCTCGCCTGTCGGGGGAGGAACGCGACGACGTGCCTACGGTCGTTCGTGCCGGCGCCTGGCGCACATGGCCGGAAACGACGCCCGGTGTCACCGTCCAGCTTCTGGCCGAAGGGCGCACGATGATGGATTGCCATCGTTTCGTGCTCGCGCCTGGCGCGGCAAGCGAAGGCGCCTATCGCCACGAAGGTGAGGAGTTTATGCACGTGCTCTCAGGGCGGCTGGAACTGGTGCTGGATTCCGATCAATTCTTCGACCTTGGGCCGGGCGATTCGCTCTACTTCGAGAGCCGCCGCTACCATTCCTGGCGCAACCGTCACGACGGCGAAACCATCGTCCTCTGGATCAATACGCCGCCGACATTCTGAGCCTTGGCGGTATCGTCTGCGGTGACTTTGCGCTATAGCGCCACAAGTGACAGTTTGAGTGAGAGACAAGATCGATGGCAGCCACCATACGTTACCATGAAGGTGATATTTCCGCGGCGGATGCCGCGCGCTACACCGGAGCCATTGCCATCGATACCGAAACGCTCGGCCTCGTGCCGCGCCGCGACCGGCTATGCCTTGTGCAACTCTCGCCGGGCGACGGTTCGGCTGATGTAATCCGCATCACTGCCGGCCAGAAGGACGCACCGAACCTGGTTGCGATGCTGGCGGATCCTTCCCGCCAAAAGATCTTCCACTACGGCCGTTTCGACATCGCCGTTCTGTTCCACACGTTCGGCGTTACCGCCCAGCCGGTCTTCTGCACGAAGATCGCCTCGCGCCTTTGCCGCACCTATACCGACCGGCACGGCCTCAAGGATAATCTCAAGGAAATGCTTGAGGTCGACATTTCCAAGGCGCAGCAGTCTTCCGACTGGGCGGCAGCAACTCTGTCGCAAGCCCAGCTGGAGTACGCCGCGTCCGACGTCCTCTACCTGCATGCGTTGCGTGACAAGCTGACTGAACGGCTGGTGCGCGATGGCCGCATGGATCACGCCAATGCCTGCTTCCAATTCCTTCCGACACGCGCCAAGCTCGACCTGCTCGGCTGGGAAGAAGCCGACATCTTCGCGCATAGCTGAAACATTTCTGGATTTTGCACAGATAGGACCGCGTGCGGCCCAACCTCGCACCGGCCATTAGCGATTCGTTAACCGCCGCGTCGTTAAATTCTTTACCAATTTTTATGCATTCGACGGCGCGATGGAGCGTCACGTCGCGCAGGAAGGACTGCCGGGGAATGCGACGGGCCGGATGAGCGCGGCCTTCTTGTAACCTGCTTTCATCGCACTTTACGAAAGAAGGAGCATGACATGTTGACTCCGGTTCGTGCAGCGTCAAATGCAAGTTTATCTTCCCAGGGGCAGACGGTGGCTGTCAGCACTGACGGCCTCGTGCGCGCTGCCGGCACAGTTGCTCCGGTCCACCAGATCCAGGGCGCGGATCTTAATTCCTCCGTTGCCGGCAAGCTCAACATCCTGCTGCTGGCCGTGCGTGCACGCATGGTCGACGCCCTTCTTGATGTGCTCAATGCGACCAGCGAGGCGCTTTCAATCCCGCGGGAGGAAGATGAAACCGATCTCGCCTTTGCCTCCCGCCTGGCGGCCGCGATTCAGAAATTGCCGCCGGCGAAAATCGAACAGGTAGAGCGTCACCTTGCAATGCAAGGCCATGCAGTTCCGCTTCGCCTGCTGGCCGAGGCGCTGCGGAACCCGGCCGGACCGGAAGCCGCCCGCATCGCCACCTATCTCGAAACCATTCGCTACAAGGATCGCGATCTTGCGGCCCGCGCCGTCGTTCGCTCCTACGGCCAGAACGATGCCGCGCCGCTGCGCCAGGAGCAGCGCGAAGTCAGCATCCATCGGGACAATCTCGCTGGAACAGCACGGACTCCCGTTATGGCGAAGCAAGAGCCGGAAGCTCCGCGACCGCAGACGGCACTCGTTGCCGCCGCGTATCTCAATGCGGACGGCGAACCCGTCCAACTCATCAAAGGATCTGTCTCCACCGACAAGCTGATCGCCGAAACGGCTGTCGAGGCGAGCGGCGAAGAAGCGTTCCCCGAGCGCGGCGAAGTCTTGCTGGAGAGCGTGGCGTCCGAGGAAAAGGTCGAGGCGGCCCACGAAACCATGCACGCGGACACGCATGGGACAGCATCCAAGGGCGATCCCATTATTCCGAGGAGTTGGGCGGCGATACCTGCATCCCTGTCGGACGACACAACGAAACTGATCGTGACAATTATTCAGGACCAGGAAACGGAAGCACTGCTCGAGGCAGCCGACCCGGATCCGGCAGTCGAAATCGACATCATCCTCGATGAGACGATCCTGACCGATCTACCGGAGGAGTTGACTGCACTGCCTGATCGCGTGCTGCCCCTGCCGGAAGGCATGGCACGCCAGTCACCGCTCGTGGCAGAACAGCCGGCAGGCGAAGCAGCTATCGCAACCGCGAAGAAACATCAGGCTCCGGAAGTCCAGGGCCCCCTGATCGTGCAGCAGGCCATCGACGAAACCTATGTGCCGGTGCTGATGAAGATTGTCGAGGGCGTACCCTACGCGATGCAGCCCTACGAATTCTCAAAGGACGAGGCTGACGATAGCGGCGCCCGCGAGATGTACCGCGAAGACCACAATGGCGGCGAGCCGTCGGAGCAAGATGCGGAGCAGCACGGCGAACCGTCGGAGGAGGAAGGAACGGGTGTCGCCACCGACGACGAAGTCGCAGAGGCTCTGACCTCCCGGGAAAGTCAGATCAAGGCGGGGACACCGCCTCACCGACCGGCGCCGCCGCTGCCGATGGCTGCAAATGCGGACGAGGCCTATATGCTCTACCGGCGCAAGGTCGACTGGGAATAGCCCGCCACACTTGCATGGACAGCACAAATGCAAAGAACCCGCCGGATCACTCCGGCGGGTTCTTTTAGTCTTCAAGCCTGAGGCTGACGATTATTCGCCGCCGCGGTTCTTCAGAGCCGCGCCGAGGATGTCGCCGAGCGAAGCGCCGCTGTCGGACGAACCGAACTGAGCAACAGCTTCCTTCTCTTCCGCGATTTCCAGAGCCTTGATGGACAGCATGATCTTGCGGTCCTTCTTGGAGAAGTTGGTGACGCGGGCGTCAACAACCTGGCCAACCGAGAAGCGTTCCGGACGCTGCTCGTCGCGGTCGCGCGACAGGTCTGCACGGCGGATGAACGAGGTGATGTCTTCGTGGTCGACGAGCTTCACTTCGATGCCGCCGTCGTTGACTGCGATAACTTCGCAGGAAACGACTGCATTCTTGCGCAGCTCGCCCGAAGCTGCTGCTTCGCCGACAGCGTCCTTGCCGAGCTGCTTGATGCCGAGCGAGATGCGCTCCTTTTCGACGTCTACATCGAGAACGACAGCCTTAACGACATCGCCCTTGTTGTATTCTTCGATGACCTGTTCGCCCGGACGGTTCCAGTCGAGGTCAGAGAGGTGCACCATGCCGTCAACATCGCCGTCGAGGCCAATGAACAGGCCGAATTCGGTCTTGTTCTTGACTTCGCCTTCGACTTCAGTGCCAGCCGGATGGTTGCGAGCGAATGCCGCCCACGGATTTTCCAGGGTCTGCTTGAGGCCGAGCGAAATACGACGCTTGGACGGATCGACTTCGAGAACGACGACTTCGACTTCCTGGCTCGTGGACAGGATCTTGCCGGGGTGTACGTTCTTCTTGGTCCAGGACATTTCCGAGATATGGATCAGGCCTTCGATGCCCGGCTCCAGCTCGACGAACGCACCGTAGTCGGTGATGTTCGTGACGGTACCGGAGATCTTCTTGCCTTCCGGATACTTGGCCTGGATGCCATCCCACGGATCCGACTCGAGCTGCTTCATGCCGAGCGAGATGCGGTGGGTTTCCTGGTTGATGCGGATGATCTGAACCTTGACCTGCTGGCCAATGGACAGGATTTCCGACGGATGGTTCACACGGCGCCATGCCATGTCGGTGACGTGCAGCAGGCCGTCGATGCCGCCGAGGTCAACGAACGCACCGTAGTCGGTGATGTTCTTGACGACGCCGTCAACAACCTGGCCTTCTTCGAGGTTCTGAACGATTTCAGAACGCTGCTCGGCACGGGATTCTTCCAGAACCGTACGACGCGATACGACGATGTTGCCGCGGCGCTTGTCCATCTTGAGGATTTCGAAGGGCTGCGGGTTGTGCATCAGCGGGGTAACGTCGCGGATCGGACGGATGTCGACCTGCGAACGTGGCAGGAAGGCGATCGCGCCGTCGAGGTCAACCGTGAAGCCGCCCTTGACCTGGTTGAAGATGACGCCTTCAACGCGCTCACCAGCTTCGAACTTGGCTTCGAGCTTGATCCAGCTTTCTTCGCGGCGAGCCTTCTCGCGCGACAGAACTGCTTCGCCGAGAGCGTTTTCGATGCGCTCAACGTAAACTTCGACTTCGTCGCCGACCTTGAGCGAGCCGTCCTTGGCCTTGGCGCCGAATTCCTTGAGTAGGATGCGACCTTCGACCTTGAGGCCGACGTCGACAACGGCAGAGTCCTTCTCGATTGCCGTTACGATGCCCTTGGTGACATAGCCTTCAGCCAGGTCGTGCTTGGCAAAGGACTCTTCGAGAAGGGCCGCGAAATCTTCGCGAGAGGGAGTAGCTACTGACATGTAATCTCCTGCATATCCGAATCCGGATACGTATGCGCCGGTTGGTTCGTGTTGAACGGGCCTGAACCCAGTCCGCTTCCTATCGGAAAGCAATCCGGCGCTTGGACGGAATTTCAGGCTTAGTCTTCGGAAGCGACCCAGGCAAAGCTTGGGCAAATCGCTCGAATTAGGTATTTCGGCTCAAAGCTGCATCGATGATCGATTTCGCAGCTTGAAACGCGGCCTCTATACTCATTTCCGACGTATCAAGCAAGTGCGCGTCTTCGGCTGGTTTCAAAGGGCTGTCGGCCCGTCCCATGTCGCGTTCGTCGCGGCGCTTGACGTCGTCGAAAATGGCATCGAAATCGGCAATTCCTCCCTTGCCTGTTATTTCGTCGTAGCGGCGCTTGGCCCGAACCTCGGGACTTGCCGTTACATAAAGCTTCACCGGCGCAGCCGGGCAGACGACGGTGCCGATATCGCGGCCGTCGAGCACCGTTCCCGGCGCCTTTTCCGAAAACCGCCGCTGCGCCTCCACCAGTGCACGCCGCACAGCGGGCATAACCGCGATCTTCGAGGCCGCCTCGCCGATCTCGTGTTTCGAGAGTATATCGCGATCGAGACCGGCCAATTCAACCTCGCGAGCCATCTTTTCCGCCACCGCCTCATCGTCGAGCGTCAGGCCAGCGTCGAGCAAGGCCTTTGCGGTGGCGCGATAAGTGAGGCCCGTGTCGAGATGATGAAATCCGTAGGTCTCCGCGATGCGGCGCGAAAGTGTTCCCTTGCCGGCGGCCGCCGGTCCATCGATGGCAATGGTAAAGTGTCTTGAGGTCATCTGTCCGTTCATTTTTCCGCCAGTCCGCCGTAGTGGCGGACGAGATCGACCATATCCGCCTGCCCGGCGTCTTCGCCGAGGCCAGCAGCAACGCCCTCGCGATCGGCAACCGGTCGGTTCTGGCTTACCTTCCACTTGCCTTCGATCGCGGCAATCTCGATTTCGACGCCGATGATGCCCTTCATCTGCGCGCGGATGAAATCATCCGGCGCATCGCCGACTGCCCAGGGGCTAGCGCGCGGCCCTTCCTGTTGCGTGGTGATCGCGTTGATCTGCCGAAGCAACCAGTCGGCATCATCGATGACACGTGCCTTGCCCCTCACCTGCACGATCGCATAGTTCCAGGTCGGCACGACTTTGCCGGTCTCCTGCTTCGTCTGGTACCAGGATGGCGTGATGTAGGCATCGGCGCCCTGGAAGACGGCCAGCACGTCGGCGCCGGCCTCGATATCGCGCCACTGCGGATTGGCCTTGGCGAGGTGAAGGCGCAGCGTACCCTTCTGGGAGGCCGCGGCATCCAGATGGAAAGGAATCGAATTCGCCATCAGGCCTGAGGCACCCGCAGTGATCAGCATGCCGAGCGGATAGGCCCGGATCAAAGCGTGCTGGACGCTTAAGTTTTCCTCACGAAAATGCGGCGGCTGGTACATTGTCTCGCACCCATTCCGGCAGCCGGCGAGATGCCGATCTGCCCTGCAAATGAACAATCGCCGGCTCAGTACCACAAACGGCGGCGCCGGTCATCCGTCGCGCATGAGCGATGCGTGAAGTTTGGCTTTGACATGCCGTGCTGCAACGATTATGGGGACCGGCTTATAAATTCCGAATAGAACGCCGGTTTTCACGGCATTTGCCGAATCTTGATTCGGCCATTCTCACGAGGCTTACAGTGGCGAAAGCTGAACTTGGAACGAAGCGTACCGATCCGGAAACCGGCAAGAAGTTCTACGACCTGAACCGGGATCCGATTGTTTCTCCTTATACAGGCAAGTCCTATCCCCTCTCCTTCTTTGAGGAAACCTCCGCTGCCGCAGCGGCTGAAGCCCAGGATGAAGAGGAAGTGGCGGAAGTCGATACCGAAAACACGGAAGTCGAAATGGTTTCGCTCGAGGACGCCGATGAAGGCGCATCCGGCGACGACATTCCTGATATGGGCGACGACGACGTCGAAATCGAAGGCGACGACGACGACACCTTCCTGGAAGCCGACGAAGACGATGATGATGACGACATGAGCGACATCATCGGCGTCACCGGCGACGAAGACGAAGTCTGATCGGATTAAGTCTCGGCCCGGACGAGAAAATTTCGCCGGGCCGATTTTTTTGGCTTGCTATCTCCAAAAACCGGAAGTAATAAGCCGCCACTCCGCGAGGCAAGCCTTCGCGAAGCATCCCAGGACCGGCTCGCCGGACCGCCTTGATGGGGCTATAGCTCAGCTGGGAGAGCGCTTGCATGGCATGCAAGAGGTCAGCGGTTCGATCCCGCTTAGCTCCACCAAATTTTCCGAAGATATAGTGCTTTCTTGTTGCATCGAAACATTTGTGTCTTAGCGCCCGCCTGGCCGGATTTGGGCGATATCGACCGTCACGATCAACTGAAGAGTCGTCTGCCAGGGCGCTTCGCTTGCCGATGCTTTGCCAATTTTTTAGCAACAGCGGCTATGTGTGTCGACGCCGGCTTATCCGGCGGACTGGAGCCTTGGTTTAATGACACGAGAAAGACGGCGGCGGCTTATCCATACGCGCAGAACGGCAACGGGCCTGACGCTTGCCGGCGCGATCTCCTTTCTGGCCGGGATGACCGATGCGACTGGCCTTTCACTGACAGGGGACTTCGTCTCGTTCATGACGGGCAACACGACACGTGCAGCCCTGTCGCTCGGAGAGGGCAACCTGCGGCATGCAGCCATTCTTCTCTCGGCGATCATGGTCTTCGTGCTTGGCAACGCCGTCGGCATCGTGATCGCGCATTTCTCGGACCGGCGCACCTTCGCCGTACTGTCATGCGTCAGCATCGCGCTGGCAACCGCCTCGCTTATGATGGGCGAGAGTGCGGAAATGCCGCGCTTCTATCTCATCGTCGCCTCGATGGGGATGGTGAACGCGGCGGTCGAGCAGATCGAAGGGCTGCCGATCGGGCTGACCTATGTCACAGGGGCACTTTCACGTTTCGGACGCGGTCTTGGACGCTGGATCATCGGCGACAGGCGAATGGACTGGACCATCCAGATCGTGCCTTGGGCCGGCATGCTGGCTGGGGCCATCGTTGGGGCGCTGCTGACACAGATCGCCGGGGCGGCGGCGCTGTGGCTGATTGCCGTTTTTGCGATGCTGGTTGCGCTCGCCACCCTCTTGATTCCCAGACGCACCCAAAGCCGGTTTAACGCCGCGCCACGTTCGCCAGTGCATAAGAAGTCACGGTCACAATAGAGCCCCACCGAATCAGATAACGGGTGCGCGGAAAACCGCGGAAGGAAGGCATCCTTGTTTCTCTTTTCAAAGCTCGTCTGGCTGTTTGGGCAACCATTGTCGCTCGCTTTTCTTTTCGTCGTGCTTGCCGTGCTGGCGGGCCTTATCCGCTGGCGTGCGACAAGCTTCGTTTCGTCCGCGATTGCGGGCCTCATCCTGTTCATCACGCTCTACACGACTGCCGGCAACTACCTTCTGCAAGGTCTCGAGGATCGGTTTATGAAACCGCAGGATCCGGCAAACCTGCAATGCATGATCGTGTTGGGCGGCGCTTTCGAGAACGAGGTGAATACCGCCCGACACGGCGTCGAGCTCAATGCCGGCGGTGATCGCTTCGTCGAGGCGCTGCGGCTGGCACAGAAATTTCCGCAGGCGCGAATCTTGATTTCAGGAGGTGATGGTTCGATTTCCGGAATCTATGAAGGCGACGCGGTGATATCGGCGCGCTTCTTCCCGATGTTCGGCATTGGCAGGGAACGCCTGGTTGAGGAAACGACGTCACGGACGACGTTCGAAAACGCAATGAACACCAAGGAACTCCTGGCGAGCCATGGCCTCTCGAACTGCCTGCTGATCACCTCAGGCTATCATATGCCGCGGTCGGTCGGTATTTTCCGCAAGCTTGGTATCGACATCGTGCCCTGGCCGACAGATTATCGGACCGACGGACGAGAGAGTCTTGGCCTCGATTTCACGCAACCGAGCCGAAATTCCCAGAACCTCGCAACAGCGATCCGCGAATGGTTCGGTCTTGTCGGCTACTATCTCGCCGGTCGCACCTCAGAGCTCTATCCCGGCTGAACGCGCTATTTCTTGGAGATCGTCACGAACTTGGTGCCGCGCACGCGGGCCGTGACGATGCAAGGCTCTTTCGTCTTGTCGGCATCCGGGCGATCGCAGAAGCGCGGGTGCATTTTCATCGCCAGCACCATGTTGCCGAAGCGCTTCACGAAGTCGTAGCCATAGATCTGGGCGGTTGCGATCATGAAATAACCGCCCTCGGCCACCTGCAGATAGAAATTGTAGGTGCAGCCGTCGTCATTGCACTGCGGCCCCTTCTCGCCGTCGCAGGTCAACTCGCCCTCATTGACGACGGCGTCGACCAGGCCGTCGTTGTTGATATCCTGGCGGATGACGTAGCCATCCGAAAACTCGGCCTTGGTGCACTGTTCCTGAAAGTGCTTCTTCTCATAAATCTCCGGGTCCGAGATAAGCGACTGCTGGGCAAAAGCCGCAACTGGTGCGGCGAGTAGCGCGGCAATGTTCAAAGCGATCAGAAGCGTTTTCACGAGGGTTTCTCTTTTGGTCGAATAAGGACGCTGTTGGCCGCACAGTTTGGCTGATCCGCCTTGCGCCGCCCTTGCCGCCGTGATTCATATTTCGGAAAGATACTCGTCGGTTCTGGAGGACTGCATGTCGCCGTTCGTCTACGTTGATTATGCCGGCGTTGCGCTCTTTGCGGCGACCGGCGCGCTCGCGGCGTCGCGCAAGCAGCTCGACCTGATCGGCTTTCTCTTCTTTGCGATCGTTACCGGCACTGGCGGCGGCACGGTACGCGACATTATTCTTGGACGCGTGCCGGTATTCTGGGTTCTGAACCCGACTTACGTCATCGTCTGCTGTGCCGTCGGCGTCCTGGTGTTCTTTACCGCCCACCTTGTCGAGTCGCGCTATCGCTTGCTGATCTGGCTGGATGCCGTCGGGCTCTCCGCTTATTGCGTGATGGGTGCGGCGAAGGGTCTTGCCGCTACTGGCTCACCAACGATCGGCATCGTCACCGGGACATTGACGGCGACCTTCGGCGGCATTCTCCGCGATCTCTTGGCCAATGAGCCGTCCGTGTTGCTGCGGCCGGAAATCTACATCACCGCAGCATTGGTCGGCGGCGGCATCTTTACGGCTGCGAATGCACTTGATCTGCCGCTCTATGCAGCCTCCGCAGTCGGTGTCGTTGCGGCATTCCTCGTGCGTGGCGGCGCGCTGTACTTCGGCTGGACGTTTCCGACGTATAGGGCCAAGCCCGGCCGGCACCCTGACGATGTGATGTGAAATCAGCGCCGCTTGGCGCGCAGGCGGATCACCACGTCGACATGCGCGATTTCGAGGCCTTCCGGCGGCTCCGGAAGATTGCCGATGGTCAGATTGCTGACCGGAATATCGAGCACATCATTTTCGCCCTCGATGAAGAAGTGGTGATGGTCGGAGACGTTGGTGTCGAAATAGGTCTTGGCGCTTTCGACGGCGAGAACGCGGATCATACCGGCCTCGGTGAACTGGTGGAGCGTGTTGTAGACGGTCGCCAGCGACACCGGCACGCCCGCCTGCACGGCCTCCTCATGGAGTTCTTCAACCGTCAGATGCCGATCGCCTTTGGCAAAGAGCAGGTCACCGAGTGCGACGCGCTGGCGCGTCGGACGCAGGCCGGCGTGTCTCAGCCGTGCCTCAATGGTAAGCGGGGCCTCTGCCACCATCCGACAAACTCCGGTTAATCTAGCGTCAAGCAATCAGGTTTCATTAGCCATATAACTTTTGCGCAAAAGCGTTTCAATAGTTTCAATGGGGACAAAGAGTGCGAAAGCGCCGCAAAATCGGGCTTTTGGCGCAATTAGTGCTGGCCGGGGGCTTGGCCTTCCTGTATGCGACCACCAAATAAGGCGCGCAGCCGGTCCTCCGAAGGTGGGTGAAGCTCAGTCATGCTTATGCTTCATTTTCTGCTGAACTTGGACTAAACGTTCACATCCATCGGCACAGTTGCGGGGGGAATTAGAGTTTTCATGGCGACGAAACAATCCAGCTTCAACTACGAGGAAATTCTGGCCTGCGGCCGCGGCGAACTGTTCGGTCCGGGCAACGCGCAGCTTCCCCTCCCGCCGATGTTGATGGTTCATCGCATTACTGACATTTCCGAAACCGGCGGTGCCTTCGACAAGGGCTACATCCGCGCCGAGTACGACGTGAAGCCAGACGACTGGTATTTTCCGTGCCACTTCGCCGGCAACCCGATCATGCCAGGCTGCCTTGGCCTTGATGGCATGTGGCAGCTGACTGGCTTCTTCCTCGGCTGGCTGGGCGAGCCCGGGCGCGGCATGGCGCTTTCGACAGGCGAAGTGAAGTTCAAGGGCATGATCCGCCCGACCACGAAGCTGCTCGAGTACGGCATCGATTTCAAGCGCGTCATGCGCGGCCGGCTGGTTCTCGGCACCGCCGATGGCTGGCTGAAGGCCGACGGCGAAACCATCTACCAGGCCACCGACCTGCGCGTCGGCCTGTCCAAGGACAAAGAAGCCTGATTGCACCGGGCATACATGCCCGGTTTCCAAGTTAGAAAAAACGAAAAGGTCGAAACACATGAGACGGGTAGTTGTCACGGGTCTGGGCGTTGTTTCCTCGATCGGCAATGATGCTGCCGAGGTCACTGCCTCGCTGCGCGATGCCAAGTCCGGCATTTCCTTCTCCAACGATTTTGCCGAGCACGGCTTCAAATGCCAGGTATGGGGTCGCCCGACGCTGGATCCGACTGATCTGGTCGATCGTCGTGCGATGCGCTTCCTGTCGCAGGGCGGCGCCTGGAACCATGTCGCGATGAAGCAGGCGATCGCGGATTCCGGTCTGGAAGAGAGCGATATCAGCAACAACGAGCGCACCGGCATCATCATGGGCTCGGGCGGTCCATCGACCCGGACGCTGATCGAAGCCGCCGACATCACCATCAAAAACAACAGCCCGAAGCGCATCGGCCCGTTTGCCGTGCCGAAGGCCATGTCTTCGACGGCATCGGCAACGCTCGCGACCTGGTTCAAGATCCACGGCGTCAACTACTCAATCTCGTCGGCATGCTCGACCTCGGCACACTGCATAGGCAATGCCGCCGAAATGATCCAGTGGGGCAAGCAGGACGTGATGTTCGCTGGCGGCCACGAAGACCTCGACTGGACGATGTCGAACCTCTTCGACGCCATGGGCGCCATGTCCTCCAAATACAACGACACGCCTAATACGGCTTCGCGCGCCTATGATGTCAGCCGTGACGGTTTTGTCATTGCTGGCGGCGCGGGCGTGCTCGTGCTGGAAGAACTGGAGCGTGCCAAGGCGCGCGGGGCAAAGATCTACGCCGAAATCGTCGGCTACGGCGCGACCTCCGATGGTTACGACATGGTCGCTCCATCGGGCGAAGGCGCGATCCGCTGCATGCGTCAGGCGCTCGCCACCGTTAAGGGCGATGTCGACTATATCAACACGCACGGCACCTCCACCCCTGTTGGCGACAGCAAGGAAATTGGTGCGATCCGCGAAGTCTTCGGCGACAAGATCCCGCACATCCAGTCGACCAAGTCGCTGACGGGCCACTCGCTGGGCGCAGCCGGCGTGCAGGAATCGATCTACTCGCTGCTGATGATGCAGGCCGGCTTCATCGGCGAAAGCGCCCACATCACCGAGCTCGACCCGGAATTCGACGGTGTTCCGATCGTTCGCAAGCGTATCGACGACGCCAAGATCGACATTGCGCTTTCCAACTCCTTCGGCTTTGGCGGCACCAACGCCACGCTCGTCTTCCAGCGCTATAACGGATAACAATATGACGGGAATTATGCAGGGTAAGCGCGGCCTCATCATGGGTGTCGCGAACAACCATTCCATCGCCTGGGGAATTTCGAAGGCGCTGGCAGCGCAGGGCGCCGAACTCGCCTTTACCTATCAGGGCGATGCGCTCGGCAAGCGAGTCAAGCCGCTGGCCGCCGAAGTCGGATCCGAATTCGTTCTGCCTTGCGATGTCGAGGACATTGCCTCCGTCGATGCCACCGTCGATGCCATCAGGGAACGGTGGGGCACGTTCGACTTTGTCGTGCACGCCATCGGCTTTTCCGACAAGAACGAGCTCAAGGGCCTTTACGCCGACACCACGCGCGACAACTTCAGCCGCACGATGGTCATCTCCTGTTTTTCCTTCACGGAAATCGCCAAGCGCTGCGCACCGCTGATGAATGCAGGCGGGTCGATGCTGACGCTGACCTATAACGGCTCGACGCGCGTCATCCCGAACTACAACGTCATGGGTGTTGCCAAGGCCGCCCTTGAGGCGTCTGTGCGCTATCTGGCCGCCGACTACGGCCCGCGTGGTATTCGCGTCAACGCGATCTCCGCCGGCCCGATTCGCACGCTCGCCGGCGCCGGTATCTCTGACGCCCGCGCCATTCTGTCGTGGAACCAGCAGAACTCGCCGCTGCGCAAGACCGTGACCATCGATCACGTCGGTAATTCGGCCCTCTACCTGCTCTCCGACATGGCAGCAGGCGTCACCGGCGAAATCCACTTCGTCGACGCCGGCTTCAACATTACCTCGATGCCGGCGCTCGACGCGCTACGCCGGGCAGACGTGGAATAGACACTGAAGGCCGGGCTTGATGACGAGCCCGGCTTTTTTCTTCAAGATGCATCCGCTAGGGATGCGTGACCTGCCGCAAGATGGCCGCCGAATCCCTGGCGCCCCAGCGAGTCGCAATCTTTCCATTCTCGACAACGAACCATTCCATTGCAGTGACTTCGTAGCTTTTTCCGGTCGGGTCATGCCCCACGAGACCGCGAAAGAAACCGCAATAGCGCCCGCTTTCCCGATAGCGAACCACGACATTCGCTCCCTCGGCGGCGATATCGAGGATCTCGAGGTTTATATTCATACCCTCGTGAAGCTCGCGCCAGATGGGCTCGACGTCATCGAGACCGCCATACCCTAGAACACCGTAAATCCGCGCATCGGCGGCAAACAGCTCGCGCAGTGCCGCCGTGTCGAAGCGATTGAATGCCTCGACATAGGCCCTTACGAGCGTCTTGTTGGCTTCCGTCTCCATGTCTCTCCCCCTGTTCTCTCCCATCTGCAGCAAGTCTAGCAGATCCCCCAAGGCTGCCTATGCCGGCAGCTTACTTCTTCGCCCAAAGCACCTTGAAGCGGGCATTGCGGCAGGTCTCTCCGCTTTCCTTGAAGTTCGCAGCGAGCACCGGCTCATAGGGCAGGCCGCGATTGGCAACCAGCAGCAGGCGACCGCCGCCACGCAGCACCGACGCGGCTGTCTTGATCATCGCCTGGCCGAGTGACGGCTCCGCCGCGTGGCCCTCATGGAAGGGTGGGTTCATGATGACGAGGTCGTACTTGTCCTTAACAGGTTCGCCGGCCAGATCGTGCCAGAAGAAGCGCGCGGGCACATCGGGGCAGTTCTCCGCCAGGTTGGCCTTGGCGGCCTGCAAAGCAGCGTGGTTGGCTTCGTAAAGGTCAAGACGGCTGACGCCGGGAGACCGCTCCGCGAGTTCGACAGAGAGATAGCCCCAGCCAGCGCCAAAATCAGCGACATCGCCGGTGAAATCCGCAGGCAGACGCGAGGCGAGCAGCTCCGAGCCGTCATCGATACGGTCGTGCGAGAACATGCCAGCCGCGGCCACGAAGCGGCCATCGACGCGCACGGCTGGCTTGGCGAGCTTGCCGACGATCTCGCTGACATCGGCCGGCCGCGCGACCCACAACGCAACGCCGTGATACTTCGGCATATGCTCGATCTCGAAGCCGAAACCCTCCATGCGCTTGCGGAGCGACTGGATGCCGTCCTCCTTGCCGCCGGCGATGACGATCAGGCCACCGACCTTCACACGCTGAAGCGCGGCAGCGATGTTGGCCTCGTTCTCGCCCTTGTGTTTGTTGCAGAGGACCAAGGCGGCATCGTAGTCCTCGCCTTCAATCTCAGGCGTGGTTTCGATGCGTTGGGAGAGAAGCTGCCGGTACAGCGGCCGGAGGCCCTGTACGGCGCTCAGCGAGGCGGCAAAGCCCTCCGGCACGGCGAAGCCTGCCTCGGCGCCCAGAAAGAGCACACGCTCGCCTTCGCCGGGCGCGTCGACGGTGCCGCTGGCAAAGGGATGGAACAGGGTCTTCAGGGTTTCGCGGCTCATGATCTCTTCTCGCCTTCGGATACAAAAAGGGCGCGGGAAAACTCCCACGCCCTCGAATGGTTTGAAAGGCGCGGCTTACTCAGCCGCATCTTCCTTCTTCTTTTCGGACTTTTCGGCAGCCGGGAGCTCCTGGCCGGTTGCCTGGTCGACAACCTTCATCGACAGGCGGACCTTGCCGCGCTCGTCGAAGCCGAGGAGCTTGACCCAGACCTTCTGGCCTTCCTTGACGACGTCCTGCGTCTTCGCAACACGCTCGGAAGCGAGCTGCGAGATGTGGACGAGGCCGTCACGGGCACCGAAGAAGTTGACGAATGCGCCGAAGTCGGCGGTCTTGACGACCGTGCCCTCGTAGATCTGACCAACTTCCGGCTCAGCAACGATCGAGTGGATCCACTTGCGGGCCGCTTCGATTTCCTTGCCGGACGAGGAAGCGATCTTAACCGTGCCGTCGTCTTCGATGTTGATCTTCGCGCCGGTCTTTTCGACGATTTCGCGGATGACCTTGCCGCCGGAGCCGATAACTTCGCGGATCTTGTCGACCGGAATGTTCATGACTTCGATGCGCGGTGCGAATTCGCCGAGCTGGCCACGGCTCTCGGTGATGGCCTTGGCCATTTCGCCGAGGATGTGGGCACGACCGCCCTTTGCCTGGCTGAGCGCGACCTTCATGATCTCTTCGGTGATACCGGCGATCTTGATGTCCATCTGCAGCGAAGTGATGCCGTCAGCGGTACCGGCGACCTTGAAGTCCATGTCGCCGAGGTGGTCTTCGTCACCGAGGATGTCGGAGAGAACGGCGAAGCGATCGCCTTCGAGGATCAGACCCATGGCGATACCGGCAACCGGCTTGGCGAGCGGAACGCCGGCGTCCATCAGAGCGAGCGATGTGCCGCAGACGGTTGCCATCGAGGACGAGCCGTTCGACTCGGTGATTTCGGAGACAACGCGCAGCGTATAGGGGAACTGCTCAGCCGACGGCAGCATCGGGTGGATGGCGCGCCATGCGAGCTTGCCGTGACCGATTTCGCGGCGGCCCGGAGAGCCCATGCGGCCGGTTTCGCCTACGGAGTAGGGCGGGAAGTTGTAATGAAGCAGGAAGCGCTCCTTGTACATACCCGTGAGGCTGTCAACGTACTGCTCGTCTTCGCCGGTGCCG
This sequence comes from Rhizobium sp. YTU87027, assembly GCF_050644135.1. Lineage (NCBI taxonomy): Bacteria > Pseudomonadati > Pseudomonadota > Alphaproteobacteria > Hyphomicrobiales > Rhizobiaceae > Rhizobium > Rhizobium sp. YTU87027. The sequence goes on along the minus strand of NZ_CP098440.1, from coordinate 3,550,696 downwards.
AGCGTGGCAACGACGATCGCCTGCGTTTCACCGCGTGTGAAGAGCGCCGAACCGTGCGTGCGCGGCAGGAGGCCGACTTCCGAGACGATCGGACGAACGGTTTCGAGGTCGCGGCCGTCGATACGGCTCTTGGTGTCGAGAATGTTCCAACGTACGATCTTCGCCTGCAGGTGCTTGAAGATCGCGCCGACTTCTTCGGCCGTGTACTTGGCTTCGCCTTCTTCCGGCAGGAAGTGTGCCTTGACCTTCGCCTTGACGGCGTCGACGGCAGCGTAGCGCTCAGCCTTCTGCGTGTTCTTGTAGGCGGTGCGCAGCTCGGCTTCGAAATGCTTCAGCATTTCGCCTTCGAGTTCCGAATAGTCTTCCGGCTGGAAGTCGCGCGGTTCCTTGGCTGCCACTTCGGCGAGCTTGATGATCGCGTCGAGAACCGGCTGGAAGCCGCGGTGACCGAACATAACGGCGCCGAGCATGACTTCTTCATTCAGTTCCTTGGCTTCGGATTCAACCATCAGAACGGCGTCGTGCGTACCTGCGACAACGAGGTCGAGAACCGACTCGTCCATCTCGTCGAGATGCGGGTTGAGAACGTATTCACCGTTGATGTAGCCGACGCGGGCGCCACCGACCGGGCCCATGAAGGGAACACCCGAAAGGGTGAGTGCCGCCGAGGTCGCAACCATCGACAGGATGTCGGGGTTGTTTTCGAGGTCATGCTGGATGACGGTGACGACGACCTGGGTGTCGTTCTTGTAGCCTTCCGGGAAGAGCGGGCGGATCGGGCGGTCAATCAGGCGGGAAACGAGGGTTTCGTTTTCGCTCGGACGGCCTTCACGCTTGAAGTAGCCGCCGGGAATCTTGCCGGCTGCGTAGGTCTTTTCCTGGTAGTTGACGGTCAGCGGGAAGAAGTCCTGGCCCGGCTTCGGCGCCTTGGCGGAAACGACGGTGGCGAGAACCACTGTTTCGCCGTAAGTCGCGAGAACGGCACCATCAGCCTGGCGGGCGATCTTGCCGGTTTCGAGCTTCAGCGGGCGGCCTGCCCACTCGATTTCCACACTATGAGTATCGAACATATGTCTTGTCCTTCAATGCGGGAACATGCGCCCCGCCTTCCAAGGCACGGCGCACGGTCAACCGCAATCGGTGTGACGCATCATGGGCAAGACAACGGGAGGCTTTACATCAACGGCCCCGGAAGAGACCGGGCCAAAGCTCCTCGAGCTCTGGCCGAAAGCATCCGGCAATCCTGCCCCATGACAGGTCAACGGTTGGTTTGGCAGAACCGGCCCATCCGGGTCTGCCGGGCAATCCGCCATGGGCGGCGGGTGGGGAAAGGTTCCCCAAAAAAATCCGGCGGGCGTCCCAAGGGGGAGCGCCCGCCGAAAAATCATTAGCGGCGGATACCCAGGCTGCCGATCAGCTTGGTGTAGCGGCCTTCGTCCTTCTTCTTGAGGTAGTCAAGAAGCGAGCGGCGGCTGGAAACCATCGTCAGCAGACCACGGCGGGAATGGTTATCCTTCTTGTGGTCCTTGAAGTGGCCGGTCAGGTTGTTGATACGCTCGGTCAGGATGGCAACCTGAACTTCCGGAGAACCGGTGTCGCCTTCGAACGTTGCGTATTCCTTGATCAGAGCCGTCTTGCGCTCAGCAGTAATCGACATCGGATGTTCCTTTCTATGAGAGGAGATTAGGTCGCCAAAAGCCGGGATGTCGTCCAGCTTCGGCCGCGAATGCATTCGGGCCGAGCCCGATTGCTGGCGCTGCGTATAAACCAAATGCGCTGCAATGGAAAGAGGTATGCCACAGATCGCCGATTCGTCACTTTCCGGCCATCGCATCCCGGATCATGGCATTGTAGCCCTCCGGGTTCTGCAGCATGGCGAAGTGGCTCGCGTCCTTGAGGATCACCAGCTTCGATCCCGGAATTTGTTTGGCCATCATCTCGGTATGGTCGAGCTTGATTGCCTCGTCGTGGTCGCCGATCGTCAAGGTGACGGGTACCTTGATCTTGCCAAGGTCGTCGGCAGTCCAGGCCGGCTGGCTCGCCCACATCGCCGAGATCTCGGTAACGAAGGCATCATATTCGTTCGGTGTCGGCGAGAGTTTTTTGTAAGTCTCGCCGGCGGCATTGATGTAATTGCTGAAAGTCTCGTTGGTCATAACGTCGGCCTTTAGGCCGTCGGTCGTGACGTTCGCCGCCTGCGCGATCACGCACGTCAGCTTCTCAGGGTTCTTCATCGCCATGTCGATGCCGATGATGCCGCCATCAGACCAGCCGACCAGGGTCACCTTGTCGAGCTTCAGATAGTCCAGCAAAGCGACATAATCCGACGTCATCAGGTCATAGCCGAACGGCTGCTCACTACGCGTCGAGCGGCCGTGTCCGCGGCTGTCAGCCACGATTACCCGATGATCCTTCGCGAACTCAGCCACCTGATAGCCCCAGACGTCCGCGCTACCGAGCCCACCATGGATGAACAGGATCGGATCGCCCTCACCATACTCGGCGTAATACATCTTGATGTCGTTGACGGGAGCCATGCCGCTCGTCTTTGCTGTCGGCATTGGCGGGAAGGCCGGTAACGTGGCCCAGCGCTCTGCGGAGTGACCGTTGGCGGCCATCAAAAGCGCCGAGAAGAACATCAGGATGCCGGCTGCAAGTCTGCCCATGACTGTCTCCCTGATCCAAAGGGCTCCACGGCCCGGATCAGGCAAACATATCTCAATGCCAAAGGCTGACAACTGCCATCTATGGTTTTGCCGGCGCTAGAGCGGGCGAAAACCAGAAGTTTATAGAAGCTCAGCCAAAGACGCGTTTCGGGCGGAACTCACCTTGGCCGATCTCGCCGATCGCAACCAGTTTGCCGCGAGACGTAGCATAAGCTTCGCTTTCGGCAACCGGTGCGTCGCGACCCCGCACGAGGATCGGATTGCCCATCTTCAGACGATGTGCCTGGTCGTCATTGACGACGAGATGCGGCAACGAGGAGAGCGCTTCGCTGGTGTCGATCAGCAGGGCATCCAGGGCGGCAAGCCGTTCGTCGGCGTCTTCGATCGCCTCGAGCGCGACGAGGTCGGCAAGCGGCACCATGGTTTCTTCGGCAAACGGTGCAACGAAGCTGCGGCGCAGGCCCGAGATGTGGCCGTAGCAGCCGAGTTCGCGGCCGAAATCGCGCGCCAACGCGCGTACATAGGTGCCCTTGCCGCATTCGACTTCGAAATGCGCCGTATTGGCGTCCTGGCATGACAACAGCGTCAGGCGGAAGATCTCGACCTCACGGGAGGGGATTTCCACCGCCTCGCCATCGCGGGCCAGATCGTAGGCGCGCTCGCCCGCGATCTTGATTGCCGAAAACTGCGGCGGCACCTGACTGATGACGCCGGTGTATTTTGGCAGGAGGTCGCGGATCTGCTGTTCGCTCGGGCGCTTGTCGGAGCTCTGCGTTACATCGCCCTCGAGATCGTCGGTTGCGCGCTCCTCGCCCCAGGTTACGGTGAACTCGTAGATCTTGCGGCCGTCCATCACGTAGGGAACGGTCTTCGTCGCATCACCAAGCGCGATCGGCAGCATGCCCGAGGCCAGCGGGTCGAGCGTGCCGGCGTGACCGCATTTCTGCGCCTTGAACAGCCACTTGATCTTGGAAACAGCTTCGGTGGAGCCGAAATCGACCGGCTTGTCGAGGATCAGCCAGCCCGAGATCGGGCGGCCCTTCGGTTTACGTGGTTTGGACATCAGTCTCTTCTACTATTCTTCTTCGGTATCGCCGTGGTCGAGATCGCGGCTCACCTCCGGCGAGCGCAGCAACTCGTCGATCTTCTTGTAATTGTCGAAGCTCGTATCGTCGCGGAAGCGGATATCCGGCATGTATTTCATCTGCCGAAGCTGCGGGCCAAGGCGGCCACGGATGTATTTCGCATTGCGGTTCAGCGCAGCGATCACTGCATCATGATCCGTTACACCGAGCGGCGTCACGTAGGCCGTCGCGATCTTCAGATCAGGCGACATGCGGACTTCGGAGATGGAAATGACGGTCTTCTCGATCACGTCATCGCGCACTTCGCCACGCTGCAGAACCTGCGTGATAGCGGCGCGAACCTGCTCGCCGACGCGCAGCATACGCTGCGAAGGTGCGGAGGTTGTTGGTCTTGTTGCCATTTTTCTTTGCCTCAAAAGGTTCGGGCGCCGGCCTCAGTTGATCCGGCGCCCGTCCAAATGTCCAATATCACACGATCAGAGCGTACGGGTGATGTGCTCGACGCGGAAGCACTCGATCGTGTCGCCGGCGCGGATGTCTTCGTAATTCTCGAAAGCCATACCGCATTCCTGGCCGGAATGCACTTCCGAGACTTCGTCCTTGAAGCGCTTGAGCGTCTTGAGCTTGCCTTCGTGGATGACGACGTGGTCGCGGACGAGGCGGACACCAACTCCACGCTCGACCTTGCCCTCGGTAACACGGCAACCCGCGACCTTGCCGACCTTCGTGATGTTGAACACCTCGAGGATCTCGGCATTGCCGAGGAAGGTTTCGCGACGCTCCGGCGAGAGCAGACCCGACATCGCCGCCTTCACGTCATCCACCAGATCGTAGATGATGTTGTAGTAACGGATTTCGATGCCCTGGCGTTCTGCCAGCGTACGGGCCTGTGCATTCGCACGAACGTTGAAGCCGATGATCGCAGCACCCGATGCCTCGGCAAGCGAGATATCCGATTCCGTTACACCGCCGACAGCCGAGTGAACGATGCGGGCACGAACTTCGTCCGTACCGAGCTTTTCGAGCGCACCAGCGATCGCTTCGATCGAACCCTGCACGTCACCCTTGATGACCAGCGGGAACTCCTTGACGCCCGCCGACTGCAGCTGCGTCATCATCTGTTCCAGCGAGCCGCGCTGGCCCGAATGGCGGGCGGCAGCCTTGTCGCGAGCGAGACGCTGGCGATATTCCGAGATCTCGCGGGCGCGGCCTTCGTTTTCAACGACGGCGAACCTGTCACCTGCCTGCGGCGTGCCGGAAAGGCCGAGCACCTCGACCGGCATGGCCGGCGGGGCTTCCTTCATGTGTTCGCCCTTGTCGTTGACGAGGGCGCGGACACGACCCCAGACATCACCAGCGACGATGATCTGGCCGGGCTTCAGCGTACCGTTCTGGACGAGAACCGTGGCAACCGAACCGCGGCCACGGTCGAGCTGGGCTTCGATGACGGTACCTTCCGCCGTGCGGTTCGGATTGGCCTTGAGGTCCAGGATTTCGGCCTGCAGCAGAATGGCTTCCAGCAGCTTGTCGAGGTTCTTTCCGGTCTTGGCCGAAACTTCGACGTCAAGAACTTCACCGCCCATCGATTCCACGAAGACTTCGTGCTGCAGGAGCTGCGTGCGCACCTTCTGCGGATCGGCGGTCGGCTTGTCGACCTTGTTGATCGCCACGATGATCGGAACACCAGCCGCCTTGGCATGGTTGATCGATTCAATCGTCTGCGGCATGACGCTGTCATCAGCTGCAACGACCAGGATCGCGATGTCGGTCGCCTGCGCACCGCGGGCACGCATTGCCGTAAAGGCGGCGTGGCCGGGGGTGTCGATGAAGGTGATCTTCTGACCGTTCTGCTCGACCTGATAGGCGCCGATATGCTGCGTGATACCACCGGCTTCGCCAGCAACCACATTGGCATGACGGATGGCGTCGAGCAGCGAGGTCTTGCCGTGGTCGACGTGGCCCATGATGGTCACAACAGGCGGACGCGAAACGCGATCGCCCTCATCGTCGGCAACGTTGAAGATGCCAAGTTCGACGTCGGATTCAGAAACGCGCTTGACTGTGTGGCCGAATTCGCCAGCGATGAGTTCAGCAAGGTCGGCGTCGATGACGTCGCCCGGCTTCATCATCTGGCCTTCCTTCATCAGGTACTTGATGACATCGACCGCGCGTTCGGACATGCGCTGCGACAGTTCCTGGATGGTAATGGTCTCCGGCAGAACGACTTCTCGCGAAATCTTCTCGCGGGTTTCCTGCATCTGGCTGCGGCGGAACTTCTCCTGACGACGGCGCATTGCCGAGAGCGAACGGCCGCGTGCACTGTCTTCATCCTCGCTTGCGGTCGTGATCGTCAGCTTTCCGCGGCGACGATCCTCCTCACCCTTGGGGCGAGTCGTCACCGGCTTTGCGGGCTCGGGACGAACGACACGACCACGAACCGGCGCGCCGCCACGCGGCGCAGAGCGATCGTCGTCGTCAGAGTCGCGACGACCGCGTCCAGCCGGCGCAACAGCGCCAGGTGCCGGGCGTGCCACGGCCGGAGATGGCGCAGCATCCGGACGGCGCGCGACGGGCGCAGCCGGCTGAACGCGCGGCGCCTCAGTGCGTTGCTCGACAACAGCAGGTGCTGCTGGCGCAGTCGGAGCGGCGGCGGCTTCAGCGGCCCGAGCAGCAGCTTCTTCCGCAGCGCGGCGCTTGGCTTCCTCAGCCTCAGCGGCTTGGCGCACGGCTTCTTCCGCGGCGCGGCGCTTTTCTTCCTCGGCGCGGCGAACCGCATCCTCGGCATCGCGAACCTGTGCCATGGCGAGCGCGCGCCGGCGCGCATCCATTTCCTCAGGCGACAGATGGTTCAGGACCACCGGACGAGGGCGATCCTGCTGACGCGGAGGCTGAGAAGAAGGTTGCTGCGGACGCGACTGCTGGCCGCCCGTCGGCTGAATGCGCGGCTGTGGCACCTGCGGCGCGCGCGGCTGGTGCACGCTCGGAGCTGCTTCGGCACGAACCGGAGCGCTGGAGCCTACGGGGGTGATCGGGCGCTCGTCCTCCGGACGCATCGGACGCCGCTTGCGGGTCTCGACAACGACCGCCTTGGTGCGGCCGCGGCCCATATCCTGGCGCACGGTGCCCTGGCTCATTCCCGACGGCTTCAGGGTCAAAGTCTTCTTGCCCGGTCCGTTCAGTGTCTTGTCGTCATTGCTATCGGTCATTCGTTCCCGTTCCTTCGGACAGGGAGCGATGACGTCATCAGACCCTGTCGTTCAAATACTGTCGATCAATGATGTAGCAGCCGGCCGATGCCGGTGACCGTATCATTGTTTTTGCCGGCCAGCGCCGCCCGGTGCCCGGGACTGACCGCCACTACGGTACTGTTCGAGCATCTTTGCGCGCTTCACTACACCCTCACCCGCCTGCCCTGCAAGCACTGCAGCATGGATAAAAGCGTTCTGGCCCATCACCCCTTCCATTTCGTCCTCCGAGAAGAGACGGAAGGAAGGTATTTCTTCCTCGGTTTCCATTCCGAGATGCCAAGCCTTGCGAGCCTGGTCTATCTTTCTCACGCCATCCTCGGCGGCATTCGTTGCGTGGAACACTGCGATCGCGGCTCCACTCCTGACTGCGGCATCCACTTTCGCGGAACCCGTAACGAACTGGCCCGCCTTGCGAGCCATGTTCATCATCTGCATCAACTGCTGCGCAAACAGCGTCTCTACGGCTTGGCCAAGATCGGCTGCCGCCTTCACATCCGCTTTCAAGGCGCGGGCGAAGAGCTTCTTCGCCACCGCCTTGTCGACCAACGAGCGATCGATCTTGACCCAGCAGCCGCGTCCCGGAAGCTGTCGCTTCAGGTCGGCGATGACAGTCCCATCCGGAGCGGCAACGAAGCGGATCAGCTCATCCGGCGATCCGCTTTCGCGCGTCACGATGCACATGCGACCATTCACGTCATATCCTGCAAGATCGTCGTCCTCAGGAGAAACGGTCGGCTCACGCGCGGACATTATACTTCCTGCTCGGCCTCGGGAGCTTCTTCAGCTTCCGCGTCCTTGGCGAGGTCTTCTTCGGTGATCCAGCCAGCCGCGAGGCGAGCCTGGACGACCATCTGCTCAGCCTCGACGCGCGAAACGTCGAACTTCGAGAACAGGCCTTCGAATTTCTTGGTCTCGCCGTTCTTGCGCTCGCTCCAGCCAACGAGATCGTCAGCGGCGCAGCCGGCGAAGTCCTCAATCGTCTTGATGCTGTCTTCGCCGAGCGCGACCATCATCTGCGCGGTCATGCCGTCGATCTGGCGCAGTTCGTCGGAAACGCCGAGCGCCTTGCGCTTCTCGTCCATTTCGGCTTCCAGGCGCTCCAGATATTCGCGGGCACGCGTCTGGATTTCCTGTGCCGTGTCTTCGTCAAAACCGTCGATTGAGGCAATTTCGTCAAGGTCGACATAGGCAAGCTCTTCGACTGCCGCAAAACCTTCCGAGGCCAGAACCTGACCGACCATTTCGTCAACGTCGAGCGAATCCATGAACAGGTTGGTGCGCTCGTTGAATTCCTTCTGACGGCGCTCGGATTCTTCGGCTTCCGTCATGATGTCGATGTCCCAGCCGGTCAGCTGCGACGCCAGGCGGACATTCTGACCGCGGCGACCGATGGCCAGCGACAGCTGCTCGTCCGGAACCACGACTTCGATGCGCTCGGCATCCTCGTCGAGAACGACCTTGGCGACTTCAGCCGGCTGCAGGGCGTTGACGACGAAGGTCGCCGGGTCCTGCGACCACGGAATGATGTCGATCTTTTCGCCCTGGAGTTCGCCGACGACGGCCTGAACACGCGAACCGCGCATACCGACGCAGGCGCCGACCGGATCAATCGAGCTGTCGTTCGAGATCACGGCGATCTTGGCGCGCGAACCCGGATCGCGGGCAACCGACTTCACCTGGATGATGCCGTCGTAGATCTCAGGCACTTCCATGGTGAAGAGCTTGACCATGAACTGCGGATGCGTGCGCGACAAGAAGATCTGTGGGCCGCGCTGTTCACGGCGAACGTCATATACGTATGCGCGGACGCGATCGCCATAGCGGACGTTTTCGCGCGGGATCATTTCGTCACGGCGGATGATGCCTTCGCCACGGCCGAGGTCGACAATGACGTTGCCGTATTCGACGCGCTTGACGGTGCCGTTGACGATTTCGCCGACGCGATCCTTGAACTCGTCGAACTGGCGGTCACGCTCGGCTTCGCGAACCTTCTGGACGATGACCTGCTTGGCGGATTGGGCAGCGATACGGCCGAAATCCATCGGCGGCAGCGGATCGGCGATGAAATCGCCAAGCGCTGCATCCGGGTTGCGATCGCGGGCCAGCTCAAGCGGAATCTGGGTCGAATAGTCTTCAGCCTTGTCGACAACTTCGAGCAGACGCTGAAGACGGATCTCACCGGTCTTCGGATTGATGTCGGCGCGGATGTTGGACTCGGTACCGTAGCGGGAGCGCGCTGCCTTCTGGATCGCGTCCGCCATTGCGGCAAGCACGATCTCGCGGTCGATGACTTTTTCGCGCGCCACTGCATCTGCGATCTGCAGAAGTTCGAGCCGGTTCGCACTGACTGCCATTGTCTTTTCTCTCCGTCTAGGCGTCCCGGGTTCCCGTCCCTGGAGCCACAAGTTGATCGGTTATTCTTCGTCTTCCGCTTCGTTCTGGTTCGCGGCCTCTGCCTTCGCCAGCTTGTCGGCGCGCAGTGCATCACGGATCAGATCGTCGGTCAGAATGAGCTTCGCATCGCTGAGCGCAGTGAAAGGGATGACAACCTTCTGCTCTTCGCCATAGGCAACCTGGTCACGCTCGAGCGTGAAACCATCCGCATCGCTCTCCACGATCTTGCCGCGGAAGCGCTTGCGGTTGCCGATCATGATCGACGTCTCGCACTTCAAAAGGTGTCCCTGCCAGCGGGTGAAATCCGATTTCCGCACCAACGGACGATCGATACCCGGCGAAGACACCTCGAGATGATACTCCCGATCGATCGGATCTTCCACATCCAGAACCGGAGAAATGGCCATCGAGACCGCCTCGCAGTCCTCCACAGTCATCGTTCCGTCGTTGCGCTCGGCCATGATCTGGAGGGTTGCGCCGTTCTGATTGAGCATCCGCACGCGGGTCAGGCGAAACCCGAGATCCACCAATACAGGCTCGATAATGTCGGCAAGACGCTGGTCGAGACCGGTCTCGGTGATCAGCCGCGGCTCAAGTTCATTGTCTGCTTTCGTCGGATCCGACAAGCGATGCGCTCCTAGCAATTTCATGCATTTTGGGTGATCGCGGTAATAAAAAAGAGCGGGTCCTTGCGGCCCACTCTTCATCAAAACGATCAAGATTTGAGAGCCATATAGGCCGGTTTTTCCGAAATTGCAAGCTCCGTCGCCAACGTTCCGGATGCGCCCCGGCGCTAGCCAGAGGCATCTTGCGCCATATATTGGTTCCTAGGGACCGGCATCGGGAGGGATCGTGCCTTACACTTCGTCGACACTGGCGCCGTTGCGGCACGAAACCTACCGGAGGATCTGGTTTGCAAGCCTCGCCTCGAATTTCGGGGGATTGATCCAGGCGGTCGGCGCCGCCTGGATGATGACGACCATCACGGCATCGGAGAATATGGTCGCGCTGGTGCAGACATCGACGGCGTTGCCGATCATGCTTTTTTCGCTCGTGTCTGGCGCCCTTGCCGACAGCTTCGACCGGCGCCGGGTGATGCTGACGGCGCAATACTTCATGCTTGCTGTTTCGGCGCTGCTTAGCATCTCGGCCTATTTCGGCTGGCTTTCGCCGTGGCTGCTCCTTTTCTTCACGTTTCTGATCGGATGCGGCACGGCGCTAAACAACCCGTCCTGGCAGGCCTCGGTCGGCGACATCGTGCCGCGGGCGGATCTGCCTGGCGCCGTCACGCTCAACAGCGTCGGCTTCAACATCACGCGCAGCGTCGGCCCGGCGATCGGTGGTGTCATCGTCGCTGCCGCCGGCGCCGCGGCGGCGTTTGCCGTCAACACACTGAGCTATTTCGCGCTGATCTATGCGCTGATGCGCTGGAAACCGAGCTTGCCGACCTCCACCCTGCCGCGGGAGACGCTCGGCAGCGCGGTGTTTGCTGGCCTTCGTTATGTGTCGATGTCGCCCAATCTGCAGAAAGTGCTGCTGCGCGGTCTCATCTTCGGGATCAGTGCCAGCTCGATACTCGCTTTGCTGCCGATCGTGGCGATCAACCTCGTTGTCGGCGGCCCGTTGACCTATGGCCTCATGCTCGGCTCCTTTGGTATTGGCGCGATCGGCGGCGCGGTGCTGAATGATTGGCTGCGCGAACGCTTTTCGAGCGAAACGATCGTGCGTATCTCCTTCGCCGGCTTTGCACTGAGCGCCGCGATCGCCGCCTTCAGCCCGATTGCCGCGCTGACCTGCGCCGGACTGGCGATATCGGGCGCTTGCTGGGTATTAGCGCTTTCGCTGTTCAATACGATCGTGCAGCTGTCGACGCCGCGTTGGGTCGTCGGTCGCGCGCTGTCCCTCTATCAGACGGTGACTTTTGGCGGCATTGCGGGCGGTAGCTGGATCTGGGGCGTGGCCGCCGACCGTTACGGTGTCTCCAATGCCCTGCTGATCTCGGCCGTTGTCATGCTCTTCGGCATCGTCGTCGGGCTGCGCTTCGCCATGCCGGCCTTTGCCTCGCTCAACCTCGACCCGCTGAACCGCTTCACCGAACCGGCGCTCGGTCTCGATATTACGCCACGCAGTGGCCCAATCGTCGTCCAGATCGACTACGAAATCGCCGATGCTGATGTTCCCGAGTTCCTGGCACTGATGGGTGACCGCCGACGGATCCGCATTCGCGATGGCGCCCGCAATTGGGCGCTGATGCGCGACCTCGAAAAGCCAGGCCGATGGACGGAGACCTATCACACGCCGACCTGGGTCGAATACATCCGGCACAATCAGCGCCGCACGCAGGCCGATGCGGAAAACATCGAACGATTGCGCGATCTTCACCGCGGCGAGGACCTACCGAAGGTGCACCGGCTGATCGAGCGCCAGGCTATTCCGCCCAATGACGACGTCTTCTACAAGGCGCCAATCGACCTGCACCATTGAGGCAAGTCATGCATTCCTTCCGCCCTGCCCGTTCTTCCGATCTGCCTGATATCATCGACCTGCTTGCCGACGACGATCTAGGAGCGACGCGCGAGATCGTCTCGGATCCGCCGGATGCCAGGTATGTCGCAGCATTCGCGGCGATCGAGGCCGATCCCAACCAGTTGCTGGCCGTCGCCGTCAATAAGCGCGATCGCGTCGTCGGCTGCCTGCAGCTGACCTTCATTCCCGGTCTGTCGCGGACTGGCATGTGGCGCGGACAGATCGAAAGCGTGCGCATCGCTAGGGGCGCCCGAGGATCGGGCCTTGGCTCCGATTTCATCGAATGGGCGGTGGCGCGCTGCGCCGAGCGCGGTTGCGGCCTGGTACAATTGACCTCCGACAAATCGCGGACGGAGTCGATCCGCTTCTACGAGAAGCTGGGGTTCGTCGCGAGCCACGAAGGGCTGAAGCGTAGCCTCTAGGTTTACTTCAACCTGCCGATCATCGATGCCTCGGGATAACAGGTGGGCTTCATGCCGTTCTTTTCCTGCCACTGACCAATGGACCGGCGCGTCTTGTAACCCGGCAGCCCGTCGGAGCCGCCGACATCATATCCCTTTTTCTCCAACGCCTTCTGCATGGCCGCCACGTCGGAGCGCAGCATCTTGCCGACATCGCCCCACGGCCCCTGGAAGGCGCCGGAACCATAGGCGATCCGATCCGCGAGATTGCCGATATAGAGCGCGTAAAGATCGGAGTTGTTGTATTCCTTGATCACGTAGAAGTTCGGCGTGACGACGAATTCCGGTCCGTCGCGGCCCGCCGGGACGAGCATCATGCCAGATGCCTTGCCTTCGTCGGAGGGGAAGGCCTTGCCCGATATGCGCGTGATGCCAAGCGAGGCCCAATGCGATACGGGCTTGGCGAGATCCGGCCCCTCCTGCGCACAGGAAACCTGATCGGGAATCGTGACTTCATAGCCCCAGCTACGACCGCGCTGCCAGCCCTTCTGGGCCAGGAAGTTGGCAATCGAGGCAAGTGTATCGGGTACAGACGTCCAGATATTGGGATGGCCGTCGCCATCGAAATCGACGGCATACTTGAGGTAGCTGGTGGGCATGAACTGCGGCTGACCGAGTGCACCGGCAGACGACCCCTTGAATTCAGCAGGCGTTGCGTCGCCGCGATCGATGATGTGCAGGGCAGCAAGAAGTTCCGTGCGGAACATCTCCTTGCGCGTCGACATGAAAGCCTTGGTCGCCAGCACTTCGATCGCCGAATTCGGGATTTTCGCTGCCCCGAACCCCGTTTCGCGCCCCCAGACGGCCAGCACGATCGAACCGGGAACGCCGTAGGTCCTTTCGATCTTTTTCAGCGCCGAGGCATATTGCGAGGCAAAGCCTCGGCCGGTGGCGGTCAGCCGCGCCAACCGGTCCTCATTGAAATACGGACCTGGGGATGAAAATTCGGCCTGTGTCTGCTTCTGCTGCTTCGGCGGCGGGAAGCCGGGAGGCGCGAGATCGGTCAGGTCCCAATTGAGTTCGACGCCCGCAAAGGATGCGCTAAACGCCCGCTCCGAAATGCCGTTCTTCTGCGCTTCCGGCCAGAGGTCAGTCTGCACCCATTTCTCGAACTGCGCCTCGACATCGGCCTTGGACGCCGAAAGTGCCGGCCCGCATGACAGCGTCAGCAGCGCTGCCGTCGCGATCAAAAGGCGGCCGAAAATGCGCTTACTCATGCTTCCCCCTAGATTGCCGTGCGCGCCCTGAGTGCCGCCTGCAGCGTTCCTTCGTCGAGATAGTCGAGTTCGCCGCCGACCGGGACACCGTGGGCAAGGCGCGTAATCTTGACGTCCAGCCCGGTCAGCTGGTCGGTTATATAGTGTGCTGTCGTTTGTCCCTCGACGGTCGCATTGACCGCGATGATCAGCTCACGAATGCCGCCGGCAGTGACGCGCTCGATCAGGCCGCGAATATTGAGATCGTCGGGTCCGACCCCATCCAAGGGAGACAAGGTACCACCGAGGACATGATAGGCGGCGTTCAGCGCGCCGGCGCGCTCCAGCGCCCAGAGGTCGGAAACATCTTCGACAACGATGATGACGGACTGGTCGCGGCGGTCGTCCGTGCAGACAGTGCAGGGATCCACCGTATCGACGTTGCCGCAACGCGAGCAGATCTTGACCTTGTCATAGGCCTCGCCCATCGCATTCGACAAAGGGCCGAGCAGCTGGTCCTTTTTCTTGATGAGATGCAGCGCGGCGCGACGCGCGGAGCGCGGGCCGAGGCCCGGCACCTTCGCCAGCAGCTGGATCAGTTTTTCGATTTCGGGGCCAGTGACTCGCTTTGCCATGAGCGGTTATTAGCCCATATGATGCCAAAACGGAAACATGTTGGGAGTGCGGAGCGAATGAAAATCCTCGCCGTCTGCATCGGCAGTGCCGAGCGCCTGCCCGGCAAGAGCTGCAAGACGGGCATCTACAAGCATCCGATCGGCGGCAATGTGCTTGTCGATGCCGAGGGGCTCGTCGGCGATGCAATCAGCAACCGCAAGCACCATGGCGGCGTCGACCAGGCCGTCTATCTCGAGGGGTCGCTGACGCTCGAGTGGTGGTCGAAGGAACTAGGACGAATCGTCGAGCCGGGCACGTTCGGAGAGAACATGGTGATCGGCGGTCTCGATAACCGCATCGTCTCGGTCGGTGATCGATTCATAGCCGGCAATCTGGTTCTCGAGGTCACCAGCGCGCGTATCCCTTGCGCGACCTTTGCCGCCCGGATGGGCGACCCGCGCTTCGCCAAGCGCTACACCAAAGCGGCGCGACCGGGCGTCTATTGCCGCGTTCTGAAGAATGGAGCGATCGCGGCCGGAATGCCGATCGACCATCTCCCCTATGGCGGCGAAAAGGTCACGATGCCCGAGATGATCGCGACATTCGGCAAGACGCTCGCGACGCAGGATCGCAACCGCTATCTCTCGGCTCCGATCCACTACAGGCTCCGCAACATCCTGGAAGCGCAGGCAGAGGTCTAGCGCAAGCGCGCCTGAAGGGCTGCCAGAGCGGCCCTTCCCTGCGGCCACTCGCCAAGCGCACTCGTCCCGTTGATGTGACCGCGGGCGCCGATGTCCATGAATTCGCTGCCCCAACCGTTGGCCGTGGTGCGCGCATGGTTAAGCGAGCCGAAAGGGTCGTCGCTGCTGGCTATGACAAGGGACGCGAACGGGAGCGCACTTGCCGGTGGATTGGCAAAGCCGGCAGCCTCTGACGGAAAAGCCGGCGAAGACGGATCCGGGGGAGCGACCAGCAGAGCGCCACGGGCGCGATGCTTGCCCCGCCAAACCCAATGGGCAACCAGCAGACAGGAGAGGCTATGAGCGACGAGAACCGGTTCGGCCTTTGACTGTGCAACGGCACGGTCCAGCGCTGCAATCCAATCCTCAAGGTCTGGCTGATCCCAATTCGAGGGCGAAAAGCGCCGTATGCGAGAATCGCTCGCCTCCCATCGGGATTGCCAGTGTGCTTCGCCAGACCCGCCGATGCCGGGCAAGGTAATGATATCTCGCATCGATTCCTTCCTGTTGCTCGACGCGTAAGCTGCATGAGATAGTCGGCAACGGACATAGGAAATCATCGGCCAAAATATCCTCCAGCCGATGAATTAAAGGCGAACAATAATGACTGGCTTCGTGAACCGGCAACTTGACCCCACCGACATGCTGATTGTCGAGATCATGCAGGCGGACGGACGCATCTCCGTTTCCGAACTCGGGCGAAAGGTCGGCCTGTCACAACCGGCCGCCTCCGAGCGGCTGAAACGCCTGGAAGAGCGAGGCATTATCGAGGGTTACGGTGCCCGCATCAACATGGCGGCACTCGGGCTGGGCATGATCGCCATAATCCGGCTACGCACCACCCACGAACATATCCGTGCCTGCCTCAAGCAATTCTCCGAAATGCCGCAGATTATCGAGGTTCTAAGGCTGACCGGAGAGGACTGTTTCGTGTTGAAAGTCTTGGTCCCCTCACCGTCCGAGCTTGAAATCATCGTCGACAGCATAGCGCGCTATGGTGCGGTAACAACATCCCTCGTGTTGCGCAGCGAGCCTATGAAGCCGATCGGTCGCGAACTGATGAAACTGCCCCGCAACTACCCCTGAGACGGATTTCGACCACTACCACTTGCTGACGACGACAACACTCCTAGATTTTCACGCACGGAGTGCAAATCGAAGGAGGCTCGCATGTCCATCGCAAGACTTATCGCGGCGGCAGTCATTGCCGCAACAGCCACTGCCTTCCTATCAGCAACGCCGGCGGCAGCCCGCGTCAAAGTCGGCTCGCTGGGCTGTGATATTTCTCCGGGATTCGGTGTCATCATCGGCTCCAAGCGGACGCTCAACTGCATATTCACGCCGTCCTCCCCTGATCGACCGAGCGAACACTATACCGGCACGATCACCAAGTTTGGCGTTGATATCGGGACTCTCGCCGGCGGCGGATTGATTTGGCTCGTCTACGCACCGACCAACCGGCTCGACGGTGCCCTGCAGGGCAGCTACTCCGGCGTCGCAGCCAATGCGACGGTCGGGCTCGGTGTTGGGGCCAATGTCCTGATCGGGGGGTTCGAGGGCTCGATTGCTCTACAACCGGTCTCGGCTGAGGGCACGTCCGGTCTCAATATCGCAGCGGGCGTTGCGAATATGATCCTGACCTGGGTGCCACCGGCACCTCCGCCACCAGCCCCCAAGCGGCATATCTCGCAGAGGTAGCCTAGCGCATCGCGATTGCGACAGCAGCGCCGGCCATCGTACCGGCGCTGGCACGATTGGCCATACGCACCGCGCGGCGGCTCTTCAGGAAGCTTCTTGCCTTGGCGGCTGCCAGCGCCCAGCTGATATCGATCACGATCAGCACCAGAAACATCATCGCAACGAGTTCGGCCCAACCGTCGACGGTCACGGCGTGGATGTCGATGATCGACGGCAGTAGCGCCATATAGAACATCATGATCTTCGGGTTGCCGAGCGTTACCGTCATACCAGCCAGAAAGAGCTTCAGCGGCGACTGCGCATCGGGCAGCGCCTCGCCTTCACTATCGGGCGATGCAAACCACATCTTCCAGGCGAGATAGAACAGATAGCAGACGCCAAGCCACTTGATGGCAACGAAGGCGTAGTGGAAGGTTTCGGCAATCGCCGCGAGGCCTGCGACGGCGCAAGTCAGCCAGATTGCTTCGCCGAGCCACATGGCCGCCAGGAACGGCAGAACGTCACGCGCACCCTTGGAAATCACGCGGGCAACGAGTGCGGCGACACTTGGCCCCGGGGAACCGGCCGCCACGAACAATGCGGAGGCAAAGACAAATAGACTGGTCAACGTCATCGGCAATCCTCCCTACTGCGTGACGGAAGCGATGCCGACGCAGCCGACACCTCTCTCTTGATCTCTGCCGGAGATCAGAACGGCATCTTGAAACCGGGAGGAATCGGCAGGCCGGCGGTCAGCGCCTTGGTCTTTTCAGCGGCGGCGGCTTCAGCCTTGTCCTTGGCATCCTTGTGAGCGGCAACGATCAGGTCTTCGAGAATCTCGACGTCGTCTTCCTTGAACAGTGACGGGTCGATCTTCAGGCTCTGCATCTCGCCCTTGCCGTTGAGAATGACGGTAACGAGACCGCCACCCGATTTGCCCTCCGCATGGAGTTCGGCGATCTCCGCCTGCATCTTCTCCATCTTGGCCTGCATTTCCTTGACTTTGCCCATCATGCCCATGATGTCGCGCATCGTCTCGCTCCTTCTCGATACTTTAGAAAATTATGTCGTCGCCTGGCAGGATGTCGCCCTCGTCGGATTCGGCAGCGGCCGGCGCCTTGACCTCCTCTTCCTCATCGGGCTCTGGCGCCCGCACGCGGACATCGATGATCTTGGCGCCCGGAAACTGTGCGAGGATCGCCGCCACATCCGGATCCTGACGCGCGTCGCTGACCTGTTGCGCTTTGGCGTTGGCTTCGGCCTCGACGATGGTCGGCTGGCCCTGCTCGCGACTGAGGCTGACGATCCAATGGATGCCAGTCCACTCCTTGAGCTTGACCGCCAGTTCGTTGAGCAGCGTAGCGGGGGCGCCTTCCGTCAGATTGACGTCGAGGCGACCGGGTTCGATGCGAACGGGGCGCACGAAGTTGCGCACCAGTGCCTTGATCTTGGCATCGCGCTTTTCGCCGGCCAGATTGGCGATATCAGCAATGGAATTGACTGGCACCGATGGCTTTGGCGCTTCGATTGGCTTCGTCTCAACGCGACCGACCGGCATGCTCTGCGGATTGGGATTAGGCACCGCGCGCAGCATCGCGGTCGGGCCGGCGGGCTGTGGACGGGGAATCGACTCCGTCGATCGTGCCGCCAGATTCCCCTGATAGTTCACCGTTGCGCCGCCACCGCCGTTGCCTGACGAGGCTGTTGGACGGCCGCCGCCGTTCGTCTCCGAAAACTCTGCGAGACGGCGCGCGGCATCTTCCGGCGCCGGCAGATGCGCGGCATGCGCCAGTCGGATCAGCACCATCTCGGCGGCACCGGCCGGGCGCGAGGAACCCTCGGCCTCCGGAATGCCCTTCAGCAACATCTGCCAGATGCGCGACAGCGTCGTCACCGCCACGCCTTGCGCGAATTCAGCAGCCTTCGTGCGTTCGATTTCGCTGAGCGATGGGTCGTTCGCGGCATCAGGCACATATTTCAGCCGCGTGACGAGATGCGTGAAATCAGCAAGATCGGTCAGCACTGCAACAGGATTGGCGCCGGCTTCGTACTGGCTTTCGAATTCGCCGAGCGCCGCAGCGACATCGCCTTTGACGATGTGATGAAAGAGATCAACGATGCGGGCACGGTCGGCGAGGCCAAGCATCCCGCGCACGGCTTCGGTCAAAACGGCACCGCTACCATGGGCGATCGCCTGATCAAGCAGCGAAAGACCATCACGCGCCGAGCCTTCGGCCGCACGGGCGATCATCGCCAGCGCATCGGGCTCGGCCTCGATGCCTTCCTTTGACGCGATCGTAGTGAAGAGGCCAACGAGATCAGAGGCGCTGATGCGGCGCAGGTCGAAGCGCTGGCAGCGCGACAGGACCGTGATCGGGACCTTGCGGATTTCGGTGGTAGCGAAGATGAACTTCACATGCTCCGGTGGCTCTTCGAGCGTCTTCAGCAGGCCGTTGAAGGCCTGCGTCGAGAGCATGTGCACTTCGTCGATGATGTAGACCTTGTAGCGCGCCGAAACCGGACGGTAGCGCACCTGCTCGATGATCTCTCTGATATCGTCGATACCGGTGTGAGAGGCGGCATCCATCTCGATGACGTCGACATGCCGGCCTTCCATGATCGCTTGGCAATGCTCGCCAGGAATCCGTAGGTCGATCGTCGGCTTGTCGATATCGGCCGTCTTATAGTTCAGCGCACGAGCGAGGATGCGGGCCGTCGTCGTCTTGCCGACCCCGCGAACGCCGGTCAGCATGTAGGCCTGCGCGATACGGCCGGTCTCGAAGGCGTTGGTCAGGGTCTGGACCATCGGCTCCTGGCCGACCATCAGATCCGTGAAATCCTTGGGGCGGTATTTGCGTGCCAGCACCCGGTATCCGGTGCCCGTCGAGGCGGCATCTTTTGACTGTCGCTCGGTGTCGCTCATCGCCCTGCTTATCACCCGGACTGCCCGAGCAAGAATGGAGAGAAAGGTGGGAGGCTGGCACGATGACCCGTGCCGGGCTCGTTAGGGCTGCTTCCTTCCGGACCTGACCCGGTTGGCGAGTGGCTCGTCCACCACCAACCTCCCGGATGCACATATCGGCAATATCGCCATCAAAAGCAAGCCAAGCTCAAAAAAAACTGCTAGCCTCAGGAAAACATGGAGGAATGCCTGTTGGACGAATTCAAGCTCGACCGTCGGTTGGAAAGCGATAGCGACAGAGTCATGCAGACCGGACTTTGCGATCTCAGGCTGTCGAAGGACGCCCGCTGGCCGTGGCTGATTCTTGTGCCACGCAGGATGGATATAAGCGAAGTCTTCGAACTCACACCCCTCGATCAGGTGATGCTGACATTCGAGACGGAGATGGTCGCCTCCACACTGAAGACGATCACCGGCGCCACAAAAATCAATATTGGGGCCCTTGGCAATATCGTCCGTCAGCTTCATGTTCATGTCATTGCCCGCTTCGAAGGCGATGCCAATTGGCCAAATCCGGTTTGGGGTTTTGGCAAGGCTGAGCCTTATGCGGCGGACAAGAGAGATGACCTTATAGAGAAGTTGCGGGAAGCCCTTTCATCATGAGCCGTTCGCTTTTCGATTCGGATGTTCCGCATCCGGAACCCAGCAGTCTGACTGCCTTCGCCGCCAATGACCTGATCCGCGATTCCGAACATCGCGACGAGACCTCGGTCGACAAGGCATTGGCGAAGGAAGGAACCCATATCTTCGCCTTCGCTGGCGACAAGCTGGTCCTCAAGCATGATGGGCAAGTGCTCGATCCGTTGTTTGCGCGCTACGAACTGAAAGACCTACAGCCGAACTGGGACGAAACAGTGCTGCTCGGCTACCGCAAGACCGGGGAACCGCGTCTCGCCGTGCCGGTGGGTGTTCCGGAAGAAGAACTCGCCAGCCATTACAAGCCCTCGGATGGCCGTTCACTGTTCCGCGAAATGCTGATCGACGAGGTCCTGCTCGGTGAGTTCGCCCAAGGAGCAAGCCTCATCCGCTGGAACCGGGACAATAAGTTCTGCGGCCGCTGCGGCTCGACCATGGAGATCCATATCGGCGGCTACAAGCGCGTCTGCTCCGCCTGCGGACACGAAATCTTCCCGCGCACCGATCCCGTCGTCATCATGCTGACCATTGATGAGGAGCGCGATCTCTGCCTCCTCGGCCGAAGCCCGCACTTTGCGCCGGGCATGTATTCCTGTCTCGCCGGTTTCGTGGAGCCGGGCGAAACGATCGAGAACGCCGTGCGGCGCGAGACACTGGAAGAATCCGGAATTCATACGGGACGGATTCGCTACCACGCCTCGCAGCCCTGGCCGATGCCGCATACACTGATGATCGGCTGTTATGCCGAAGCCAAGTCCAAGGAGGTCAAGTTCGACAGCCAGGAATTGGAAGACTGCCGCTGGTTCACGCGCGAGGAAACGCTTGAGATGCTCGAGCGCCCCAGCGCAACGGGCAAGGCACCGCCGCCCAAGGGCGCGATCGCCCACCGGCTGATGCGCGACTGGGTGGAGTGGAAAAGGCAATAAGGCCTGACAGAACGAGGCCCATGACATGGCGCGCTCCGAACGCCTTTTGACGCTGCTGCAAACCCTGCGACGCTATCGCCGGCCGGTCAGCGGTGCCGTGCTCGCAACGGAAACCGGCGTCAGCATCCGCACACTTTACCGGGACATTTCGAGCCTGCAGGCGCAAGGCGCCTTGATCGAAGGAGAGCCGGGCCTCGGCTATGTACTGAAGCCGGGCTTCATGCTGCCGCCGATGATGTTCTCGCAAGACGAAATCGAGGCGCTCGTCCTCGGCTCGCGATGGGTCGCGCGTGCTGCCGATTCGCGACTTGCCGCTGCCGGGGCCGATGCGCTGGCCAAGATCGCGGATGTGCTACCGCAAGAGATGCGCGACGAAATCGAGACATCGACGCTGCTCGTCCACCTAAAGCCGCCCGTCGCCGACAAGGCGGACCTCGGTGCCATTCGCAAGGCAATCCGCAACGAACGGATTCTCAAGCTGACCTATTCCGATGAGAGCGGTACCGTCTCCGTACGCAATATCTGGCCTTTCGCGCTGAGTTATTTCGAACAAGTGCGTGTTGTTGTCGCCTGGTGCGAATTGCGTCAGGATTACCGTCACTTTCGCACCGACCGAATCGTCGAGATGATTCCGCGGGACGGGCGTTATCCGCGCAGACGCGCGGTCCTTCTCAAGGAATGGCGAGACCGACAGGATGTTGCGCACTGAGCGCGACACTACTGCCATAAACTGACAGTGGTCAGCGCTATTATCGGTACAAATCCAACAGGAGGACCGATGATGACGAGCTTGAACCTTACCAGATCGACGCGTGGCAATCCTCCGATCGAGGACACCTCTGACCATGCAGGATATCCGCAATCCATGCTGCTTCGGATGATGCTGAAGGCGTCGCGCCAGATGGCACGGAGCAAGTATCCGCGCCTCGATCCGGAGGCGCTATCGGAGACGATGAAACGCGATCTCGGCTTCGTGGATTGGGGCCGGACCTGCCACGAAGGATAGACCGCGACTACGCAACTCCCAAGACGCGTTACCGACCGTCGCCGCTGCCATGGGTGCAGCGGCGTTTCTTCGCCTGCCACCCTGTCACAACGAGGACGACCCGATGAACAGCCCGAATCTCATCATTCTCTACGTCAAGGATCCGGCCGCGAGCGCCGGCTTCTACCGGTCACTGCTCGGCCGCGAGCCGGTGGCCGAAGCGCCGAACTTTGTCACTTTCGCGCTCGACGGCGGTTTCACGCTCGGCCTCTGGCGGCTGAGCAATGTTACGCCGCAGCCGTCCGCCACCGGCAGCCGCGCCGAGATCGCCTTCATGGTTCCCGGAGAGAACGGCGTGTCAACGCTTTACGAGGACTGGCGCAAACGCCAGCTACCAATCGCGCAAGACCTCACAGACATGGATTTCGGTCCGACCTTCGTCGTGCTCGACCCGGACGGCCATCGCCTGCGTGTGTGTGAGCCGGACAAGTAAGCTAAAACAGAAAGGGCGCCCGGAGGCGCCCTTTTCATTTCTGTAACTGGCCCCGCATCGGGTGACCCTTGTAGACGCCGAGAATGCGCACCTTCTCGGAGAAGAAGCGCAGCTCTTCGAGCGCACGCCGGACGTTCGGATCGTTCGGATGGCCTTCAATGTCGGCATAGAACTGCGTTGCGACAAACTTGCCACCGAGCTGATAACTCTCCAGTTTTGTCATGTTGATGGTGTTCGTCGCAAAACCGCCGAGCGCCTTGTAGAGCGCGGCAGGGATGTTTCGGACGTTGAAGACAAAGGTCGTGACGACCTTCTCTTCAGCGGAGTTCCGATGCGCCCATTCCTCGTCGCGAGCGAGGACGACGAAGCGGGTGACGTTGTCCTCAGTATCTTCGACGTTCTCTGCAACGATCTCGAGACCGTAGAGATCCGCAGCAAGACGCGGAGCAAGCGCTGCCATCGAGCGATCTCCGGTCTCTTTGACGAGCTTTGCCGCGCCGGCCGTATCGCCAGCGATCACCGGCTTCCAGCCGTGCGAGCGAACGATCTTGCGGCACTGGCCGAGCGCATGGATGTGGCTGTGAACGGTGCGGATTTCATCCTTGGTGACGCCAGGAAGCACCATCAGCTGGAATCGGATCGGCATGAAATACTCGCCGATGATGTGCAGACGCGACTCCGGCAACAGGTGATGAATGTCGGCGACGCGACCGGCGATTGTGTTTTCGATCGGGATCATCCCGATATCGGCATCGCCGTTCTCGACCGCCACAAAGGCATCCTCGAACGTCTGGCACGGCAGCGGTTCCATGGTCGGAAACATGTCGCGGCACGCCATGTCGGAATTCGCGCCGAACTCGCCCTGAAAGGCGATCCTGTTGGTCTTGATATTCATGGGAAATCCGTCACTTCGTTCTAGCGGAGAGAATGCGCCGCGCCTTTTCAAGGTCGGCGGGAGTATCGACACCAAGCGGAATCGTGTCAACGATCTCGACATCGATGCGCATGCCAGCTTCGAGCGCGCGTAGCTGTTCGAGCGACTCGCGCTTCTCCAGCACGGACGGTCCGAGCGTGACGAAACGCTCCAGGGCCGAGCGGCGGTAAGCATAAAGGCCGATATGATGATAGAGCGGGCCGTTGCCGTAGGGTGCCGTGGCGCGCGTAAAGTAGAGGGCTTTCAGGCGGCTGTCGGAGAGCGGCGAACCGACGACCTTGACGATATGAGGCGCTGTCTTGTCGGCCTCGTCCTCGATCTCGATCGTCAGCGTCCCGATATCGACGCTTTGGTCTTCCAGCGGGCGCAGCGCGGCACGAACGGTTTCCGGCTCGATCGTCGGTAAGTCACCCTGCACGTTGACGATGAACTTGGCGCGCCCCTCCGGGTCCACCTTCGCCAGGGCTTCGTAGATACGATCCGAACCGGATTGATGATCCTTGCTCGTCATAGTGACTTCGAAGCCCGCCTCGGCAACGACATTGTAGACCTCCTGGTCATCGACCGCGACGACGACGCGGCCGATCGCAGCCTCCTTGGCACGCAAGGCCACCTGAACAATCATCGGCAGCCCGCAAATATCGGCGAGCGGCTTACCCGGAAGACGGGTCGATGCCATGCGAGCCGGGATCAACACGAGCACGTCATCTAAATTTGGACTGGTCATTGTTCGGGCCTTCTAATCCGGGCGGAAAGGTGTCAAAAAGTCTCACGCAACAGCCCATTTAGACTGTTGCAACGAATAGCCAAAAGACATAGGTTCCGCGCGATTTCAAGATGGTCCGGTTTTATGTCTGCCGGCTGCAAGGGGAGCATTGCAGATGAATTCATACGTGAATACGGCGGTGGGGGCACTGCTCGGGACGGTTTTCGTTCTGATGTCCGTCTCCATCGCGTCGGAGGGGATCTTTCATTCGGAGAAGCCGGAAAAGGAAGGTTTTGCGATCGTAGCCGAAGAGGCGGCAGCCTCCGGTGGCGGCGAGGCCGCACCTGCTGCAGCCGTTCCGATCGCGCAGCTGCTCGCAAAGGCAGACGCCAAGGCCGGCGAAGCTATCTTCAAGAAGTGTCAGGCCTGTCATGACGCGACCAAGGGGGGGCCGAACAAAGTTGGCCCGAACCTCTATGGTCTCGTCGATCGTCCAATCGGCACGCACGAGGGCTTTGCCTATTCGTCTGCTATGAAGGACTTCTCCAAGGGCGGCAGCGAGAAGTGGACCTTCGATCATCTGAACCATTTCCTGACAGCGCCGAAGAAGTATGTTGCCGGCACGGCGATGGGCTTTGCGGGTCTACCGAAGGACACGGATCGCGCCAACGTTATCCTCTACCTTCACACCCTGGCCGATTCGCCGGTTCCGCTTCCGGATCCGAACGCACCGGCTAGCGCGACGCAATAATCGCTACGCTGCTCTTGCGGACAAGCCCGGCCCCACGCCGGGCTTTTCTTTTGTCCTATGCACCGAGCAGAAAAGCCCAGAACGTCACCGAGATGGCGCCGAGCGCGGTGGTCAGCGTGATTGTCGAGGCTGCCAGACTATGGCCGACACCGAAGCGATTGGCGATCAGCCAGGCGTTGACGCCCGTCGGAACGGACGAGATCAGCACAAGAGCGGCCGTCCAATCGCCGGCTAGGCCCACCAGGCGGCTTGCCGTCCAGACGCAGGCCGGCAACAGCAACAGCTTGAAGGCGGAGGTGACGCTGGCAATGCCCGCGTTGCCCGATATCCCGTATTTTTCGAGCGCCATGCCGAGCGAGATCAGCGCAACCGGCCCGGCCACGCCCGCGATCTGATTGACGATGGATTCGACTGGCCCCGGCATGGTGAGACCGAGAAGATGCATGGTAGCGCCCCCGGCCAAGCCGATCACCAGAGGGTTCTTGAGGAGATTATGGGCGATCTGGCGCACCACTTTGGCGATGCTGCGCTCCGTCTTGCCGGCGATCTTGTGTTCGGCGCGCTCCATCATAATGGTCCCGATGATCATCATCACAGGAAGATGGACCGCGATCAGAATGGAGAGCGGCACGAGCCCCTTGTCGCCGACCGTGCGCTGGACGAGCGGCAAGCCGATGAAGATTGTGTTGGCGAAGGCTGACGACACTCCGGCCAGCACACCGATGCGGTCATCGCGCCCGAAGAAGCGCGTCGCGGCGATATGGGCGGCGACCCATGTCACCGCAACGCCGGAGAAGTAGGCGATCCAGAGACGGAACGGCGAGGCACCATGAAAATCAGCTTCGGCGATCGTGCGGAACAGTAACAACGGCACGGCGACCTTGAAGACGAACTCGCTCAGCGCATCCCCGATCTCCGCCTTCATCAGCCGCAGTTTCACGGTCAGCCAACCGATCAGGATCATGATGAAAATGGGAAGGACGTCGAAGATGATGGCTGACATTCAATGCGGCTGCCTTGCGAGAGATGATTATGCGTAGCAGCAAATCGGACGAGATGACAAACACGCCGGGCAAAAAACAAAAAAAGCGGGCCTTGCCCGCTTTCAGACTGCTGACAAACCCCTGGCACCGTCCAGGGGTTTATGATTCATTGGGACATGTTGAAGAAACCTGCCCCCACCCAGACGGCTCTCGAGATGGTGACGCTCGACAGTCTGGTGCCAAAGGATCACTTGCTGCGCAAGATCGACGCGGTGATCGACTTCTCGTTCATCCACGATCGCGTTGCCGGGCTTTATTGCGCCGACAACGGCCGCCCGCCGCTCGATCCGACCTTGATGTTCAAGGCTCTGTTCATTGGCTACCTGTTCGGCATCCGCTCGGAGCGTCAGCTGGTGCGCGAGATCGAGGTCAACGTCGCCTATCGCTGGTTTCTGCAGCTGAAGCTGACGGATGGTGTGTTTGACGCCTCGACGCTGTCCCAGAACCGCCGCCGGCGCTTCAACGATACGTCGGTCGCCCAGGACATCTTTGATCATATCGTTGAGCAGGCGATCCGCCATGGCCTGGTGGATGGCACGGTGCTTTACACGGATTCAACGCATCTGAAGGCGAATGCCAACAAGGGCAAATATGATCTTGCGATGATCGAAAAGTCGCGCTCCGATTACTGGGCCGACCTCGACCGGGCGATTGAGGCCGAGCGGGCAGTGCACGGCCAGAAGCCCTTGAAGGAAAAGGAGCGCGAGCCGCAGGTGAAGGAAACCAAGGTGTCGCGCACCGATCCCGACAGCGGTTACATGGTGCGCGACGGCAAGCCAAAGGGCTTCTTCTACCTCGATCACCGCACGGTGGATGGCAAGCTTGCGATCATCACCGATACCCATGTCACGCCCGCCAATGTGCATGACAGTATCGTCTATCTCGACCGGCTGGACCGCCAGCGTGAGCGGTTCGGCTTCGAGGTTGGTGCT
Organism: Rhizobium sp. YTU87027; assembly: GCF_050644135.1. Classification (NCBI taxonomy): domain Bacteria; kingdom Pseudomonadati; phylum Pseudomonadota; class Alphaproteobacteria; order Hyphomicrobiales; family Rhizobiaceae; genus Rhizobium; species Rhizobium sp. YTU87027. The sequence goes on along the minus strand of NZ_CP098440.1, from coordinate 3,523,720 downwards.
GTCGGGCTGGATGCCGGCTATGCGACATCCGGCATCGCCAAGGGTCTTGAGGACCGCCAGATCCTCGGTGTCACCGGCTATCGCAACCCAACCCCGCCCAGAGCCGGCATGATGCGCAAGTCGAAATTCGACTATGAGCCCGAGACAGACGGTTATCGCTGCCCCGAAGGCCAACTGCTCGCCTATGCCACCACCGACCGCAACGGTTATCGCCACTATCGTTCGGATCCTGCCATCTGCTGCGATTGTCCCTTGCTGGCCTCCTGCACCAATAACGCCACGGCGACACGCACCATCACCCGCCATATCTGGGCCGATGCCCGCCAGCGCACCGACGCCAACCGCCTGACCCCTTGGGGCAAGGCAATCTACAAGCGCCGCAAGGAGACGGTCGAGCGATCATTTGCCGATGCCAAGCAGCTTCACGGGCATCGCTATGCCCGCTTCCGAAGTCGCACCCGTGTCGCATGCCAGTGCCTGTTGGCTGCGGCCGCCCAAAACATCAAGAAGATCGCAATGGCCCTGACAAAAGCGCCAAAACCGGCCACCGCGTAAGCCGGAACGACCCGACTTCCCTCTGCCAGAATCCTGCAGCCAGAAAAATCCCATCCGCAAAAAACAAAACCCGCCGAAATATCGACGGGTTTGTCAGCAGTCTGAAAGCGGGCCTTGCCCGCTTTTCCGCATCCGGTCTGGCCGGATAGCCGGTTCGCGAGCCGCCAGTTCATCCGTGGTCAGCGTCGCTCCGGTATCGTCGAAGGGCATCATCCCCTTCTCCATTGGCTGCAGCCCGCAAGCCGCTCATGCCAATCTCAATGAGCATCCTTATAGGGGTTGAAAATGACACGGGGATGACGTCAGGGCGGCATTTTTGCCCTCTTATGGAGCAAATGCCACCAGCCTCGCGCTCACTGACGGGTCAATCGCCGTTTGACGCTCCCGGAACGTTTGGCTCGCCGAGGTCCCAATAAAGCCCTGCCATCAACGCGAGACTTTCACGGGCGATGTCAACAGGCAGATGTTCGTTCGGCGCATGCTGTGAGCAGCCCGGATATGAGTGCGGTATCCACACGGTCGGAAGCTGCAGAATGTCAGAGAAGGCATCGTTGGGCAGCGAGCCGCCAAGGTTCGGCAGTATGGCCGGCTTTTTCCCCGTTGTGCGGCCAATCGAGTCCGCCGCCCACCGAACCCATGGATGTTCAGGATCTAGCCTCGTCGCACGAAAAGCAGCATCGTTCGCCTGCGCTATTTGAACCTGGGAAAAACCGCACTGATCCAGATGACGGCGCAGAGCCGGCAAGATATTTTCCACCTCAACACCGACGACGAAGCGCAGCTGGCAGCGAGCCCAGGCGCGCGGCGGAATGGCCCCAATAGGCGCCCTCGGGTTTCCGGCCTCGAAGGCCAGTACGGCGAATGAGCACCAGGCGAACAGCTTCTCCGCCGAAGTAAGACCAGGCTCGCCCCAATCGGGATCAATCTGCGGGTCTTCGGCACCGCTCTCGATCTCACAGTCCGCAAGAGCTCGGCGAACATTGTCCGGAATACCCGTCGGGAGCCATTCCGGCACCAGAATCCTGCCGGAGGGCGAGGCAATACTGGAGATCGCATGGGCAAGCTGGATTGCAGGGTCGGATAGAAGGCCACCCCAATTACCGGAATGATGGCCGCCCTTGCGGGCATCGATCCAGAGGTCAAAGCTGATCGCCCCGCGAGACCCCAGAAAGATGGTTGGCCGCGTGGCCGAAAGACGGGGACCATCCGAGGCGATCAGCACGTCGGCGCGGAATAATTCCTTATGAGCCGCAACCAGTACATGCAGGCCAGGGGAAAGCTTTTCCTCCCCCATCTCGATCAGATACTTGGCGTTGAATCCAAGCTTCCCGCGCGTTTCGATCACGGCCCGAAGCGCACCGATGTTGATTGTATGCTGGCCCTTGTTGTCGGCGACACCGCGGCCGTACCACCTGCCATCCCGCTCGGTCAGCTGCCAGGGAGGGAGGCCCTCGTCCCAGTCATTGTCGAGCCCCCGGACGACGTCGCCGTGGCCATAACCCAATACCGTCGGTCGAAGGGCATCCTCGTCGCGCTCGACGTAAAGAAATGGCCAGCCATCTTGGGAAAGTTTGCGACATTCAAATCCGAGGTCTTCGAAGGCCGGTTTCATCTCGGTCTCGATATACAGGTCGAGCACCGACGCGCGGTCAGAGTTCTGACTCTCCGTCGGTATCGCGACCCGTCGCGCCAGATCCTTCCGGAAATGGCCCGATGTGAGGTAGGACACTGCTCTGGCAATAGCGGCGTCTCGTGTCATGCCCGCAACCTAGCACGAGACGGAATAAACCGGAATCGCCATACAGGACCCGCCATCGCTCGCGTTGGGCCTCGAATCGCGCTTGGTGGCGTTTGCTCCATAATTCCGCATTTTTGCGAAGCGCTGTCAGCCCGCCGCAATCTCCTGTTATCAACGGCTCTTGTGCCGGCCGACAAAATCGTGCGATGTCGCATCTTGGCTGGGGAGACCAACATGGGGGTAAATTTTGCCAACAGGTAAAGTCAAGTGGTTCAACCAGGACAAGGGCTTTGGGTTCATCACGCCGGATGACGGAAGCACCGATGTCTTCCTGCACATCACGGCCGCCCAACGCGGCGGGATCGACACCGTGAAAGAGGGAATGGGCATAGCGTTCGAAGTGGCGCAGGACCGTCGGACCGGCAGAACCTCTGCCGACAATATCCGGCAACTTTAAAATGATCAGTGCGGCCGAAAGGCCGCACTGGCTTTGACGCGCGGAGACACAATATGAAGCGTAGCTTGACTGTCTGCTTCTTCATGCTTGTGGCGGCCGGACCGTCATTTGCCGACGACGCGAGCTCGAAGCTTGCGTTCTTCTACGACAGCTGCGTGTCCTCCGGTCCAGATTTCGAACGTACATCAGAGCGCGCGAAAGCAGACGAATGGCCTTCGATGGCACAGGATCTGGCGCTGACCTTCACACCGATGGAAAACCCGGAAGCGCTGGAAGGGTGGATCGTCAGCGGCGGTGAAAACGACAGTTTTCAGGCTCTAGTGGTCTCGCGAGCGGACGTTGGGGGCAAAACCATCGAAGGTTGCACGGTGGCATTGGGCGACGTCGATGCAACCGTCTTCGAGAAGGCCTTAGTCGAGAAAGTGAACGCTGTCTCGGCAGGTGAAGAGCAAGGGCAGGATCGCGTCTACAAGCGATATACGGCCAGCATCAACGGGCGCAACGAAGCAATTACCCTGACGCTTCCACTCTATGCCAAGGGCTCCGATCAGATTATCGCAAGCGCCGTGGCAGAGCAGCAAATCGAGCATTAGATCGCCCGCCACGGGCAATGCACAGCCTTTCAATTCATATGAGATTTTAATTCCAGGCCCGGGCGTCCGAATGGAACGACTATGGCTTGTCTCCATCCTTGGGACGAGACGTGACCGTTGGCCACCTGTCGACGGCATCTTCACTTTCGCCAGCCAGCGGGAGCCCTACATCCGTCGCCAAAGGAAGCATTTGTCACGGAGATCAAGAAAACACCTTGGCTTTTTTCCAGGTCGCCATCAAAAAGCGCCGTTCCTTTGGAGAAGGCCGGCCCCGACGAAAAGAAGTGCGTCCGTGAGCTTACGCCGTGCGCACAACCAAACGAAAGGCCACTAGGATGGTGAGCAGGAGCCTCCCTCATGAGTATTTTTTCCTGAATGGTTCGCGGTCCGATGGGCCGGTCATCGGCCATATCGATGGCAGACCCATCCCTGCTCGCGTGATCGACACCAGAGGCAGCCGCTATCGCTTCGTGGGAGTTGCTCGCCGCGACCGACGTGGCAGGCTCGATGTGTCCGCCTTGCGCAAGAACGAGTGGCTTGTGGTTCCCGACCTCATCTATGCGGCCGTTGCTTGAGACACTCCTTCATTGAAACGTCGCCGCCACGCCGCCGAACTGCTCGTGGCATTTCATTCGTCACAGCCGCATTTTTGCGATCGATTGAAAGCTCGAACGGCATTTCCGCTTCCCATGCGGCGAAAATTCGCTAAGACCGGTCACCGGCTATCACCTAAACCGGGACCTTCCCTTTCATGACCAAATTCGATGTTCTGACTGTCGGCAACGCCATCGTCGATATCATCGCGCGTTGCGACGACCAGTTCCTCATTGACAACGAGATCACAAAGGCGGCGATGAACCTCATCGATGCCGAGCGCGCCGAGCTTCTCTATGCGCGCATGGGACCGGCGGTAGAGGCCTCCGGCGGTAGCGCCGGCAACACGGCGGCAGGTGTCGCGAGCTTCGGCGGCAAGGCTGCCTATTTCGGCAAAGTCGCGGAAGACCAGCTCGGCGAGATCTTCGCCCATGATATCCGTGCACAAGGCGTTCACTATCAGACGCAGCCGAAGGGGACATTCCCGCCGACCGCTCGCTCAATGATCTTCGTCACCGACGACGGCGAACGCTCGATGAACACCTACCTCGGCGCCTGTGTCGAGCTCGGACCCGAAGACGTCGAGGTCGACGTCGTCGCCCAGTCCAAGGTCACCTACTTCGAGGGTTATCTCTGGGATCCGCCGCGCGCCAAGGAAGCGATCCGCGAATGCGCCCGTATCGCCCACGAGAACGGCCGCGAAATGTCGATGACGCTTTCCGACAGCTTCTGCGTTGACCGCTATCGCGGCGAATTCCTCGACCTGATGCGCTCCGGCACTGTCGACATCGTCTTTGCCAATCGTCAGGAAGCGCTGGCACTCTACGAAACCGACGACTTCGAAGGGGCGCTGAACAGCATCGCCAAGGACTGCAAGATCGCCGCCGTGACGATGAGCGAGAACGGCGCCGTGATCCTGAGGGGCAACGAGCGCTTCTACGTGGACGCGATCAAGATCAAGCAACTGGTCGATACCACAGGTGCGGGCGATCTGTTCGCCGCGGGCTTCCTCTACGGCTACACGCAAGGTCGAACGCTGGAAGATTGCGGCAAGCTCGGCTGCCTTGCCGCCGGTATCGTGATCCAGCAGATCGGCCCGCGTCCGATGCAGTCGCTTGCCGAAGCCGGCAAGCAGGCGACCCTTACTTAAAGGCTTCGCCTGGATAAGCTCCCCAGATTTCCGACTGCGCCACCCAGCCTTCGGCGCCGTCGCTCTTGGCGAAGCACCAATCGCCATTGCATTCGCCGATGTTCATCATAACGCCGGGCTCCAGCTTGGCGACGATGCTTGCCGACGGCAGAGCGTCCCGGCGCATATTGACGTAGACGGACTTGCCCTTGCCCTTCATCCACGGGGCCGCGATCGCCGCACGCGAGCCCGACAGCAGCGATTGGTTGACCCAACCCTCGGTGCCGTCGGCATCGCGGATCTGACGCCAGTTATCGTATTCCTGAATAATCTCGACCGGCAGGCCGGCCTTCAGATACATCCATGAGGCCGCATAGTCGGTGCCGGGGCCGATGCGCAGGTTGACGCGCTTTGACTTGAGCGTGACGAAGCGCGGCAGCGGCAGGCCGCTCGGTCCCTTTGCAGCCTGTGCGGCGGCCATTTCAGCCGTTCCCGCCGAAAGCACGAAACCGATCGCAAGGGCGAGGCAAGATTTCAGGACTTTGCTATGCATGGGACTTCCGTTTGCTCAGAGGAGGGCAGGACTGCTGCCTGATTCCGGGAATTCGACATTCCTGCGCACGCTGAGCGAGTTTTGTTTGTCTTCGCGCGCGGGTCTGGTAGAAAATGCCCGGAACGGGAAAATTATCCCGCGTCTTGGTTAAGGACCTCTTTACAAGTTAGCGCCGGCGCACATGACGACGAAGAAAAAACCGAAGGTCTACATCACGCGGAAGCTGCCCGACGCAGTCGAGACGCGCATGCGCGAACTCTTCGACGCGGAACTCAATATCGACGATGCGCCGCGCTCCAAGTCCGAGCTGATTGCTGCGGTCAAAAGCGCCGACGTGCTGGTACCGACCGTCACCGACCGGATCGACGCCAGCCTGATCGAAGAGGTCGGGCCGCAGCTGAAGCTGATCGCCAGTTTCTCGAACGGCACCGACCACATCGACGTCGAAGCGGCGGCCCGCAAGGGCATCACCGTCACGAACACGCCGAACGTGCTGACCGAAGACACGGCCGACATGACCATGGCGCTTATCCTCGCTGTGCCGCGCCGCTTGGGCGAAGGTGCGCGAGTGCTGACCGACCATCCGGGCGAATGGCCCGGCTGGTCGCCGACCTGGATGCTCGGCCGGCGCATCCACGGCAAGCGCATCGGCATCGTTGGCATGGGGCGGATCGGCACCGCCGTTGCCCGCCGCGCCAAGGCTTTCGGCCTCTCGATCCATTATCACAACCGCAAGCGGGTGAACCCGGCGACCGAAGACGAGTTGGAGGCGACCTACTGGGAAAGCCTCGACCAGATGCTTGCCCGTGTGGACATCGTTTCGGTCAACTGCCCTTCGACGCCGGCAACGTTCCACCTGCTTTCAGCGCGCCGCCTGGCCTTGCTGCAGCCAACCGCCTATCTGGTCAATACCGCGCGCGGCGACGTCATCGACGAAGCGGCGCTGATCAAAAGTCTGCGTGAAGGCAAGCTGGCAGGTGCGGGTCTCGATGTCTTCGAGAACGAACCGGCGGTCAACCCGAAGCTGGTCAAACTGGCGAACGAAGGCAAGGTCGTGCTTCTGCCGCATATGAGTTCGGCAACGATCGAAGGCCGTATCGACATGGGCGACAAGGTGATCATCAACATACGGACTTTCATCGACGGCCATCGCCCGCCAAACCGCGTGCTGCCAGGCCGTTAGGCCAAGACCGGCTTGCGCATCTCGATCGACGTCGTCCTGGTGAAGCCGGGATGCGCGTTTTCGGCAGTCTTCTCAAATCCCCAGCGCATGAAGACGTCATGATTCTCGACAAGCTCGATGCGGGTCTCGAGCCGCAGTGACGGCAGTGCGCGGTCTCGTGCTACCTGCTCGGCAATGGCCAGCAGCTTGCGACCGATGCCCCGGCCCTGGGCGTCCGGGGCAATCGCCAGCTTGCCGACATAAAGGCAGCCTTCTTCCGGTCGCAGAAAGACGCAGCCGCACAAGATGCCGCCTTCCATAGCCGCATGGGCGATTTCGGAGCTCGCCTTATCTGCCAACGTCACCGGCGTAAGTTTCAAGGCCGAAGACGGTGGATCGATGCGATCATTCATATAGGCGAACGACGACAGGATCAGCGCCAACAGCTCCTCCCAGCGCTGAAAATCCTCGTCGATGCGAACGATGTTCATGATGCCTGGCTCTGCCTCTGGCGGCGGCGCTTGTAGCGGATCGTATCGAAGCGGGCGGCAAGCGCATCGTAGAGCAGCAGCCGGCCAATTAGCGGTTCGCCGGTACCGGTGACAAGCTTGATCGCTTCCATCGCCATCAGCGTGCCGATCACGCCCGTCAGCGCGCCGATGATGCCAGTCTCGGCACAGGCTGGGATCAGTCCTGCCGGCGGCTTCTCGGGGAAGAGATCGCGATAGGTCGGGTTTGGCGTCCCGTCCTCGGCCACTTCGTAAGGCTTCAGAACGGTGACGGAGCCATCGAAACGACCGACAGCGCCGGTCACCAATGGGATTTGCGCAGCCTCGGCGGCGGCGGCTGCCGTATAGCGCGTATCAAAATTATCGGAGCCGTCGATCAGCAGATCGAAGCCAGAGAGATGACGGCGCGCCGAATCCGGTGAGAAGCGCTCTTCAAAGCGGATCACGTTAACGTGCGGGTTCAGGCGGGCGATCGCGAAGGCGGCGCTTTCCGTCTTCAGCTCGCCGATCGTTCCGGAATCGTGGATCACCTGCCGCTGCAGGTTGGAGAGCGAAACGCGGTCGTCATCGGCAATGCCGATCGTGCCGACACCGGCGGCCGCCAGATACTGCAGGACCGGCGCTCCCAGCCCGCCGGCACCGATGACCAGCACGCGGGCAGCTTTCAACTTCTGCTGGCCTGCGCCACCGATCTCAGGAAGCAGGATATGACGCTGATATCGCGCGATTTCTTCCGGGCTGAGGGGTTCCATGGGCGCGATGCTAACACGGCCTTTGGTCGAGGGGGAAGCGGCATCGGTCATTCGAAAACCTTTCCATCGGCAACGGTGAAGAACTGCGCACGCTCGCCGAGGGCGGAGAACATGGCGCGATCCGTGCCTGTCATGAAGGCCTGACCGCCGAGCGCGTCAATGAGGTCGAACAGCGCAGCCCGTCTTCCCTCGTCGAGATGCGCGGCGATCTCATCGAGCAAGAGGACCGGCGCGTGGTCGGTGAGATTGGCGACCAGCCGCGCATGGGCAAGAATCAGCCCGACCAGGAGGGCCTTCTGCTCGCCGGTGGAGCAGCGCGCTGCTTCCATCTGCTTCTGCCGGTGGCGGACAAGCAGATCGGCGCGATGGGGGCCGTCGAGCGTGCGACCGGCCGCGGCGTCGCGGTAGCGGCTTTCCGCAAGCATGACCGCATACTCATCCTCAAGATCGACGGCGGGGCGCGAGAACTGACCATCCATGAAGCCGTCAAGCTCGAGCGCTGCAGCAGGAAAGGGCGAGGTTTCGCGCGTCTCGTCGATGAGGCGGGCAAGAAGGCCGAGCATCTCCTGGCGTGCCATCGCCATGGCAATGCCAAGGCTCGCCATTTGCTGTTCGAGGCCGGAGAGCCAGGAGGGATCGAAGCGGCGCTCGTCGAGCAGCTTGTTGCGGCTGCGCATGGCGCGCTCGAAATCGCTGGCACGGCGGCCATGGGCCGGATCGAGCGACAGCACGAGCCGATCAAGGAAACGGCGGCGCTCGGACGAGCCACCGGTGAACAGCCCATCCATCGAGGGCGTCAGCCATAGGAGGCGCAGATGATCGGTCAGTTCATCCGCCGACTTTGCGGGCGTGCCGTTGATGCGCAGGCGCCGGGACGCACTGTCATCGGTGGTGTCGACACCGGTGCCGATCTCCACCTCGCCTTCCATACCGTCAAGCTCGGCGAAGATCGAGAAACCAGCAGTCGCGCCGACGCGGGTGACATCGCCATAGGTGGCACGGCGCAGACCGCGGCCTGGCGACAGGAAGGAAACAGCTTCCATCAGATTGGTCTTGCCGGCGCCATTGTCTCCCGTCAGCACCACATGCCGACCATCGAGCGACAGCGAGACAGACGCGTAGTTGCGAAAGTCTGTCAGCTTGAGACGGGACAGGGAGACCTTGTGTGGCATTCGATATCCGGATTCGTGGTGCCCGAGAGCTAAGCGCAACGGGAGCGGATGGCAAGGGTTCAGGGCCGAGATGCTGATAGCTGCATGAGGCATTCCTGGAGATCGAACGCAGCGGAAGGTGCATGTTGGCCCCATCGCCAGAGGATTGTATGATAGCCTCGAGGCTGGGGGGACTTCGATGAGACGTTTGACGAAAACGCGGATCGTGGTGGGCGGCATTGCAGTCCTGTTGGTTGCGTATCTGGCTGTCGCCTATTTCTTCATTCCTGAAATATGGATCCATCGCGACGCCAGCCGCGTCGCGGAATTTGGCCCAATGGTGACCACCACCAAACAGGACATTCCGGGCGACCCCATCAATGTTGGGCTTGTCGGTTCGAAGGAGGGGGTGCTCCGGGCATTCGCGTCGGCTGGATGGGATCCGGCTGACAAGATCACGCTACGGACATCGGCCGAAATCGGCTTGAGCGTCGTGCTCGATCGGCCCGACCTCGACGCTCCCGTGAGCCCATTGCTGTTCGAGGGCCGCCAACAGGATCTGGCTTTTGAAAAGGCCGTTGGCAAGAGCGCCGATGAACGCCACCACGTCCGTTTCTGGGAAACCAAGAAGAGCGGTGAAGATGGGCGACCACTCTGGCTCGGCTCGGCGAGCTTTGACCGCGGTGTTGGCTTCAGCCACGACACCGGGCAGATCACCCATCACATTGCGCCTGATGTCGATGCCGAGCGGAATCTTGTTATCGGCGACCTTCAGACGGCCGGGCAATTGTCCTCCACCTATGAAATCCCGGGCATCGGCGCCACGAAGACCGGTCGCAACGGTGGTGGCGACCCGTATTTCACCGATGGGAAAGCACTGATCGGCGTGCTGCGTGGCCCCGCCACGCCCTAGCCTGCTTCCAAGCTGCGCCAAATCGGTGGAAGATGCGGACCGAATCACGAGAGGTGCGCCGTTGAGGATTGCCGCAGCACAGACCCTGGTTTCCTCCGATATCGCAGCAAACGGCAGCGCAATCCGAAACATGATAGTAGCCGCGGCCGCCAGCGGCGCACGCGTCATCAACTTCTGCGAAGGTGCGCTTTCGGGATACTCGAAGTTCCAGATCATGCATCCCGATGACTGGAGGAGTTTCGATTGGCACAGGCAGGAGACGGAGCTGAGGGCGATCGCCCATCTCTGCGGCGACCTCGGCATCTTTGCGGCTGTCGGCGGAGCGCATCGGCTGGAGAACGGTTATCCACCACACAACAGCCTCTACATCTTCTCCGAAGAAGGGGCGCTTCTCACCCGCTACGACAAGAGGTTCCTGTCGAACAGCGAACTTGGCGGTTGGTACTCCCCAGGCACCGCACCGATTACCTTCGATACCGACGGCTATCGATTCGGCTGCGCCATCTGCATCGAATCTCAATTTCAGGAAGTGTTTCAAGAATACGAGACACTCGGCGTCGATGCAGTGCTTTTCTCCTCGTATGGCATTGCCGAGTACTTCCAGATCGCGCTTCGCGCTCATGCGGGGCTGAACTGCATCTGGATCAGCGCTGCGACGCCGGTGCAGAAGGCCGCCAAAGGCCCGGCGGGCATCATCGGCCCGGATGGAAAATGGGTGACGCAGTGCCCTGCAACTCCCGAACCGAACCTCGTGAGCGCGACGCTCGGCCGCGACGACGCCCTTTACGACGTCCCGCTGCAGAAGGCCCGGCCTTGGCGGCTGAAGGCGCGACAGGGCGACATCTATCGCGAGAAGATGGTCAACGATCCCAGAAGCGAAGACAGAAGCGGCTATTGACACGCAATGCTGCCTTGCGTCGCAGCGCCTTCATCTCACGGTACCAATCGCCTATATGGAAGCGGTCGCGGGTTGCGACATGCCGGAGTTCATGATGGATACCGAAATACAGGGCCGTGCGGCACATGTGGCCGCCATTCGCGAGCGCGCCGAAGCCGAAATGAAGGCGATGGGCATCGATGAAGCGTTCATCGATCGGTTGGTCGAGACGTTCTATGGCCGCGTGCTCCAGCATCCGACGCTTGGGCCGGTATTCGATGCCCGCCTTTCTGGCCGCTGGCCCGAGCATATGCAGAAGATGAAGGGCTTCTGGTCATCGGTCGCTTTCCGCAGCGGAGCCTATGGCGGCAAGCCAGTGCAGGCGCATACCGGTGTCGCGAACATGTCGCCCGATCTCTTCCCGCAGTGGCTGGCCCTGTTTTCCGAGACACTCAGCGACATCGCCCCGAACCGGGAGGCCAAAGCCTGGTTCATGGCGACCGCCGAGCGGATCGCCAGGAGCCTGACGCTATCGCTGTTCTACAATCCGGCGCTCGACGACCCGCAGCGGAAGCCCGCCTAAGCCATCTCAGGCAACACGCTTGTAGAAAAACGTCGTGGCGCAGAGGCCACCTTCCGGCCACAGCGCATAATCTGGGATCACGCCGACCCGCTCCCAGCCAAGCCGTGGATAGATCGCTTCGGCTTCGCTTCCGGTTGCCGTGTCGAGCACCAGAAGCGTCTTGCCGCGCACGGCAGCTTCGCGTTCCGCGGCATCCATCAGCAGACTCGCCAGCCCCTTGCCGCGGGCGGAGCGATGCACGAGCAGCTTCTTCAGATCGCCGCGATGCGGCTGGTTCGGCATCTGCGCCGCACCGACCTGGACCGTGCCGACGGGTCGACCGTCGATCTCGGCCACGAAGAGCAGCGTCGCGCCTGAGGCAACGGCATCTGCAACACCTTGCCAATAGGGCTCGGCATCGGCGTTGGTGTAGGGCTGCATGAAGCCGACGGAGGCACCGCCGTTGACGCAGTCGGTCAGCACCTCGCAAAGGTCAGGGATCGCCGCGCGGGCCTTTGCCGCGTCAAGAAGGCGGATCGTTGCTGTCATCACTTTTCTCCTGAAATGAATTAGCGCCCGCCCCGGTCGAGCACGACGCAATAGCGGGCGGGAATGTTGCCGGGGTTATGAAAAACATGGCCTTCACCGACCGGCATGAACAGACAGTCGCCGGGCAGAAGGCGATACACGCTATCGCCCGTCGTCATTTCCATCTCGCCTTCGAACAGCCAGACATGCTGGGTCATGCCGCTGCTTGCTGCATGCGGCGGAAAACTAACGCGGCCGTTTGGGGGAAACTCGACGTCGACGATGTCGACATCGGAAGCAGCGCCTGGCGGCGAGACGGAGCGCCTGACGTAGCCCGTCTCCGGATCCCGCCAGACTTGCTGATCCTGCCGGCGCGACAACGGCGAGACTTCGCCTTCTTCCGCGAAGAAGGCGGAAAGCGACAAGTCGAGTGCTGCGCAGACCCTCGCGAGCAGCGAGGCAGTCGGACTCGCCTCGCCGCGCTCGATCCGTGAAATCATGGCGCGGCTGACGCCGGAGGCATTGGCAAGGTCGTCCAACGTTAGGTTCTTCTGCACCCGGAGCTTGCGGATGCGAATGCCGATCGCCGTTTCGAGTTCCTGTTCCATCATCAGATCCGATTTTCTACTATAATAGAAATGCATAGTCTGATGATGGAATCAAGAGTTATGTTTCCAGCTGAGAAACAGCCGCTTATCGTAAACGAACTCCTGCTTTTCCGCTTTGCGGCAAGGGGCAGCGCTGCTATATGGCGCGCATGAGCACCAATTCGACGACTCCGCTTTCCCATATCCGCAATTTCTCGATCGTGGCCCACATCGACCACGGCAAATCGACGCTTGCCGACCGCCTGATCCAATCGACCGGCGGCCTGGCCGAGCGCGAGATGTCCGAGCAGGTGCTTGACAATATGGATATCGAGCGCGAGCGCGGTATCACCATCAAGGCCCAGACGGTGCGCCTGCACTACAAGGCGAAGGATGGCGAGACCTATATCCTCAACCTGATCGACACGCCCGGCCACGTCGACTTCGCCTACGAAGTCTCGCGCTCGCTCTCGGCCTGCGAAGGTTCGCTGCTGGTCGTCGACGCGTCGCAGGGCGTCGAAGCCCAGACGCTTGCCAACGTCTACCAGGCGATCGACAACAATCACGAGCTGGTCACCGTCCTCAACAAGATCGACCTGCCTGCGGCCGAACCCGACCGTATCAAGGAACAGATCGAGGAAGTGATCGGCATTGACGCTTCGGAAGCCGTGCTGATCTCGGCAAAGACCGGTCTCGGCATCCCTGATGTCCTCGAGGCCATCGTCCAGAAGCTGCCGGCGCCAAAGAGCCCGGGTGGCGAAAAGGCGCCGCTGAAAGCGCTGCTCGTCGACAGCTGGTACGACACCTATCTCGGCGTCATGGTTCTCGTCCGCGTCATCGACGGCGTGCTGACCAAGGGACAGACGATCCGCATGATGGGCACCGATGCCAAGTACCAGGTGGAGCGCATCGGCGTGCTGACGCCGAAGATGGTCAATGTCGATAGCCTCGGTCCTGGCGAGATTGGCTTCATCACTGCTTCGATCAAAGAGGTGGCCGATACCCGCGTCGGCGACACGATCACCGAAGACAAGCGCCCGACCGCCGAAGCCCTGCCGGGCTTCAAACCGGCCCAGCCTGTCGTCTTCTGCGGCCTCTTCCCGGTCGATGCTGCCGATTTCGAAGATCTGCGCGCGGCGATGGGCAAGCTTCGCCTCAACGACGCCTCCTTCTCCTTTGAAATGGAATCGTCCGCGGCGCTCGGCTTCGGCTTCCGCTGCGGCTTCCTCGGCCTGCTGCATCTCGAAATCATCCAGGAGCGCCTGGAACGCGAATTCGACCTCGACCTGATCGCGACGGCCCCCTCGGTCGTCTATCAGCTGACGATGACGGACGGCAGCGAGCGCGAGCTGCATAACCCGGCCGACATGCCCGATGTCGTCAAGATCGAAGAGATCCGCGAGCCCTGGATCAAGGCGACGATCATGACGCCGGATGACTATCTCGGCGGCATCCTCAAGCTCTGCCAGGACCGTCGCGGTATCCAGACGGAACTGACCTATGTCGGCACGCGCGCTATGGTGACCTACGAGCTGCCGCTCAACGAAGTCGTCTTCGATTTCTATGATCGGCTGAAGTCGATTTCGAAGGGCTATGCCTCCTTCGATTATCACCTCGAAGGCTACCGTGAAGGCAATCTCGTCAAGCTGTCGATCCTCGTCAACGGCGAGCCGGTCGATGCGCTCTCCATGCTCGTCCACCGCGCGTCTGCCGAAAAGCGCGGTCGCGACATGTGCGAGCGGCTGAAGGAGCTGATCCCGAAGCACATGTTCAAGATTCCGATTCAGGCTGCAATCGGCGGCAACGTCATTGCCCGCGAGACCATTTCGGCGCTGCGCAAGGATGTCACGGCGAAGTGCTACGGCGGCGACGCCACCCGCAAGCGCAAACTTCTGGAAAAGCAGAAGGAAGGCAAGAAGCGCATGCGCCAGTTCGGCAAAGTGGAGATTCCGCAGGAAGCCTTCATCGCCGCGCTCAAGATGGGCGACGAGTAAAGCGCCACTTTCAGCCCGGCCGGCAAGCAACGCATGGCCGGGCTATTACCTGATTCCCCCGCCTCAGCTGCAGGCCATATATTCCTTCACCAGGCCTTCATAGGCGTCCATCTCGGGCAGCGCCTCATAGCTGCGGACCGCGCCGGTTTCGGCGAAGGGTAACTTCTCGCGCGTCCACGTTTCGATGAACGGCTTGAACCAGCGCGGATCGTCCAGCATCGTCGGGCGAAGATTGACGAACCAATCCATCCCCTCCGACCGTGTGAACATCCAGGTCATGCAGTCGCCACAAAAGTAGTGGTGCGCCTCGGGACCGTGCAGACCGCCGATGACGGGCTCCCCTTCCGTGATCGCAAAGCCTTCCGCCGGGATCGCCGCGCTCAACGAGTAGGCACTTGACGACATCTTCTGGCAGCCCGTGCAATGGCAGGCCATGGTCAACAGCGGCTTGGCGCTGATCTTCAATCGCACGCGGCCGCATCGGCAGCCGCCCTCCCAAGGCAGTTCCATTTCGGTCATTGCAGCCTCCTTCTTCGTCATGCTCAATCTAGCAGCGAGCAGTGAGGCGTCAAATGTGAGCGCCGCAGACGAGGCAGACGGTCGCTTCCTGGAGCCCGGCGATCGCGACCCTAGGATCGAGCGCGTCGTGTAGGCCTGATGTCGGTGCTCAACGCCACATCGTCGGCGGAAGTGCTTGTTCGGGTCATGACGTACTCTCGATGCGTGGCGCAGGCTTCCTCGTTCCGTGGCTCGATCTGGCTCCGGTCATTCGCAGACCCTCAGAGGACAACGCAACATTTCAAAAATCGGTGCGACGAATGTCGCAAACAGACGGCAAATCGACGCACCAGTCGTTGAATTATCAATGCAATTCGGCCTGCAAACGCCGAAAATTGAGCCGGCTAGCATAAATAAATTCAACCAAAGATTGATTATGACGAGGCCGCGCCAATCTTACCAAAACGCTTCAACATCTGTCCAAAATCCTCCCTTCAGTAGCCACCTGACGAAATGCGGCACAAAAAATCACCGCCGCAGAAGGCGGTGCTCGCTATTTCATTTGGGGGCTTGCAACGCCAGACCTTTACGATAGGTTGCACGTTGACCTGGACGTAACTGGTCACGGGAACAAACGACTAATAAAGGCGCAAAGCCTAGAAAGGTGGCCCCCATATGAACTTCCTTACGAAAAAAATCCTGGCTTCAGCAGTGTTTGGTTCACTGTTGGCCGTGTCGGCGCATGCAGCGACGCTCAATATCCACAACGGTGGCGACCCGCAGTCACTCGACCCCCAGAAGCTGTCGAGCGACTATGAAAACCGCATTGCAGGCGACATCTTCGAGGGCCTCGTAACGGAAGACCCGAAGGACGATCCGATTCCGGGGCAGGCCGAAAGCTGGAAGGTTTCGGACGACGGCAAGGTCTATACCTTCAAGCTTCGTGACGGCATCAAGTGGTCGGACGGACAGCCGGTAACGGCCGGCGACTTTGTTTTCGCCTTCCAGCGCCTGGTTGATCCGAAGAACGCCGCCGAATACGCGTACCTGCAGTTCACCATCAAGAACGCGGAAAAGATCAACAAGGGCGAAATCACCGATTTCAGCCAGCTCGGCGTTAAGGCAATCGACGACAAGACGCTCGAGATCACGCTCGAGAACCCAACCCCCTACTTCATCAATTCGTTGATGCACTACACTGCCTATCCGCTGCCGAAGCATGTGGTTGAGGCGAAGGGCACCGATTGGGTGAAGATCGGCAACATCGTCACCAACGGCCCGTACAAACCGACCGAGTGGATTCCGGGCGCGTCCGTCACGACCGTCAAGAACGACCAGTATTACGGCGAGAAAGACCTGAAGATCGACGGCGTCAAATTCTTCACGCTCGAAGACCAGGAAGCGGCCCTGAAGCGCTACCGGGCCGGCGAGTTCGACATCATGACCGACTTCCCGACTGACCAGTACGAGTGGATGAAGAAGAACCTGCCGGGTCAGGCGCACGTCACGCCGTACCTTGCGAGCTACTATTACGTCCTCAACGCCACCAAGCCGCCGTTCAACGACAAGCGCGTCCGCCAGGCCCTCTCCATGGCCGTCAACCGCGAAGTGATCGGTCCGAAGATTCTCGGCACCGGCGAACTGCCGGCCTATTCCTGGGTTCCGCCAGGCACCGCCAACTACGGCGAGCCTGCCTATGTCAGCTGGAAGGACATGCCGTACAAGGAAAAGGTGGAAGAAGCAAAGAAGCTGCTCAAAGAAGCCGGATTCGGACCTGACCATCCGCTGAAAGCACAGCTTCGCTACAACACCAACGACAACCACAAGCGCGTGGCGGTCGCCATTGCTTCGATGTGGAAGCCGCTCGGCGTTCAGATCGAGCTCTACAATACCGAAACCAAGGTGCATTACGACGAAATGCAGCATGGTCAGGTCGAGATCGGCCGCGCCGGATGGATCGCGGACTACAACGATCCGGACAACTTCCTCGGTCTGCTGGTTTCCGGCGTCTCGATGAACTACGGCCGCTGGAGCAATCCGGAATACGACAAGCTGATCAAGGAAGCCAACGCCCAGACAGACCTGAAGACACGCGCCGAGATCTTCAAGAAGGCCGAGCGGCTTGCGCTCGACGACAGCGCCGCCATTCCGCTGTACTACTATGTCTCGAAGAACGTCGTTTCGCCGAAGGTCCAGGGCTTCGAAGACAATATTCAGGACATCCACCGCACGCGCTGGCTGTCAATCAAAGAATAAGGAACACCGGCCCTTCGCGCTGAACGTGGGAAGGGCCGATCCACGACCATGATCAAATACGCACTCCGTCGCCTGCTGTCGACGATCCCCGTGATGTGGATCGCCGTGACACTCAGCTTTTTTGTCTTGCGCCTTGCTCCCGGCGGCCCCTTTGATGGCGAGCGGCCATTGCCGCCGGTGATTCTGAAAAACCTCGCGGCCCACTACAATCTCGATAAGCCGCTGATCGAACAATACCTGATCTATGTCTTCGACGTCCTGAAGGGTGACCTTGGCCCGTCCTTCGCCAACGAAGACTTCAGCGTTGCCCAGCAGATCATGATTGGCTTGCCCTACACCTTCACCATTGGCGGCCTCGCCTTCATCTTTGCCATTCTCATCGGCGTGACCGTTGGCTGTCTTGGGGCGGTTTATCAGAATAAGGCGCCCGACTACGTCCTCGGCCTGCTCATTCTCGTCGGCCTGGTTCTTCCGAACTTTCTGATTGCGCCCATCCTGCAGCTGATTTTCGGCATCCACCTCGGCTGGTTGCCCGTCGGCGGATGGGGTGACGGCTCGTTCAAGTATCTCGTCATCCCGATCGTTGTGCTGGCATTGCCGCATGCGGGCCGCATCTCGCGCATGACCCGCGGCTCGATGATCGAGGTGATGAACCAGAACTACATTCGCACCGCCAAGGCCAAGGGCATCGGCCCGCGGCTAACGGTCATGCGTCACGCGCTGAAGCCCGCCATGATGCCTGTCGTGTCCTATCTCGGCCCGGCGGCCAGCTACCTTCTCACTGGCTCGCTCGTTGTCGAGAGCATCTTCGGATTGCCCGGCATCGGCCGCTACTTCGTCAACGCAGCGCTGAACCGCGACTACGGCATGGTTCTCGGCACTGTCATCTTCTACATGGTGCTGATCGTCGTTCTGAACCTTCTCGTCGACATTGCCTATGCGTGGCTCGATCCGAAAGTGAGAAACCGATGATCCTCAATCCCGCAAAGAGAGAGTTGCTTGCGGCCCAACTTCTCGAAGCCGAGGGGCTCTCCCACAAGAGCCGCTCACTGACTGGCGATGCGCTGCGTCGTCTTTCCCGCAACAAGGCAGCAGTGGTTGCCATCATTGTGCTCGTCCTCCTGATTCTGGCGGCATTCCTCGGCCCGTACCTCATCACATTCGACTATGAGGAGCCGGACTGGGCGGCATTCCGGATGCCGCCCGATATGGAGAGCGGCCACTATTTCGGCACCGATCCGAATGGCCGAGATCTGCTTGCCCGTGTGCTCTACGGTACCCGCGTGTCACTCGCCGTCGCGGCAACGGCAACCATCGTTTCGGTGGTGATTGGCGTGCTGTACGGCGCGATTTCTGGCTACATCGGCGGCAGGCTCGATGCGATCATGATGCGCTTCGTCGATATCATGTATGCACTGCCTTACATTCTTTTCGTCATCCTGCTGATGGTGGTGTTCGGCCGAAACGTCTACCTGCTGTTTGCAGCAATCGGTGCGCTTGAGTGGCTGACCATGGCCCGAATCGTGCGCGGACAAACGCTGTCGATCAAGCAGCGTGAGTTCATCGAAGCAGCCCGCGCGTCCGGCCAGAAGCCATTCAAGATCATCCTCAAGCACATCATCCCGAACCTCGTCGGACCGGTGGTGATCTTCGCCGCGCTGACGGTTCCGGAAATTATCGCGACAGAGAGCTTCCTGTCCTACCTTGGCTTCGGTGTTCAAGAACCGCTGACGTCGCTCGGCACCCTGATTGCCGAGGGCACCGACGCCATGGAAAGCATGCCGTGGCTGCTGATCTTCCCGGCCTGCTTCCTCGTCGCCTTGCTGATGAGCCTGCTTTTCATCGGCGACGGCCTGCGCGACGCGTTCGACCCGAAGGATCGATAGATGCAACAAGAAACAAAAAACGATACGCTTCTCGAACTGAAAGACTATTCGATCACCTTTGCGACGCCGGATGGCGAGGTGAAGGCCGTTTCCAACATGAACCTTTCGATCCGGCGCGGCGAGCGCGTGGCGATTGTCGGCGAGTCGGGATCGGGCAAAAGCCAGACCTTCCTCGGCGTCATGGGCCTGCTTGCCAAGAACGGCCGCACCAGCGGCCAGGCGTTGCTTGAGGGCAAGGACGTATTGGCGTTGAAGCCGCGCGAACTCGACCATGTCCGCGGCAAGGACATGGCCATGGTCTTCCAGGACCCGATGACGGCCCTCAATCCGTCGCTGCGGATCTCCCGCCAATTGACGGAGCAGCTCGAGGTCCACCGGGGCTTCACGGCACGGGCTGCCTGCAACGAGGCACTCGATATGCTGAAGCGGGTCGGCATCCCCGACCCAACGCGGCGCTTCAACCTCTACCCGCACGAGCTGTCGGGCGGCATGCGCCAGCGCATCGTCATTGCCATGGCGCTGCTGACCAAGCCGAAGCTGCTCATCGCCGACGAGCCGACGACAGCGCTTGACGTTACGATCCAGGCGCAAATCCTCGATCTCTTCAACGACCTGACGGCGGAAATGAACACGGCGCTTGTCATGATCACGCATGATCTGGGCGTCGTCGCGGGCCTCGCGGATCGCGTGGCCGTCATGTATGCCGGGCGGATTGTCGAGGAAGCGCCGGTCGACGAACTCTTCGAGGTGCCGGCGCATCCCTATACGGCTGCGCTGCACGCTTCCATTCCGCGGCCGGATCAGGACGTCGACCAACTCGCCGTCATCCCCGGCCGGCCGCCCAATTTGCAGCACCTGCCGAAGGGCTGCAGCTTCTCGCCGCGTTGTCCCATGGTTCAGAACGATTGCATCGACGTATCACCGAAGCTCGAGACATTGGCGGAACGTCATTCCGCGGCCTGCTTCCATCCCTTCCCGCGCCGTGAGGAGGTTTTGAACCATGGCTGAACGATCGCTCCTACGAGTTGAGAACCTCACTACTCAGTTCGAAATCCCGTCGAAGAGCTTCTTCAAACCGCCATCACTGCTGACCGCCGTGAACAATGTCAGCTTTGACCTCAGAGAAGGCCGGACACTCGGCGTCGTCGGCGAGTCCGGTTGCGGCAAGTCGACGCTCGGCCGCTCGATCCTGCGTCTGCTGAAGTCGCAAAAAGGCCGGATCTTGTGGCAGGGCCGGAATCTCCTCGACCTATCGGACGAAGAGATGCGGGCAGCTCGCCGCGACATGCAGATCATCTTCCAGGATCCGATCGCCTCGCTCGACCCGCGCATGACCGTCGGCGACATCATTGCCGAACCGCTCACAGTCTTCGAACCGAAGCTTACGAAAGCCGAACGCGTGGCGCGCGTGCGGGAAATCATGGGTGCTGTCGGCCTCGTGCCGGAGATGATCAACCGCTATCCGCACGAATTCTCGGGCGGCCAGGCGCAGCGCATCGGCATCGCCCGCGCTGTCGTGACGCGACCGAAGCTCATTATCTGCGACGAGCCGGTCTCAGCACTCGACGTATCGATCCAGGGGCAGGTCATCACGCTGCTGCGCAAGCTTCGCAAGGAGTTTGGGCTGACGTTGATCTTCATCAGCCATGATCTTTCAGTCGTGCGACTAATCTCGGACGACGTGCTAGTGCTCTATCTCGGCAAGGTGGTCGAGGCCGGCGATTGCGCTACCGTATTCGACCGGCCAGCGCATCCCTACACGCAAGCCCTCTTTTCGGCGGCACCCGTGCCCGATCCGAAACTTGCCCGGAACCGACAACGTATCCGCCTACAAGGTGATCCGCCCTCGCCACTCAATCCGCCGCCAGGCTGCGTCTTTTCTCCGCGCTGCTGGAAGGCGACGGAAATCTGTCGCAAGGAAATGCCGGCAACGGAGCAGGTTCGTGCTGGGCAGACCGCCGCCTGCTATCACATGGATCGTTAGCAAACAGACGGAAGGCCTGCCGTCAGGCAGGCCTTCTCATCCATTCAGCGCGCACCCCAGGTGTCGGTGAGCCGGTAGCCCTCTGGCCAGGGGTCCGACGGATCGAGCATGTGCTGATGGGTGCCGGTGATCCAGGCCCGGCCAGAAATCTCCGGCAGGATCGCCGCGCGATCGCCGACTTTCGTCGTGCCGAGAATGCGGCCGGAGAAGGTCGAGCCGATCAGCGAGACAGCCGTTAGACGATCTTCGAGCTTCATCTGGCCGCGCGCATGCAATACCGCCATACGCGCCGACAGCGCCGTTCCGGTCGGCGAGCGATCGACCTTGCCGGGCTGGATCGCGACGGCGGCGCCCGCACGCAGGCCTTCGGCGGTGCGCTCCACCGACCCTGCGAAGAGGCAGAAGGAGAAGTGCTTCCAGTCCGGATTTTCGGGGTGATGAAATCCTAGCGCGGCGTTGGCTGCATTGGTGATACGCACGCCGAGCTTCGCAATGTCATGGGCCTCGTCCGGCGTCAGGCTGAAGCCCATCGCGGCTGCATTGACGATCACGAAGCTGTCGCCGCCATAGGCTGTATCGACGGTTAGCGTGCCCAGACCCTCGACTTCCAGCTTCGCATCCAGCCGCTCGGCGAAGCTCGGCAGGTTCTGCACGAAGATGCGCTCGGCCTTGCCGTTGCGGCACTCGGCACGTACATGGACGAGGCCACCGGGCGCTTCCAGGGTGATCTCGGTGACGGGCTCCTGCATCGGCAGGATGCCGCTGTCCAGCAACACCGTCGACACGCAGATCGAATTCGATCCGGACATCGGCGGCGTGTCCTCGGGCTCCATGATGATGAAGGCGGCATCGGCATCGGGATGCTTCGGGGGCACCAGCAGATTGACGTGGCGGAAGACGCCGCCACGCGGTTCGTTCAGCACGAAGTTGCGCAACGTCCCATCGCGAGCGATCCAGCGGCTTTGTTCCCATATGGTTTCGCCGGGTGGCGGCGTAACGCCGCCGACGATGACATCGCCCACCTCGCCCTCGGCATGGGCGGACACGACATGGATGGTCTTGGTACTGCGCATGATACCTCCTCAGGAAAGCCAATTGGGGAGCCGCGGGGGGACGCGACCAGTTAGAGCCGCTTCGACACAATCGGCAAGGCTGCCGAAGCGAACGGCGCGGCCGGAGAGCCCTGGGCCGTAGTGGGCATACTTGCCGGAATTCGTCAGCAGGGCACGGGTCCGCGTCGGGAATACGGGCTCGGAGATCGAACACCAGCAGAGATCTGGCAGCACCTGCACCCCCGCATCCTCCAATCTGCCGAGCAGACCTTCGTTGCGGGCGTCGCTGATAACCTGCCGTCCAGCGGTGACGATCACCGCGACATCGGGATGCCGACGGCGACCGGCAAGGACCTCCGCCAAGGCGCGGCACTCGGTCAGGGAGGCGTGCGGGCTGCCGATGGCGATGAGTTCAACCTCTTCCGGCCCGGCGTTCAGAACCGTCCACGCGGCGACCATATCGGCCCGGGAGATCGAAGCATGATCGGCATCGTCTCGTGCAGCGCCGGCTGCTTCTGGCGTGACACCTTCTACATGCAGCATGGGTGCTGCTGAGGTGGTGCCGAAGGCGGCACACAATGCCTTGAGATCGTCTTGCGAAGGCTGTGCGGAGCTCAGGCCGCGCAGAAGCGGAATACGGTCTGGTGCGGCGCGACCGGCGAGATAGCCGATTAGCGGCCAGAAGGCATCATCGACGCGGTCCGGCAGCTCCACATCGATGACCCGCGGCGCCTTCCGGTGCTCATCGAGATAGACGCCGGAGAGCGGCGCTCGGCCGGTCAGCGCGATGCAGAGATCGAGGAAATCTGGGTGCTTTGCCGTCCGCGCGCCGAGGACCGTGTTGGCGAAGATCACCGCATTGGATTCCGCCCAGGCAATGGCTTCGCCCGCCTGCGGCGCGCTTTCGAGCAGGTAGGGAGAACAAGTAAAAGTCGGCCGACAGCCCATGCGGAGGTAGGCATCGGCAAGCCGGGCGGCCGGGTCGCCGAAGGCCTGCGGCACGCCCTGCGCCTGCCAATTGGCACGATCGACGGAAATGGCATTCATGGTCGTCGGCACGCAGACCTGCGCCCCCATCTCGGCCATCTTTTCCGCGAAGGTGAGATTGGCCGGGCTCGCATAGATGCAGCCGTCGATGTGGCCCTGCGTGACACGGATAAGGCTGCGTGCGCCCTGCTGCGCGGCCATGGCGCAGATGATGCGCATGGCCTGCTGAACGGCGACGCCCTGTTGCCCGTCAAGCATCGCGCGGTCGGCTTCGGTGAGGTCAAGTGTAGCGGTCGCCGGAGTAGCGATCGGAATCTCCAACCCGTCTGCCACAACCGCCGCATCGCTGATCTCGGCGGTATGGGCGTGGGAGAGCGCCGCAAAGGCTTCCCGCCCAAGCCGCACGACCGGCAATGGCTTTCCAAACATTTCAGAGGCTATCAGAGCGCCGAGCGTCAGCACGTCCTCGGCTTCGGAAAAAACCAGAGCGGCCGGTGCGCGACCTGTCAGCACGAGATCAAGAAGCACACCGGAACCAGTGCAGGATCCGCGGCTCGACGGCATCATCAGGATGCTACCTGTCAAGCAGGTTCCGTGAAGCGGATGGTGGACATCGATCACGCTGCCGGTCGCCGGGTCCACTCCTCCCCAGAAGCTCAAGGCCTCCTGGGTGGCGATGATGCGGCCACTGGCGGAACCACCGAGAATGCTGCGATCGAGTGCGGACTGTTTCATTCAGGTGAGGCCTCAAACGGGGAGATGGCGGTCACCAACGGGGGCGTTACGAGCCAACATCGCTGTCGGCTCGCTGTTCGCCTCCGTCAGAATCTTTGGGGCGAGAAGGACGCGATGTCGATCGCGGGCTTCTTGCCAGTCAACAGATCCGCGACGATCCGTGCGGTGCCTGCCGACTGCGTCAAGCCGAGATGGCCGTGACCGAAAGCGTAGATCACCCGCTGCGTGTCACGGGCTTGGCCGATGGCGGGCAGGCTGTCGGGCAAGGACGGGCGGAACCCCATCCATCGCACGCCGCCCTGCGGCTTCAGGCCGGGCAGGAAATTGCGCGCCTTCTCCAGCATCGCGTCCGAGCGGCGGAAATTCGGCGGGAGCTTGAGACCTCCAAGTTCAACGGCGCCACCGACGCGGATACCCGTCGATAGCCGGGTAACGACAAAACCGTGGCCGCCGAAGGTAATTTGTGTCCGCAGGTCGAAAGCCTCGGGAGGAAGCGTGGTATTGTAGCCCCTCTCCGTTTCGAGCGGAATGTTCTCGCCGATCGTGCGGGCCACTTGGTGCGAAAAGGCGCCCGCCGACAGAACCACCCGTGCAGCACGTCGCGAGGCTCCACCGACGCTTACAACATCGACGCCGCCCTCGCCGGGACGCAAAGCCGTGACTTCTGCGCGCTCGATCGCGCCGCCCAAGGCGCAAAAATGATCCGCCAGGGCCAGGGTATATAGCTTGGGATCGGCGATCGAGTACCAGCCGGGCGTGAAGGTGCCGTGAGTAAAGCGCGGCGCCAGACCCGGTTGGATCTCGGCGATACCCTTGGCATCAAGGTGATGGAATTCGATCCCATGCGCTTCCCGTGCCTTCCAGCCGGGAAGCGAGGCCTTCAATTCCGCTTCGCCTTCGTAGACCTGCAGATTGCCGTCCTTGCGCAGCATGGCGCCGGTGCCGGTCTGCTGGAGGAATGGCTCGAGCTCGGCCTTCGAAAGGTCCATCAGCGCGGTTTGCGCCGCTGTCGAATGGGCGACACGGCCCGGCGCGCAGGCACGCCAGAACCGGAACATCCACGGCGCTATCTGCAAGGCATAGGCAGGCCGCACCGACAGCGGGCCGAGCGGATCGAGAAGCCACCTCGGCGCTTTCTTCAGGATGCCGGGCGAGGCAAGCGGCAAGATGTCGGTAAAGGCGAAGGCGCCGGCATTTCCTGCTGATGCTCCGGCAGCAGGACCCTCCCGGTCGAGTACGACGACGGAAAGCCCTCTTGCCTGTGCTACGATCGCCGCGGAAAGTCCAACGACACCCGCGCCGATCACAATGACGTCAGGTTGGTTTTGATTGTTCATCATCGCCTCAATGGGTAGCAGCCAGAAAAGCCTGCAGCTCCGGGTCCTTCGGCGCACCGAACAGCTCTTCCGGCGGAGCAATCTCGGCCATCACGCCCTTGTGGAAGAAGGCAACGCGGTCTGACACTTCACGTGCGAACTTCATTTCGTGCGTGACACAGATCATCGTCATGCCTTCGGAGGCGAGCATGCGGAGCGTGTCTAGCACTTCGCCAACAAGCTGCGGGTCAAGCGCCGAGGTGACTTCATCGAACAGCATGTATTCCGGCGACATGGCCAGCGCCCGGGCAATCGCCATGCGCTGCTGCTGGCCGCCGGACATACGGTTCGGATAGACCTTGAGCTTCTCCCCAAGGCCGACGTGGGTGAGCTGCTTCACGGCGATCGCTTCGGCTTCCGCCTTGGAGAGGCCGATCACCTTTCGCGGCGCGAGCATGACGTTTTCCAGCACGGTCAGGTGCGGGAAAGCGTTCCACTGCTGGAAGACGATGCCGAGCTTGCGGCGGAGTTTGTTGAGGTCGGTCGCCTTGGCATGGACATCAGTGCCGTCAACGACAATACGACCGCTGTCAATGGCTTCGAGGCCGTTGATGCAGGTGAGCAGCGTCGACTTTCCCGAACCGGAGCCGCCAATGATGGTCAGCACCTCACCCTTTGGGACAGTGAGGTTGATGCCCTTCAGAACCTCCAAAGGGCCGAAGGATTTGCGGACGTTTTCAATCTCAATCATTGGGGGACCACCGTTTTTCGAGATACCCGCCAATCCGGGCGATGGGAAAGCTGATAATGAAGTAGACGGCACCGCAGATCATCAGAATGAACAGCGGCTCCTGCAGCCGGGTCACGAGAATCTGCGAGGCGCGCAACAGCTCGATCAGGCCGAGCCAGAGCATCAGCGCTGAATCCTTCATGACGCCGAGCGTCAGGCCGATCCAGGAGGGAAGCGAAACGCGGGTGGCGAGCGGCGCAACAATATAGCGCATGTCTTGCCACCAGGTCATGCCGAGCGAGCGAGCCGCGCGACGCGTGGTTGGCGGCACCGCGGAAATACCGCCGCGAACGATCTCCGTGCAATAGGCGGCCGTATAGAGCGACAGCACGACGCAGGAAGTCGTGAACGGAGGCCAGCCAAGCCGCATGATCGACTGGAGGGCGTTGCCAAGCACGAGTTGGATCAACAAAGGCACCGAGCGGAAGACGTCCAGCGCGAAGGTCAGCGGTGCCGACCAGTAGGGTCCGAGTTCGACGCGGATCATCCCAAAAAGGATACCGAGAACGGTCCCGGCAGCAACCGAAACGACCGTGACCGCAAGCGTCATTCCCGCGCCTTGCGCGAGGAAGGCCAGATCACTCCAGGTGAGGGCAGTACTAAACATCTCTCACCTCTCTCAGTAGCGGAACATACGCCAGGCGAGTGCCCGGGCGGCTAAGGTCAGAACCTTGGCGATGACGTAGTAGATCACGGCAGCCAAGGCGAAGAATTCAAAGGTGCGGAAAGAACGTGCATTCAGCTCTTGCGTCACACCAGCAAGATCGGTGTTCATGCCGACCGTCACCCCGAGCGATGTCATCAGGACGGCCCAGACCATCTGGTTAGTCGCCGGCAGAAAGGCCACGCGTAGCATCTGCGGCAGCACGATCAGGCGAAAAGCCTGCATCGACGTCATGCCAAGCGAGCGCCCGGCGCGTGTCTGCGTGTCCGGGATCGCTTTTAGCGCGCCGCGGAAATTTTCTGCCAGATAACCGGCATTGTTGAAGGCGATACCGACCAGAAGCGCGGTAAACGGAGTGAGGTGAATGCCGAAGTTGCCGAGCCCGAAATGGGCCATGTAGATCTGGAAGAGCGCAGGCGTATTTCGCGCGATCTCGACCCAGGCCGTGGCAAAACCATCCAGAATGCGGTTGCCGGATAGTCGGAACAGGGTCAGCGCGATCGCGCAAGCCAGTCCGATGATCATGGACAAGAGCGCAATCTGCAGCGTGACCAGCGCGCCGTCCAGCATATGCGGCAAGGCCTTGAACGCTTGGTTCCAGTGGAAGGTGTAGTTGAACATGACCGTCTCACCTTTTCGTAGAGCTACGGCGCGAGGAATGACCTCGCGCCGCGGGAGAAACGGCACGGATTAGCGGTAAACGCCGTTGACCGCGAGCGACGGGACGTCACCGCCGACCCACTTCTTGTAGAGTTCGGCGTAGCGGCCAGTACGAACCTGCTGGTTGATGAACAGGTTCAGGTAGTTGACGAGGCCGTATTCTTCGCGGTTGGTGAAGAGCGCGACGTAGTCGATATCGAACGGCGCCTTGCCGACCACTGCGATGCCTGGGAACTTGCCGGTCTTGACGTTGGCCTGAGCAACAGTGGAGGTCGAGACGGTGGCGTCAAGCTGGCCCTGGCTCAGTGCCAGGAACACGTCGGCTTGCGTCTGGTAAGGACGGAACTCGCCCACGCCCCAGGCCTTGACCTGCTGTTCGAGCGCGATTGCTTCGTACGTACCGGCAGTGGCGCCGACCACCTTGCCCTTCATGTCTTCGAAGGACTTCACACCCGACTTCTCGTTGGCGGTAACAGCCATCTCGAACGCAAAGTAGGGAACCGTCATGCCAACGGTCTTGGCACGCTCCAGCGTGTCGGACGTCGAGGCGACGCCGACATCGACGCGACCCGACATCAGTGCCGGAATACGCTCGGGGAACGGGGTTTCAACGATTTCGGCAGTTACGCCCAGCGCCTTGGCCAGATCGTTGCAATAGTCCACGTCGAAGCCGATCGGATTATTGTTCTCGTCGCGCGAACCCATCGGCGGGAAGTCCAGCACGACAGCGCAGCGCAGCGTGCCCGAGCCGATAATGTCATCCAGCTTATCGGCCTTGGCCGGGCTGGTCAGAACGGTGGCGGCGGCCAGAAGGCCGAAGGCGAGGACCGAGGGTTTCATTCTATTCTCTCTCCCAGAGTTGGATTGTCGATTGACAGCGAGGCGCACTATTCCCCGTCGGCGCGCGCAAATCAATGCTAAAATACATGAAGTATGCAAAAAGTATAAGTTGAATAGCGGCCATGTCGACAAAAAAGGGCGGCCAAGTCATGGCCGCCCTTTGCTTTTCTACCCTTGATAGGAATCAGCCGAGAAAATCTTCCGGCAGGAGATCTTCCGGCATGTTCTGGTACGAAACCGGGCGGAGGAAGCGCCGGATCGACATTGTGCCGACGCTGGTTGCCCCAAAGTTTGTCGAAGCTGGATAGGGTCCGCCATGGACCATGGAATCGACCACCTCGACCCCGGTCGGGAATCCATTGACCAGGACTCGTCCTGCCTTGCGTTCCAGCACGGGGCGCAGACGACGGGCGTCGGCAATGTCGCCTGCATCCATATGGATCGTCGCCGTCAACTGACCTTCGAAGCCACGAGCGAGTTGCTCCATCTCATCGATCGTCTGCACACGGACGACCAGGCCGAGCGGTCCGAAGACCTCTTCGCCCAGGGCGTGATCGGCGAGGAACTGTGCGCCAGTCGTCTCAAACAAGTTCGGAGCGGCTGAGCGGCCGGAGGACTCGCTGGTGAACAGCGATTTGACCGTATTGCGAGTTGCAAAGCGGGACTGCCCATCCTGGTAGGCCTTCGCGATACCATCGGTCAGCATGGTCTGTGGCGCTACCTTGCCAAGTGCTTCGACCGTTGCCGCAACAAAGCGATCGGCATCGGCGCCTTCCGCCACTACGGCGATGCCGGGGTTGGTGCAGAACTGGCCGGCACCCATGGTCAGCGACCCAGCCCAGCCCTGGCCGAGCGTTTCTGCACGCGCCTTCAACGCTTCGGGCAGCAAAAACATCGGATTGACCGAACCGAGTTCGCCGAAGAAGGGGATCGGCTCCGGCCGCGCCGCGCAGAGATTGAAGAGCGCACGACCGCCGGCGAGCGAACCGGTGAAGCCGACAGCCTTGATCCGCGGATGCTGCACGAGCGCATGACCAACATCGCGGTTGCCACCTTGGATCAGCGAGAAGACGCCAGGATGAACACCCGTCTTGCGAATAGCCGCCTCGATAGCCTGCGCGACAATTTCGCCGGTTCCGGGATGCGCCGAATGCCCCTTGACTACGACAGGGCAACCCGCGGCAAGTGCTGCCGCTGTGTCACCGCCGGCAGTCGAGAAGGCCAGCGGGAAGTTCGAAGCGCCAAAGACAGCCACCGGGCCGACCGGGCGCTGGATGAGCCGGATTTCCGGGCGCGGCGCAGGCTGACGGTCGGGTAGTGCCGCGTCACGGCGGCGGTCGAGATATTCGCCCTTTTCGATGTGCTCGGCGAAGAGACGCAACTGGCCGGTCGTACGACCGCGTTCGCCCTGCAGGCGAGCCTGAGGCAGACCCGTTTCCTGGCTACCGATCTCCGTGATCGCTTCGGCGCGAGCCTCGATCTCATCGGCGATCGCACGCAGGAATGCCGCCCGTTCCGCTCGGGTGGAGTAGCCGTAGCTCCAGAAAGCATCTTCGGCTGCCTCGCAAGCGCGGTTCACCAGATCAACGGTGCCGACGGCGAATTGATGCACTGGACCGTGGGCCGGCGCGGATGCAAAAGTACCTGCTCCGTCGAGCCATTCGCCCGCGATGAGGTGTTTTCCATTGGGAGTGAAGACCATCTGCGATTCCTTTCTTGAGTGCCCGGAGTGCTTTACGCGAAAATCCGTCCGGAGGCGAATTGCACAAGTCGGATCTTTGTATACTCTATGTATTTACAACATCAACACTCGATCGCTGTCGGCGGCCGGGCCATCCATGAGAGACACAAGATGAGCGATAACACCACCCTGACCGTCCCGGCACTGAAGGAGCGGGTCGATGCGATCTTTCGCAAGGCCGGCCTCAACGAGATCCAAGCCGGCGCACTCGCTCGCGTGATCGTCGCCGGGGAACGGGATGCCTGCAAATCGCACGGCATCTACCGGATCGAGGGTGCGTTGCGCACTGTCAAGGCCGGCAAGGTAAAGCCGGATGCGGTGCCGGAACTGCTGCTGCAGGAGGGTTCGGCGATTGTGAAGGTCAATGCCAAGGGCGGCTTTGCCAATCCGGCCTTCGAACTCGGCCTGCCGGCGCTCGTAGAGCGCGCCCGCTCCTGCGGACTTGCGGCGCTCGTCATCAACGACTGCACGCATTTCTCGGCACTTTGGCCGGAAGCGGAAGCGCTGACCGAACAGGGGCTTGCCGGCCTGGTGATGTGCCCGAGCTATGCGACGGTTGCACCGACTGGCGGCAACAAGCCGCTGCTCGGCACCAACCCCTTCGCCTTCGCCTGGCCGCGCGCCGGCCAACCGCCTTATGTCTTCGATTTTGCAACGTCGGTCGCCGCGCGCGGCGAAATCGAATTACACCGGCGGGCCGGCAAGTCGCTGCCGGAGGGCTGGGCGATCGATGCCGAAGGCAATCCGACCACCGATCCGGAAGCTGCGCTTGCCGGCGCCATGCTGCCCTTCGGAGGACACAAGGGATCTGCGATCGGTACGATGATCGAGCTGTTGGCCGGCATCATGATCGGCGATCTGACAAGCCCTGAGGTGCTGGACTATCTCGGCACGACCACGCTTGCGCCGTTCCACGGCGAGTTGATCATCGCCTTCTCCCCTGAAGCCTTCGCAGCCGGCCGACCGGGCAATCCGTTTGCACGGGCCGAGACACTGTTCGAGGCAATCGTTGGCCAGGGCGCCCGCCTGCCCTCGCAGCGCCGGTATGTGGCACGCGCCAAATCGGAGGCCGATGGCATTACGCTGACCGACGCCGAGATCAAGCAGCTCGAACGGTTGTTCGCGCTCGGCCTGGATGCGGTGGCCTGAGCCACCGCCTGACACCGCTGATAACGCAAAGGCCCTCCAAGCGGAGGGCCTTTTGATTTGAGAGTCCTTGAAATCAGACCTTGTATTTCTCTACAGCGCCGGGGAGCTTGCTCCATTCTGCGTACCAGGTGTTGAAAAGCTTGAACTGAGACTCGACGTAGCCGCGCTGGCTGTCCGTCAGAACGTCCGTTTCGTAGAAATGGAGCGTGTATTCCTTGTCGCCCTTCAGCACCATCATGTGCTTGAAGAACAGCACGAGGTCCGCGCCTTCGTCGAAGGAGGAGAGGACGGCCAGCGCCTGCTCGAGCTCCAGCGCCCGCTGGCGGGCATCCGCGTCGCCGGCAGCGGCGGCTTGGGCCAGGTTGCAAAGATGCAGCACTTCCTTCGGCAGGACGTTGCCGATGCCCGTGATGGCGCCCGTCGCACCGCAATTTACGAAGCCGTGGAAGACGGCCGTGTCGACACCGATCATCAGCGAAACGCCATCATCGCGGCTGGTGATGTTTTCTGCCGCATAGCGCATATCAGCCGCGCCACCGAACTCCTTGAAGCCAACGAGGTTCGGATGTTCGGCGCGGAGCGCGAAGAACAGGTCCGCGCGGGTGGCGAAGCCATAATAAGGGCTGTTGTAGATGACCGCTGGAAGATCCGGAGCAGCCGAAAGGATCGCCTTGAAGTGCGCCTTCTGAGCTGCAATCACCGAGCCGCGCGACAGGACGCGCGGGATAACCATCAGACCCTTTGCCCCGACCTTCTGGGCATGCGCCGCATGGGCAACAGCAGACGCGCTGTTGACAGCGCCGGTGCCGACGATGACCGGAATGCCGGCCCTTACCAGGCGTTCCACGCCTTCCATGCGCTGCGCATCGGTGAGGAGCGGCCAGTCACCCATGGAGCCGCAGTAAACGACTGCCGACATGCCCTGGGTAATCAGTTCCTGCCCCTTGCGGACGAGGGCGTCGTAGTCGGGGGTACGATCCTGCTTGCAGGGGGTCATCAGAGCTGGAATTACACCGGAAAAAATCTTGGCCTTCATTGAGAAACTCCTGTTTGCCTGGCGGGACGGAAGGGATCGACTCGCAAGCATTGGCCCGGTCCCCGTGTCTTCGAAGGCAACTATAGCACTTGCATATTATTTGTCGACAAAAATTATGCAGCAGATCAAAGAGCAATATCCAGCTTGCCGCCGCGTGCGAAAAGTTTCTGTATCTGCTGCACGATCTGCTCTGCATGGATCGTCGCTAAGCGGTCGGCGGCCTCGGTATCGCGCGCAGCGATGACCGCGATAATGTCCTCGTGCTCGTCGACGAAACGTTGCGGCAAGCGATCCTCATAGGACTGGTAATAGAGCCGCAGGATCCGCCGCCCTTCGTCGAGAAGGCGATTGAAAAGGCCGGTGAAATAAGCGTTCCGACCCGCCTCGGCGATGGCCGAATGGAAGGCGGCGTTTGTGGCAATCATAGCCAAGGCGTCCTGCGCCGCCACGGCGGCAGCAAACTCGGCCTGACGCGCGCGGATTACCTGCAGGTCCTCGGCACGATGATATTGGGCGGCAAGGCGTGTCGTCACGCGATACATCAGCACTAGCGCATCGAAGAAGGTGTGCATGTTGAAGAAATCGATGTTCGAGACCATGGTCGAACGATTGGGCAACGTATCAATCAGCCCCTCGCCCGCCAACCGAACCAGCGCCTCGCGGATCGGTGTGCGCGACATCTTAAACCGCTCGGCCAGTTGCACCTCATCGATCGGGCTGCCGGGTGGCAAAACCAGATCAAGGATCTCGTCGCGCAGGAGGTCATAGACCACCTTGACGCCGGAGCCGCGCTTGCGTTCAGGAGTGGAATTCGTATCGTTATCAGTCATCCTGGAATCCTTTTGTCGACAAAAGGAATACTTTTTCTCGCACATAGGATCAATAGCACCGGCAACCCCGGCAAGCCAAAGGCCAGGGTGACGTGTCGAATAGACAAAAGGCGGCGGGAACCATTGACAACGTGTTAGACTGCCGGCGACGCTCCCGCTGCATCAGCCAGGCGTATCGCCTGGAGAGCCTGAATCAAATGCTCGTTTATCGCCGTAGTTTAGCATCGAGGAGCCCACGCAGGCGAACCAACGTGTCGCGGAGCACGAAACAGGATGCGGATCAGCACGATCACCAATTGGGCATATGCCGTTGCGGTTGTACTCACTGTTGTCTCAGGCGGGGCTTTCATTTTGTCCGCCCATAACGAACGAAGCGATCCAGATCTTCAGAGATAATGGCCTGGAACGAGAGCGCCTTGATGCCGAGCGGCGGCACGATCAAAAGACGAAAGATCACATCCTTCAGATGATGCATCGACTTCAGGCCTGCCAGCAGCATGAAGAGCTTGCCGAGGTCGTCTCACTTTTCGCGCCACAGATTTTGCCGCACCTCGCCGGGCACCTGTACCTCATGAACAGCGGCCGGTCGGCGCTGACGTCTGCCAGCCAGTGGCACCAGCCGCGCCGGTCACACGACATCCTGGCGCCGGCGGAATGCTGGGGGTTGCGGCGCGGTAGGCCCCATATCAGCGACCATTCGGGCGGCGATATACCCTGCCAACATCTGGAGGCTGGGGACGATGCTTGTATCTGCATACCGCTGTCAGCCCACGGCGACACGGTCGGCCTCCTCTATTTCGAGGGAACGGATGGCGGCAAAGCAATGGAGAGCGCACGGCTCTACATCGAAATCATCGCCGAGAACATCGGGCTGGCGATCGCCAATCTGCAGCTCAGAGATCGGTTGACGCATCTTGCCGTCAGGGACCCTCTCACCGGTCTTCTCAATCGACGCTCACTGGACGACGAAATGAACCGACTGCGCCGAGATTCCGCGGATCGCCCGACGGCCTGCCTGATGGTCGACATCGACCACTTCAAGCGCTTCAATGACGAGTTCGGACACGACGCCGGTGATCACGTGATGCGGCAGGTCGCAACCTTCATGGACGAAACGGCCGGCAAGTCAGGCTCCGTTTACCGCTTCGGTGGCGAGGAGTTCACGATCATTCTGCCCGAATCGACGAGAGACATGGGCTTTGGTATTGCAGAGAAGGTCCGTATTGCGGTCGAGGCCGCCCCCATTACCTATCAGGGAACCCCTGGGGACGGTGACCGTATCAGTCGGGATCGCCTCGACGGAAGACGGGAAGCCAACCGCGACCTTATTGCAAAGGGCGGATGCCGCGCTCTTACGGGCGAAATCCGAGGGCAGGAACCTTACCCTGGTCGAGGGGGCCAGTGGATCCCCCAGTCATCGTCTTGCCGGATAGGCTCGGGCGTCACGGCAAAACGCTGCCCGTATATGCTTTCTAAGCGGATAGCTGTATAGATCTTCCATCTGCTGCGTTAGGCGCAGCGCAACCCGGGAAACTCTGCTGTTCCTCTTGCCCAATCTTCTGGCGAAGATCCCTATTGGCATGGCGCAATAGACCACCTGTCACACTCTCTGACCAATTCGCAGCCATATTCCTTGGCTCAAACTAGAGACTTCCCTCTTGGGTTAGGCAAGCTTTGCAGCCCTAGCGCGACTAGCGATGCGGTAGTGTCTCTCAACCGTCAATTCCGGCGGGAGGAAGAGGAGAGATACAATGAAAATCAAGGGCCTAGTAATTGCAACCGTGTTTGCTCTTTCGTCAATCTCCGGCGCGTTCGCCGCGGATAATATAGCCCAGACATTTCAAAGCGGTTGGGGCAACGTCGCCGGCACGGCCCAGAACGGCTTCCGGAACTTCAGCATTACCGGCCAATCCGGTATTGCGAATCACTCGGCAACCGTTCAGTTCGGTGCCTACAACGCATCCGGTACAGCCCAATTCGGCGTCGGCAACCACTCAACTACCGTACAAGGGGGCCTAGGAAACGTCTCTGCTACCATCCAGTCCGGCTTCGGCAACAACTCGCTCACTGTTCAGTCCGGCGTCGGCAACAGCTCCACGACCATCCAGCATTAGTCGAGTATATCTTTAGGTCAGCGGCCGTGCCGCTGACCTCCTTTGCTAGGGAGTCCTACAATGATTGCTGCCCTCCCCCCCGTCCATTGCATCATCGAGCATCATAAAGAGAATGGGGATGCCATGACCCTGGTCCCGACGATCGAAAGCGACGGTCGCGGCGCAGGAAGTTATCAGTTTGAGATTTTCTCGAGTTCCAATGGCAACACTTCAAGCAACGTTCAAGGCGGTGATTTCCAGAAGGACAACCCGGGACGGCTCGCGCTTTCAAGATCAACCGTCTCCGTGTCGCCGAACGGATGGAGCGCCCGGCTCACCGTCTATGGTCCGAACGGCGAGAAGCTCTGCGTGGTTTCGGTGCCGTGACATTTATGTCCCGATGGCACCATCTCCCAAGGACGGACGCCGCGACTAATTGATTGTATACTAAATTATAATAGTAATAGACCTCAGCGTGTCGCGTCGGCCTGCGTCGGCGCCATCTTGAGGTGACGAGAGAATGCGAATCCGCCAAGCCGTTCTGCCCCAGAAAGTGGCCGCAATTCTGGTTGCGGTCCTAGCAAGCCTTACTGGCACAACCTCCACTGCACGTGCCGACGACACCACGCTAGCGCCGCAGAACGAGGACGCCACCCCAAGCCTGGAGATCGGGACAGGCATCAACTGGTTAAGCTTGCCGAGTTGGGGTTCGCGAAGGCCCGATTTCTTCGGAAGCGGAGACAGCAGGGTCGTTGACGACGGTCTCAACCTTGGCATCAGCCTGGATCTGCCGCTTGGGCAGATAGGGTCGCAGCCCCTTGTTCTGGAGTGGAACGGCAGCATCGCGGGCCTTTCATCCAATTCCACGAACCGAACGAGCCTTGCCGGACAGAATTCGCTGAACCTAAGCTTTGGCAACTCGGCGAACGGCAGCATCAATACACTAACGGCATCCCCGGCGGGCATCCTTCCAGCAGCCGCCGTGGCAGATGTGACGGTAAACGACAGCGCGGGCGGGACAGCGCACATTAACTCCACGGCGTCGTCGTCGGACCCCACTGGCCGGATTACCCAGTTTGCCTCGAGCAGCTCGATTACCGGTGGCGTATTTACCGCGCTGGTGACCAATGGTGGCACACCCAGTGCTGCGGCTTACGCGGCCTATGCTGACAACACCGGCCTCACCTTGCGAGCAACCGGCGACCTCAGCAACAGCGCGATCGTCGACGAGCGCAGCGAGGATGCCACTGTCATCGATCAGGAACTGCTACTCGGCGCTCCGATCGACCTCCAGGGCGGCTGGACTATCACCCCGAAGTTCGGCCCGATGTATCGCTCCATTGATCGCGACGTGGATTTTCGCAGGACGCTCGTTATTGGGTCCAGCATCCCTGGCATATCGGTCCCGCAGGTTGGCGTCGAACAGAACGATGAACTCGATGCACGCTATGTCGGCGCTCTGGCCGAACTCGGCATAGCCAAGGCGCTGCAGCCGGATCTCAGCGTCTCGCTCGATGCGAGATTTGGTGGCGCTTACCTCCACTCCCGCTATCGCAGCCACTACTCTGCAGTTCTGCCGAGTGTATCGACTGGTGCTTTCGACTTCGTCTCCGAAACGCGTGACGACGCCAGCCTGCTTGCCGGCATTGGCGCCGGGCTGCGCTATGCGCCCAAGGAGAACCTGCTTGTCGGTTTGAACGCCGGCATTGACTACCTCAACAAAGTGCCGACGATCAATTACATCGCGGACGCAGGTGGCGTATCGCCTACAATCGGCATGAGTCACGCGATCGACTACAACGTTTCCGTCAGCATTACCTGGCGATTCTGAGCGGGACTTCAACACATCGCGGAAAGCATGGACAGGCAGTGCAGAAATTGAGTCTGCCGGCTCACGCCTACGCGTGCCATCGCAGAGGCAAGCTGGTTATGGACGGTGTTCTTTGAGACGCCGCGCTGCCGAGCGATCTCCGAAGCCGTCTCTCCCCTCAGGAGACAATATGCGAGATCAGCCTCCGTCGGCGTCAGGCCAAAAATCGACTTTATGGTGTCAGGCGCCAGCAGGCTGTTTCCACCAAGTTCCCGTATCGTGAGCATGTAAACACGCTCGTTGGTGGCAAAAACATTCTTGAATTGCGATCCTAGGCCAACGCGCCCCGACAACGCGTCCACGCTGACAAGCCACTTGATATTCTTTACCTTATCCTCGACCCAGGCGACATGCCGGACGCGCCCATGGGAGGCCGCCATGCCGATCAGCCGAGCAACTTCTTCCTGCAGGGCCGTATCAACGAAATCGATCACCGAGTCGCTATATTCGACGAGTAGATGCGACGCTTCGACAAACTTCTCAAAGCTCGCATTCGCCAGGCGCACCTGATAATCCTCGGTGATGAGGGCAGAGGGTGCCGACGAACTAAAGAAGGCGCTCTCCATATGTGCGGATTTTTCACGCTCTAGGAGCGCAGCCTTTTGAATCGCAAAGGCTGTCTGAAAGTGTGGCAATAGTTTCATCAGAGTTTCAGCTGCTCTGTCGGTTTCGCTTCGACCTGGCCGATCGAAATGAAGCATCAGTGCAATCCGGCGCCCGCCTTCCTTGACGAGCAAGAGCATGAGAAGGCTACCCTCGGTACCAAAGCACTCGTGTACGGGCACGTTCCATTGCGGGTTGATCTTGACTTTTAGATCGACCGTCAGGAACGCCCCTTGCCCCAGGGTGAGCGTCGCTGCATGCAATGCAGCTATCATCTGCGGATTGCTGAGCGCGACTTTCGGGACGCCCTTTGCGAACACGCTCGCGCGCCGATCCTCCGCTCCCTTAAAGCCCACGACAGCACCCGCCGCTGCTTTGGTGATGTCGATCAGTTCCGCTAAGACCTTTTCCCATTCGGGGGGGCTGACAACGGTCTCATAGATCAGTTGCACCAAAGGCAAGTAGATGTCTTCACCAAAGCTATTGATCATCGGACCCACTCCAATGCTGTGGCGAATTTCCAAAGTGTCAGATACGGACGCGTGCTCTCACAACGCTATCCGCCCGATACCGTATACAGCGGCACCATTGCCGCGCTTTCAGCTCTCATGAATAATTCAGGCTACCTTCATCCCGGTCCGACCGTGCGGTCGAAGGTGGTTCCCAGCCACTCGCCTGTTGGCAACACGCCTCAACGGCCTAGAAAAGCCACGTCTCAATGCGAAACATCGGAGGCCTCCTCCCGATTGTATTTTTCCTAGTCGTGCAGCCAATGCTTACAACAACACGACGCTCGTTGGCTCATCTAAGACCAAACAACGCCGATGCCATGTCGGGGGCAATCCCGACATCCCCCTAAAACCTAAGGACTTCCAAGAATAACATGCGCCTTCTTGTTGCAAAATGCCTAATATATTCCCAACCATTACAACAATAGAGGTATAAATTGATGCAACATGCATCAAAAGAGCACCGAGGGCCAAAGATCAAGGATATTTGCCAGGCGTGGGTGCGCTATGGACACTTCGGTCTTTCTAGCTTTTTAGGGGATTGGTTGCGGGGGCAGGATTTGAACCTGCGGCCTTCAGGTTATGAGCCTGACGAGCTACCGGGCTGCTCCACCCCGCGTCCAGCGCATTCGGCTTTACCGAATGTCGCGGCGGCGTAACCGCTTGGCGGTTATGCCTTCTTCCTGAGCAACTTGCGAAGACAAGTTGTTCATGTAAGGGACGCACCATCAGACGAGCTGTCCGGTGCGCCGATTTTTCATTCTGTATATAGGGCCCAAATCAGAAAGGACCGCTTTAGGCGGCCCTTTTTGTTTCGGCTTGGGCCGTCATTTCATGATGAGAAGATTTGTTGTTGCGTTTAGCAGACCTGGCAGCGACCGACTCTCCCGCGTCTTAAGACGAAGTACCATAGGCGCTGGGGCGTTTCACGGCCGTGTTCGGAATGGGAACGGGTGCAGCCGCCCCGCCATAACCACCAGGTCAGCGAAGCGCAACAATTGAGAAGCTGGCAGGCATTCGCCTGTTTTCTTTTGAACACGTTTAGGCGTCACCCCGACACGCTTGTGTCGGAGATGAGCATTGATCAATGAGAACGATCAAGCCAATCGAGCTATTAGTACCGGTAAGCTTCACACATTGCTGCGCTTCCACACCCGGCCTATCAACGTGGTCGTCTTCCACGGCTCTGATAGGGAATACTCGTTTTCAGGTTGGTTTCCCGCTTAGATGCCTTCAGCGGTTATCCATTCCATATGTAGCTACCCTGCTATGCCCTTGGCAGGACAACAGGTCCACCAGAGATATGTCCATCCCGGTCCTCTCGTACTAGGGACAGATCCTGTCAATATTCCTACACCCACGGCAGATAGGGACCGAACTGTCTCACGACGTTCTGAACCCAGCTCACGTACCGCTTTAATTGGCGAACAGCCAAACCCTTGGGACCTGCTCCAGCCCCAGGATGCGATGAGCCGACATCGAGGTGCCAAACAACCCCGTCGATATGGACTCTTGGGGGTCATCAGCCTGTTATCCCCGGCGTACCTTTTATCCGTTGAGCGATGGCCCTTCCACGCGGGACCACCGGATCACTATGACCGACTTTCGTCTCTGCTCGACTTGTCAGTCTCGCAGTCAGGCGGGCTTATGCCATTGCACTCGACGACCGATTTCCGACCGGTCTGAGCCCACCATCGCGCGCCTCCGTTACTCTTTCGGAGGCGACCGCCCCAGTCAAACTACCCACCATACACTGTCCCGGATCCGGATAACGGACCGCGGTTAGACATCCATGACGATAAGGGTGGTATTTCAAGGATGGCTCCACGGAAACTGGCGTCCCCGCTTCAAAGCCTACCACCTATCCTACACATGCCGACACGAATGCCAGTGTAAAGCTATAGTAAAGGTGCACGGGGTCTTTCCGTCTGACCGCAGGAACCCCGCATCTTCACGGGGAATTCAATTTCACTGAGTCTATGTTGGAGACAGCGGGGAAGTCGTTACGCCATTCGTGCAGGTCGGAACTTACCCGACAAGGAATTTCGCTACCTTAGGACCGTTATAGTTACGGCCGCCGTTTACTGGGGCTTCGATTCAAAGCTTGCACCTCTCCTCTTAACCTTCCAGCACCGGGCAGGCGTCAGACCCTATACGTCGTCTTGCGACTTCGCAGAGCCCTGTGTTTTTGATAAACAGTCGCTACCCCCTGGTCTGTGCCACCCCACCACACTTGCGTGCGAAGGGGTCACGCTTCTTCCGAAGTTACGCGTGCAATTTGCCGAGTTCCTTCAACATAGTTCTCTCAAGCGCCTTGGTATACTCTACCTGACCACCTGTGTCGGTTTCGGGTACGGTCTATACGGTGGAGCTATTTCCTGGAACCGCGTCCCTGCAAGATCAATCCAATAAGACCTTACAAGTTGAGCAATCCGTCACTACCACCAGGCCCACGAATATTAACGTGGTTCCCATCGACTACGCGTGTCCGCCTCGTCTTAGGGGCCGGCTAACCCTGCTCAGATTAACTTTAAGCAGGAACCCTTGGTCTTTCGGCGAGAGGGTCTCTCACCCTCTTTATCGTTACTCATGTCAACATTCGCACTTCCGATACCTCCAGGATGTCTCACGACTGTCCCTTCACAGGCTTACGGAACGCTCCGCTACCACGTGTATTGCTACACATCCTCAGCTTCGGTGCATGGCTTCAGCCCCGTTACATTTTCGGCGCAAAGACCCTTATTTAGACCAGTGAGCTGTTACGCTTTCTTTAAATGATGGCTGCTTCTAAGCCAACATCCTGGTTGTTTTGGGATCCTCACATCCTTTCCCACTTAGCCATGACTTGGGGACCTTAGCTGGAGGTTAGGGTTGTTGCCCTTTTCACGACGGACGTTAGCACCCGCCGTGTGTCTGCCGACTAGTACTCCTGGGTATTCGGAGTTTGGTTAGGATCAGTAAGACGGTGAGTCCCCATAGCCCATCCAGTGCTCTACCCCCCAGGGTATTCGGTCGACGCTCTACCTAAATAGATTTCGCGGAGAACCAGCTATTTCCGAGTTTGATT